>CBFGUW010000003.1:0-168568 GCA_965652395.1 uncultured Saccharospirillum sp. | reverse complement strand
AGCCTACAGAAAGTAGCTTAACTGGGTTGGTAATATCTGCTTGACCACGTCAGTTAAGACCTCTTTTCAGTCGAGAGAGCTGAACACTGGTAACACCCAGGTAAGACGCCAAATGGTAATCTGGAATTCGCGAAACCCAGTCTGGCCTGGCTCTGCACAGTTGTTGGTAGTGTTCTTTCGCACTCAGCGTTAACAGATCGTGCTCGCGCTGGAATTTGGTTTCGAGTAACGCTTGCGCGTAGTATAAAGAAAATGCCTGCCAATACCCCTTGGTATCGAGGTACGCCTCCATGCGGTCAACATCCCACTCGATTAAATGGCTCTCTTCAATCGTTTCAATATGAAATAGCACGCCGAAATATCGATCACGCGGAGCGACTGGCCACATACAATGGCCTTCGGTAAAGAAACCTTTGTTAAACTCCCGGCCGTCTTTATCGGAATAAAACAAACGCACCAGACCACGCTCCACATAGAATAAACGCCGCCATGGTTGCCCGGCCTGAACAAGGGGTGTTTTTGCCTTGTATTCCTTTAGCGTCAGCCACTCGACCAGCTCGCCAGGGTCTGACAGCTCAGCCCCGGCCGGTCGTAATACGCCACTAAAAAACTCAGCAAGGGATTCCGGCGCGATCATGGCGAGCGCAACAAGTGACCAAAGACATAAACATCCGGCAGGTTGTCGGCCACCTCTTCATAGGTTTCCCCATTTTCCAGTGCATTAACCACTACGGGTAAAGGCTCCGCCCACACTTCAGGAAGATCGGCCTCTCCTTCCGTCAAAATGGGAAACGCCAGCTTTTCAATGGGAGGGCAAAACTCGGCAGTGACGCCCGCCTTATTGCCACGCGCATCCACCCGATACCAACCATAGGGCTCCAAATAAACAGCATTCAAACCATGCAGGCAAAACGGCGGTTGATCACCTGAGATGGTTAAGCGTTGGTAACACAGCCCGGCAGGAATACTGTTAGCGCGAAGCAGGGCAGCCAGCAAATGGCTTTTGGCGTAACAGTAGCCCGTTGCATGCCGCAGCACATCCGAGGCTTTGCAGGTGACCGGGTTTTGCTTGTGATCCCAACTGTGCCGAATCTGGTCGCGCACAAACACGAAGCATCGTTCAGCAATTTGCTCCGGACTCTCGCAACCGCCCGCCAGTTCCGCCGCCTGTGCCTTTATGGAGGGGTGGTCCCAATCAATGTATTCGGAAGACGCTAAATAGGGATTCATCTTATTGAATGCTCATGCGGTTAAGGAAAGAAAACGCTTTACCAATGCCATGACTCAACGTCTGGGCCAATTCCAGACAGGCGCATTCAACAGGTCCTGTCCTTGTGCGAAGGTTTCGCTCAGTTCTTTGTCCAATAATATATGATTCGTGCCATTTTCAGCCCTTAAAACCTCTTGCAGAGAGGGAGCGTGGGAAACTACCCAGAGCTGGTTTTCCTCGGCGTATTTTCGCATTAATCGGCCGAGTGGAGGCAATAAATCTGGGTGTAAACTGGTTTCGGGCTCATTCAGCACCATCAATGGCGGTGGCCGAGAGGTCATTAACGCCGCGATCAATAACAGGTATCTCAAGGTTCCATCCGAAAGTTCCGCTTGGGTCAATGGGCGCAATAAACCGGGTTGATGGAACAATAATTCGAAACGCCCACCTTTGGATACAACCGACACCTCCGCGCCGGGAAAAGCGTCATTCACGGCGACCGCCAGTCCGTCCGCGTCGCCAATCTCGACAATGGTCCGCCAGGCGGCCGGGAGATCCTGCCCCTCGTTGCTTAGAATGGGGGTGCGTACAGCGATCTGGGGTTGACGGGCTGGAGATGCGGCATCACACCGAAAGTGATCATAAAAACGCCAGGATCTGAGTTCCTCACGGAGCATCAAGGCTTCCGGCGCTATTTTCGGGTCCGCCAAACGACTAAGCAGGCTGTCGAAGGTGGGCAAGTGTTGTTCGACCACCTGCCAATGACCCGCGTCGTCTCTGGCTTTCACCAAGGGGCCACTGCGCTCGACAACAGCTCGCCTTTCATTCCAGGAGCCGCCGAACCAGATAGACTCCCGCTTGATTTCCGGATCCTGCCCAAACATGGTTCTGGGCACAGGCGTCGGCATGCCGAACTCGATGGAGTAAGCCAAGGTATCTGTCGAAAAGCCGAGTTTCAACGCCACCGGATCACGACGCGGACCGCCTTGCACAGGGAGCGCGCCCTCTTTGACGGCCTTCGAAAAACTCTCCGGTCCCGCCCAGAGCACCGATTCAAGTCCGCCTTCAAGAGCCAGGGCCTGAATGGCGTTGCCCTGAGCCACCTCGCACAGTAGTCGTAACCCTCGGTAGAGGTTGGACTTGCCGCTGCCGTTCGCCCCGGTCACGAGGTTCAGTTGGTCCAACGGTAACACCAGATGTCTGATGGAGCGGTAGTTGGCAATGGCAAGGGTGTGAATCATCGCTGGGCACGGTTCAAGTAGATGCCCGTTAACTTATCAGATTTACCCAGGGACGAGCGAGCGGCTGAGACGAAAACTCAGCGAATCGCGCACCCGGCCGACTGCGCTTCCAGTTCAGATTGCCTGGCGGCAACCTCACGTATCGCCCGGGCTCGCGCCAGGTTCCAGCCTCGCCATCCGGCTTCCGCACCTTTCCGCGCCTCCTGGGAGGCCGGCCCCCAGCGAAGGATTAATGCATTGGCCAGAAAGCAGCGGGAACCTGCGGAGATATCCTGCAAACTATCCAGCAGAACCGGAACGGCATCCGCCCCCAGCCCCAATAAATGATAATTATCCAATTCAACATCCCGCTGAATAGAACGCTCGATATTCACACGAGCAACCAAGGCAGGAGGATTAACCAACAGCATAGCGAATGCTATTGCAATACCCGAAAACAGAGCCCCACCAGGAAATCGCTCGGTTCGCCCCCGAAGCGTTGTTACCGCGAACCAGAGCAACATAACGGCAACCCAGGCCATGACAGCCAACGCATTGAACCGGTCCAGCGAGAGCCCAAATTCATCGATATAAAGCCACAAGCGCTGTACGGCCGAGACCAATATCACCAACACGCAACCAATCAACAACCCCGCAAGCAGACGAAACCAGGACTGACTGAGGCTCACCGCATTGCCGACCAACAATACCGCCAGGCTAAGCATCGCTGTCGCTAACAATTCGAAGAATCCCCTTCGGGCATACTCGGCCAAGCTTAAGCCGGAGACCGCCTCAATGGTTTCGCGCCCGCCAAACAGGTAACTGAGCTGCAACATCACGAAACAGACAAACAACCCCACCAGCGAGCCCATCACAATCAACGTTTCGGTGGCACCGAATTTTGGAAACTCAAGTTCACGCAACGGGTTAGCTTGTTCCGTCTGTGTCAGCGCCAATAACAACCCAGCCGCCGCACAGCCGAAAGCCAGGGTAAGAAAAAGATGCCGGATCAGATCAGGGGAAAAAACAGTCCCGACATCGTCAACCAATCGACCAAACGCAGCGTCGGCCGAGGCGAAGAGTACGCCAAGAATCAACACCAGCGGAGCCGCCAACAAAAAACCACGCACCAGCGCCATTCCCCATTTCGAAGCACCACCCAGGGGTATGCGCAGTTGGCTGAGCAAGCTGATTCCCGCCAATGCCTTAAACGGCAATAGCGCAAACGCAAAGATATGATCCAACATGAAAGACCGCCCGGGCCTTGCTCCCCATATACGCATCAGCAGCATGGAGCCCGTCAGCAGGATCATCAGCATGAACGTCAACTGCAATGCCACAGAGGCCCTGAACAGCGTGGCGACTGAGGCGACTACGGCAAGAGCGGACCAGGACACCACCGTTTTACGCCAAGAAAGGCCGGTACGCGAAGCGATCCACACCGAAGCGAACGCCAAGGCCCCAACGGTGAGCACCAGCCCGGGGCCTGCTATTCCAAGCCAAAGGCTACGTTCGGCGATGACTCCTACCATGAAGCCAAGCAGCAACACCTCCTGCTTCAAGCTCCATTCTCTTTTCACCGGAATACTGTTTTCCATGGCAAACCTCCTAAAAAGAACTTTGCATTACAAAGTTTATAAACAAAAAAATATCAGCCCTGTTTAACGTGGCTGATAATCGCCTCCATATGGGCCAAATACTTCTGCAAAGCGGTTTTACCTTTCGCCGTTAGCCTGTAATCGGTCCGTGGCATCCGCCCTTCGAATCGCTTGCGGCATGAAATATAGCCTGCTTCCTCCAGTTTGCGCGCGTGCACACTCAGATTCCCGTCCGTCACCTTCAGCGTTTTCTTCAAGTCGCTGAAGCTCAGGCTGGTCTCCACCGCCAAAACACTCAATATACCCAAACGAACGCGATCATGGATAAGACCATCCAACTCGGTGCCGGTGGGTGCTTTGGTTACTGCCGCCTTGGCCATCCCGGTCTTTGCTGAACGTTCGCTCTTTTTAACAGCCGCTTTAGCCACCGTGTTTCCTCCAGATAAGCAAACCGAACAGCAGGTGAAGCCCGCCGAATCCCAGAGCCATCATCCAGGCAGCACTGGCTGGAAACACCAATGCCACCACGCCGAGCACCATAAAAGCCGCCCCCATTAGGGGGACGATTCGAATTGAAAACAAGCCACCCGTTATCACACTAGCCCCATACAGCATCAACCACAGCCCCTGCATCAGAGCCGCTCCGATGATGGGATACAATACCAAGGTGAGCATGCCACCTGCCGCCATCGGAGGTGCGAATGCCAACAGCAGTTTGCGGGCAGACCGAGACCATAGCGCCCCACCCTCGCGGACCACCTTCCGACGCATAAACCACAGGCCAATCAGGCTCGCCAATACGAATTCGCAGGCCCATACCGCGAGCCAGTCGCGATAGGTGGTCTGCATCTGCGCAGCCCACGCCGCCAGCAGGGCTGATGCACCGACCACCCCATAACCCAGGCCCGAAAGCCCGGTGAAGCCAGTGGCGGCTTCCATGGTTTCGCGGATGTAGCGTAGGTTGTCCGCCGCGTGCTCATGGAGCATTGCCGGACGGCTTGATCTCGAATTGTCTATCATCGGGGCATCATCCAAGCATGACGAAAAACTGTCAAGTACTTTTAATCACAAAGCACTATCAGATAAGAATTTGAATAAAGCGATGGATGCATTCTTCAGCCGTTTGGCTTTAACCCCTCATCGATCCAGCATGCTCTGGGTGTTACCCAGGCGATGATTGATTACGGCACCAAGAATTTCAGGGCTACGCTCCGCGTTACAGCCGCCTGACTTGCTGGTCGGCTCTGGTCGCATACTCATGAAAAAGATCGTCGATGTAACTTTCAAGTTCGCCCTCTTCCACCTCCGGCGGGATATGAATGTCATCCGCTACGCGCTTCACACCGGCATTCCCCAGATAAAAGGTTAACCAAACACCGTCACAGCGAACGACTTCGAGCACTTTCTTACCATAGATGTCGAACTTCATGGTTACCGTTCCGCAAACGCTAGTTTGGCACCCAACAGGGCAAATATACCGGCGAAAGTGCGCTGCATGTAGTGAGCGACACGGGGTGATTCCACCACATAATGCCGGGTGTAGTGAGCGAGCATTCCATACAGCATGAATACGACCAGCGTCATGACCATGAAAACACCACCCAGCACCAGCATCGCCATCAAAGGCGCGTCAACCTGGGCTGGGACGAATTGCGGTAGGAAAGCGAGGAAGAAGAGAGTCAGCTTCGGATTCAGAGTGTTGATCAGCACGCCCCGAATCATTGTACGGTAACCATTCATAGGTGACCGGTTTTCTTCCAGCACCAGGCGACCGGTTTGCTTCCACATTGACCAGGCCAGATACAACAGATAGGCCACTCCAGCAAACTTGACGATCTGAAACACCAGCGCACTGGAATGCATAAGGGCGGACAACCCTAATACGCTGGCCATCAACGAAGGCACAATACCCAGGGTACAGCCAAGCGCCGCGTACAGGCTCGCCCGTCCACCCTGAAACAGGCCGGTGGAAATGGTATACAACACGCCAGTACCGGGAATCAGCACTACGACCAACGAGGTTATCAAAAACTCAATACTAACCATTGCATCGTTCTCCTTCTACTTTGCAAGTTAACCCATTACTCAGGAAATTTATTCGTTGTGTTGGCGGGTACCCACCCTTCCACGCCTGAAGTGTTCTCAACCCAATACCACTCGTTCAGTTCACGTATTACCACGAGTACCTCACCCACCTCCGTATTGAGTTCGAAGGCCGTGTAATCGAAAAGCGCCGTGCCCCGGCTCGGGTCACTCTCGCTGATATGAACATATTGCATGGGCGCCCAACCCTCATTGCCATCTACCGTGGTGGTTCGAACCCAGTCCGGAAATTCTGTATCCACCCTTCCCAGCCGAAGTACATCACCTGTTTTAAAGTGAATAGGGTTCGGGTAATTGGAACGATGGGCTTCCACGACAATGACTTTCACCAATTCACCCTTCCCGGGTTGAGGATACAGCCAGAGTATAAGCAACAATCGCGGGCAGTGATATTACGCCCCGATCGTACCAGGGCGTAGGGGGTTGTCAGGAGGGGTATTCAGCGTTGTGGTAGACGTGCTGGACATCATCCAGGAAATTCAGAAGGTCGACCAGTTTATCCAACTGCTCCCCTTCTTCCGCGCTGACCTCGGTAGTCATTTGCGGCACGAACTGGGTTTCCTCCACATCAAAGCTGATGTCCGGGAAGGCTGCTTTCAAGGCGTTACGGCAGTTGGCGAACTCCGTATGGGGTGCGAACACCGTGACTTTGCCATTGTCCACTTCGATGTCAGTCACGTCGACATCCGCCTCCATCAAAGCCTCCAGCACCGCTTCTTCGTCGCTACCGTCAAAGGCGAAAATAGCACAGTGGTCGAATAGATGGCTGACCGCACCGGCCGCGCCCAGTTTGGCTTTGGCCTTGTTGAAGCAGGTGCGGACATCGCCGTAGGTGCGGTTGGGGTTATCGGTCAGGCAATCGACAATGATCAGCGTGTTGGCCGGGCCAAAACCCTCGTATCGGGCCACAGCAAAGTCTTCCCCGCCGCCGCCAGCCGCTTTGGTCAGTGCTTTGTCAATCACGTGGGCCGGCACCTGGTCTTTCTTGGCCCGCTCTAGCAACGATGCCAGAGCCAGGTTGCCGGTCGGCTCTGTGCCCCCGGTTTTGGCGCACATATAGATTTCACGGCTGTAACGACTGTATACCTTGGCCTTCATATCGGAGGTTTTGGCCATGGATTCTTTACGGTTTTGGTATGCCCGACCCATAGAAATGTTCTGCGTTAAGGAAGTTGGAGGGATTTTAGTGGCATGGAGGGGGAAATACTATCCAGACACTCAAGAACCTGCTCTCAAAAGTGGTAAGAACCCCCTATATAACCTACTTTCCACTTTGGTAGAACACCCGAGGAACATGGAAGAGGGTCTTATTCAGTGGTGCTGACCGACGAATGCACTGCAATAAGTACCATGCCCAGCCGCTGCTCCGTCTCCACCCGTCGGTGCGCCTCGGCTGCTTGCTCCATCGGATAGACCCTATCGATTACTGGTTTGATCTGCCCGGCATCAATCATTTCCCTGAGAGTATTCAATTCCTCGATTGTCTCTCCCGCAATCGCCGCGCTCGCGGTTTTATTGGTAAAACGGGAGGTAAAGGCCGACCGCAGCATGTCGCTCAAACGCGGATTCCCCATTAAATAGCGCCCCCCTTTCTTCAGCGAGCGAACGCAGGCCGAATAGGAGGTTTTCGCCACCATGTTGAAAATCACATCATAGGTTTGACCGTTCTCGGTGAAGTTTTCACGGGTGTAATCGATAAAGTAATCAATGCCGATCCCGCGCAGCATGGCTTCCTTGGCCGGGCTGTCAACCGCCGTGACTTCGGCCCCCTGAGCCTTGGCGATTTGTACGGCGAAGGTGCCGATGCTGCCCCCGGCTCCGTTGATCAATACCTTCTCACCCCGCTGAAGGGATGCTTTTCTCATGAAATGAAGCGCATTAAGCCCACCCAGAGGCACAGCGGCCGCTTCCGCCAATGGAATTGCCCGGGGCGCCATCGTCAACGTATAGGTTTGCGGAAGGCAAACATATTCACCATAAGCGCCCATTCGAAATTGTGAAGAACCAAACACTCGGTCGCCGGGTTTGAATGCGGTTACGGATTCGCCTATCGACTCGACCACTCCTGAAAAATACCCGCCCAGAATCGGGTTTCTGGGTTTGAACGGGCCCATCACCAATCGCAACGGAAGCCAAAACCAGTTCACCGCGAACCGAAAGCTTCGCAGCTCGCAATCGGCTTTGGTAGCCTCGGCGGCATGCACCTGAATGCACACTTCGTTATCTTTCGGCGTGGGTTTGTCCACTTTCTCTACTCGAAGAACGTCTGGCTTACCGTAGCTTCGGTATACAATGGCTTTCATGGCCTACTCCGGGCAATAGGGATTATGGGCGGTCGTCCTGCCGGTCTTCATCGCCACCCAATTGTCGGCTTCCCCCACTTTATAGCGATTGGCCGCTTTCATGCCACTGTCTGATGCTCCCTTTTTTCTTCGTTACTTCTGACCCGGGCCAGGGGTGGTCACTTCTTATACGCTTCTGGCAGCCATAACCCGTTTTTAAAGGGCATACCCGTTAAAGGATCGACATCATGACTCCTCGCGTCCCGTTTTATATTGCGCTTCTGCTGCCCGTCGCTGTGGCACAGGCCGAAGATATCGGCTTCAAGCGTTACTACCAGCAAAACGAATTTTCGATGACATCGCCCGGTGCCATGCGCTTCGGGCTCTATGGGTACGACAACCCCGCCGGCTTGCATCACCTTCAAGGGGGCGATGTCACCCTGAACTGGACCAGCGATGAATTCCTCTACGATGATCAACGCTGGCAGGCCATTTTCGCCGCTCCCGGCGTCAGCTTCAGTTTCGGGCGGGACAATCGAGGCAGCGGTCACGTCAGTGACTATAAGCTCTCGTTCGGTGGCGGTAGCGACGATGCCTCCGCCGGTTTTTCCATTGGTTGGTACAGGGGTGATACCGAAGCTCAGGATCTGCGAACGCATTTCACACTGGGTACTCTGACCCGCCCCAACCGCTACACCTCCCTCGGGCTGACTGGCACCATCGCCACGGATGCCGACTATTACGAAGGCGTTGTCGATCTCTCCGTGCGTCCGTTCGGCACCCCTGCCTTCACGGTTTTCGCCGATTACGCCATTGGTAACGATCAGGAGTTCTCCGATGGCAACTGGTCCGTCGGGGGCGCTTCCGAGGTGATGCCCGGTGTGCGCCTGACGGGCCGTTATTTCGATACCGGCACGGTAACGGCGGGTGTGCAAATCAGCCTTGGTCATACAGGGTTCAGCGCCCAATCACACCAACCGGACGAGGGTGATACCTATCAGTCCTACGGGCTTCGCGTGGGCGCCTGGGACCGTAACGTATTCGATGCCTGGGCACCCAAGGGTGAGGACTATATGGACCTGGCTTTCGACAAACCCATGTCGTATCAGACACTCGGCATTTTCGACCGCCGTCAGTCGTTGTTGGATACGCTGCGTTATATCGAAGCCGCCCGCATCGACGACTCAATTGAAGGCATCGTCGTCAACACAGCCCAAATGAAGATTCCGCCCACCATGGCCTGGGAAATAAAAACCGCGCTGGATAAATTCCGTGCGTCCGACAAGCGGGTGGTGATGTATCTCGAAAACGGCGGTATGACCGAGTGGTTGCTCACCTCCGCCGCTGATGAAGTCATTATGGACCCGGCAGGCACCCTATCCATTCCCGGTTTTGTATCCGGAACAACCTATCTCGGTGAGCTGTTGGACCACTGGGGAGTCGGCGTGGAAGAGCTGCGCAACCTGGAATACAAAACAGCCTTTGAAAGCCTCTCGCGCAGCGATATGTCATCCGCAGACCGCGAGCAACGCCAGGCGCTTATCGACGATTTTTACAGCCTCTGGCAAAGCTCTATGGACAGCGGCCGTAATCTTTCGTCATCCACCTTCAATGACCTGATCGACCGGGGTATTTACTTGTCGCCCCGTGATCTGCAACAGGCCGGAGTCGTCGACAGATTGGGACGTTATTCAGACCTCGAAGACACCCTGGAAGACATCGCCGGCGGCAAACGCGAGACCCTGGAGCCGGACGGCCTGCGCTTGATGCAAGTTGCGAGCGACCATAAATGGGGCCCGGCCCACCGGATCGCTGTTATGTACGCCACCGGCATGACAGCTACCGACACCGCTATGAACACGCGGGAGCTGGCCAAAACCCTGCGGGAATTGCGCGAAGACGAAAACATTAAAGCGGTGGTGCTGCGAGTCGACTCTCCCGGAGGCGATATTCTGGCGGCCGATCTCCTGGCTCAGGAAGTGAAGAAAACCCAGGCTGAAAAACCCGTGGTGGTATCGATGGGCAACTTGGCCACATCCGGCGGATATTGGGTCTCCATGTATGCAGGCACACTCATCGCCGCGCCCAACACCGTGACCGGCAGCATTGGCGTCACCAGCGTACGGCTGTGGGACACCGGCCTCGGCAATAAACTCAACCTGAACAGCGATTTCGTCAGCCGGGGCGATTCGGCCGACATCAACGCCGGCATCGGGTTACCCTTCGGAATTTCATTGCCCCACCGGGAACTGACCCCCGAAGAGCGGGCCGGTATCATGCGTCGTATCGACGATTGGTATGATGAGTTCGTCAACCAAGCGGCCGAAGCACGCAACATGACGGAAGCGGACATGCGTGAGTTGGCGGCGGGCAGAATCTACAGCGGCAGTCAGGCGCTTGAGCTGGGGCTGATCGACGAACTCGGCAGCCTGACCGACGCCATCGACGCCGCGAGGGAACAGGCCGGACTGACCGCGCGCGACAAGGTGGTGCTGGAAGAATACCCCAAAGCCAGTATTTCCTCCTGGGACGACCTGCTATATATGATCGATTCCGACGACAGAGCTTCGGCATTGTTCACCACCGGCCCATACCGTCAGCAATATCTGCAACACCTGGCCACGCAACGCGGCCAGCCGATGGTGTTATTGCCGTACGAATACTTCGAGAGTTCGTTGCAGCCCCAATGAACTCACCACGGCCCGGGGAGGCAGCTCCCGGGCCGTGCCTTTCGTGAAAGTGATCATATTTCTGCGCTGGCGCCCATGCGGTTCAAGGCTTTCGCCAGCGCCACTTTATTTCCCACCCCCAGTTGACCATAGGCCTGCCTCAGGTAGGTTCGAACTGTGGCCGGGGTTACCCCCAGCGCTCGAGCCACTTCCTTGTAGGACTGCCCTTCGGCATACAATTGCGCAGCACTGAATTCTCGCGGGGAAAGCCGGTGATCCTTCGCGCCGCTGAGAATCAGCGACGCCAACTTACCGCAAGGCTGAACCGTCACTCCGACGCGATGACGCCTTAGGTTTGGGCGACTCGGTGCGGCAAGTGTTTCCGTCAAGGGTTTAGGCAGAAAAGTGCCCTGCCAATCCTCATAATGTTCGTCCAAAACGCGACTTAATTGTTTTCCAATATACAACACCCGCCCTGTTGTATCCGTCAGTGCGACGCGTTCCCATTGGTGCGGGAATTGGCCCTGGTTTACCTGTTGCAGGCACTGTGTCCAGCCGTTCAACAGGTGGGTACTGTACTCCTCCAGCAAAACGGCCTCTGTTTCAGTGAACCTCGATTGAGGCTTGTCCCGATAGAGCGAAATAAAAAACAGCAGTCCGCTGGACGGGAACATCAGGGTGATGGCAAGGCAGTGGAATAGACCGTGGCGATGGCTGAAGGCAACCAGCGGTGCGGGTTCGGTCATTGCATCCTGCTCGGAACCGTTGTGAATGACCGGCTTACCCAGTTGGTCGATGGAGGCGCGGGCAAAGTCATCGCATCCGGCGATAGCGTTCCACTCGTGCGCGAACCCCTCCCTCAGACCCAGACTGCCATGCATCACATTTTTCGCCCACCCGGTGGACCCTCTGGTTTCCACTTGGCCCCACCACGCCGAATCGAATGGAATAAACGCTTTAATGGCTGAGACGGCTTTCATCAACCACCGATCCGGGTCGAGCTTTTGGGACGGCTCTGTGAGCGCAAGCACAGATCGGCTGAAGGTGTGCAACTGACATTCAGTCAGACTCATAACGGTGGCTCCTCGACGCGGGGCGCGGTGTCAGAAAACCGGCCTGTTATTATTGGCCTGGGCGGCTTTACCGCCCGGGCCATGGAGTCACCTATAACGCCGGGCACTTTGGTCTGTCAAAGGCCCGGATTGGAACACTGCGTTCAGAGCTGAGCGGCCACCTGTTTGAAAAACTCGATATTCGGGGTTTCCCACCCGAGAGGACTTTGCGGATAGCTCAGTTTCACGATAACCACCTGGCGGTCCGGATCGACATAAATGAACTGGTTGAACAGCCCGATGGCCGCATAGGCATTGCTGTCCGTCAGTGTCCACCATTGGTATTGATACCCGAAAGGTGATCCAGGTTCGGTTGGTTCAAAGCCGGCATCGGGTACGGTAGAAGCCTGCACCCAGTCTGAAGGTACGACTTGGCGGCCGTTCGCCACACCCTTGTTCAGCATCAACAGTCCGAATCGGCCCAAGTCTCTCAGCGTGGCATTGAAGCCTGCACCATAGAACTCATCCCCAACGGGTTCGGGGCCGTCCATGATCCAATACCCGGGAGACTCCATTCCAGCGGGTTGCCAAAGCTTATCGGCCATGTAATCCGCGACCGTGGAGCCGGTCGCCTTGGCTAACACGCAGCCCAGAATACTGGTATCCAAGGTCGAATAATTGAACTGCTCACCCGGAGCCAGGCCTGGTTCGGAGCGTTCGGCGTAATCGCACCAACGATAACGATAGGCAACCAAGGCGTTATCGTGTACCTCGGTCAGTTGGGTATCGCTACCGAATTCATAGCGTTCTTCCCAGTTAACACCGGAACGCATGCGCAGCACATTTTCCAGCGTCACATCATCGTATCCTGATCCGGCCATGGACGGCAGATAATCCGTTACCTTGTCATCCAGGCTGCGGATGGCTCCCTCTTCCAGAGCAATACCCATCAGTGTGGCAATAATCGATTTGGACATGGAAAACACCGTATGACGACTGGCTGGTGTCATGCTGTTTCGATACTGCTCGTGCACAATGGCACCGTCTTTGATAACCAAAAGAGCATTGGTGCGGGTGTGCTCCAGAAAGGCTTCCAAACCATGCTCCTCCCCTTCAAATACGAAGGGACCGACCAATGGTTGAGAACGGTAAGGCAATGTCCAGGCTGCACCACCCGCCGCTACAGTGCGTGAAGAAAACAGCTGATCGAAATGCTGGAAAGTCACATAATTCAGGCCCGGGAAAAACATATTGGCCCGAGCGTCGACCAGAGTCGGGCTGGTCCAATCCACAGCCTGGGCGTGGGCCGGTGGTACAATGGTCAACGTACAGGACAACGCGACAGCGGCGGCAAGTGCAAGAGGTTTAGTGGTCTTCATGCGGTGATTCCTTATTGTTTTTAGAGGTCACCACTATGCTAGGCAGACATGGGAAGCGAGGTAACCTCTGCAAATGCAGAGGGTGGCAAACCCGATTATTCATCCAACTCTTTTCTGACAGAGATACAATGCCCTATAAAAAAACAGACGAGACACCACTGTATATCCTGATCATAGAAGACAACCCGGATATCATAGAAAACCTTTACAGCTATCTGGAGCCACTGGGTTATACGCTGGACATCGCCCGCAACGGTAACACCGGCCTCGCCCTCGCAACCGGCTCCACACACGATGCCATTATTCTCGATCTATCATTGCCGGGCCTCGATGGTGTCGAAGTCTGTCGAAGCCTCCGGCACGACTACCGTCTGGCCACACCCATTCTCATGCTGACCGCCAGGGATACCGAGCACGACAAACTTACCGGCTTCGAAGTCGGCGCCGACGATTACCTGGTCAAGCCCTACTCTCTTCCCGAACTGGATGCCCGTCTCAGGGCGTTGATACGTCGCTCGAGAAACGAACATGTGAACACCACACTCACCTTTGGCGAACTCGAACTAAACACAGCCACCAACCACGTCACCCGCGCTAGTCAGCCACTCAACCTGACGCCAACGGGATATAAAATTCTGGCAGCATTAATGCGGACAGCGCCCGGTTTGATGACCCGGGAAATGCTTGAGCGGGAAGTCTGGGGCGATAACCCACCCGACAGCGATGCCTTGCGCACCCACATCCACACCCTGCGCCAGACGCTCGACAAACCCTTTCCCCACCCTATGTTGCTGACCCTTCCGGGAACAGGCTTCCGACTGGTCGATACCAATGAAGCCTAGACTTTCACTCACAAAACGCATCGCACTCAGCTATGTACTGCTGACGATCATTGTCTCCAGCGCCTTTATCTTGGTTTTCTACCTCGCGGTGGAAGTGATTGAATACCAGGTGATCGACAGACGCCTCGCCAATACCGCATCCCGGTTGATCGAGATCCATGCAAACAACGAAAGCCCCAACTCGCCCCCTGAAATACGCGTTTTAGTCGACAACGATATCCCTGCGGAGCTCCAACAACTTCCCCCCGGGTTCCATGCACTGATACTCCAGGGACGGCACGTCCACGTGGTATTGCGCGATCACGCCGACCGCCGTTACGCCGTATTGCAGGAGGTGGAGGAATTCAAACACACAGAGAAAGTATTCCTGTTGTCTCTGGGCGCCGGTTTTATTGTCAGTGTATTGCTGGCCGCCGCGATTGGAGTATTCAGCGCCCGTCGAGTCATTTCACCGGTTACGGCACTGGCGGATGCCGTTAAACGCAATGCGACACCCACTGAACTCCCCTCGCTGCGTGCGGATGACGAAATTGGTGTATTAGCCCGCGCTTTTACGGACCGAACCCAGGAGCTACACGACTTTCTGGAACGCGAGCGACTCTTCACCGGAGACGTTAGCCATGAGTTGCGAACACCACTCACGATAATGCTCGGTGCTGCTGAAATATTAACGACTCAACTATCGGACCAACCCGCCCAACACGCCACGGCGGAACGTATCCGACGCGTCGCCGCTGAGACGTCACAGCGCCTCGGTGCCCTACTGCTGCTAGCGCGAGTCCCCGAGAAACTCGGCGCGCCACAGACAGACCTGAACGAACTCATCGAATCGGAACTGAATCGCTGCCGCCCTCTACTGAAGCACAAACCCGTAGCGTACAGCTTCGAATGGACAGAGCGGGTCGAAGTACGGGCGCGCCCTGAGCTCGTCGGTATCGTGATTGGTAATTTACTGCGCAACGCCTGCCGCCACACCGAGGAAGGTACCGTTCTCATACAACTAGCCAGCCATCACATTGTCATTGAAGACAGCGGTGCCGGACTGCCGCCCCATGTAAGGGAGCGTCTGTTCGAACGCTTTATTCACGACAACAACCCACCCGAACATGAAGGCATGGGTTTGGGGTTATCGATCGTGAAACGAGTGGTCGACCACCTCGGCTGGGGCATTCGCCTGGAAACACCTCAAGCCGGCGGTACCCGATTTGTGCTGACTTTCCCTCAGGAACAGCCTATTGAACTTTCTTAACGCGCTCTTAACACCCACTCCTCTATTGTCTCCACTTCTTCGACTGACAATAGAGGTAACGCATGAAAAAGACGTTGATTGCCATGAGCTTGGCCCTTTGCACCAGCGGCGCCTTCGCCAGTGGCGAGGTCGAATGGGGGTATTCCGGTGACACAGGTCCGGAGAATTGGGTCAAACTGAGCCCGGAATACAGCGCCTGTGCCGGGAGCAATCAGTCACCCATCAACATCAAGGACCTCGTCGAGGCCGAGCTGGAACCGGTAGTATTCAATTATGAATCCAGCGGTTCCGAGATTCTAAACAATGGTCACACCGTTCAGCTAAATATCCAACCCGGAAGCAGCATACTCGTTGATGGCATTGAATTCGAATTGAAGCAATTCCACTTTCACCTACCCAGTGAAAATCAGCTCCACGGAAAATCCTTCCCGATGGAAGCCCACTTGGTCCACGCTGACAAAAACGGCAACCTGGCCGTAGTCGCGGTACTGATCACAGAAGGGGAAGCCAACCAGGCCCTCGCGAAAGCCTGGCAACAAATGCCGGAGGAAGGCGAGACCCTGGCACTCGAGGCCAATATTTCGCCACTGGAAATTTTACCAACCGACCGCGACTACTATCGTTTCAACGGGTCACTCACCACACCACCCTGCTCCGAAGGCGTGCGTTGGATCGTGATGAAGCACAATGTATCGGCGTCCAAGCAGCAGATTGATCAATTTCTGCATCAGCTGGGCCACCACAATAACCGCCCGGTTCAGGCGGTTAATGCGCGTACTGTTTTGGAATAAGTTGAGTGAGTAAATAAGATAAAAAGCCACCGGAACTTTTTGAGTAACGGTGGCCTGTTTTGTTACCGCTCCATTGCCACCCGAAACGGCCGCGTGAGCGTCTGAGCCATAATAACACCCGCCAACACCAGTACCCCACCGCCGAAGTGATATACTGCCACCTGTTCACCCAAGAATCCCATGGCGATCAAGGCACTGAAAAGAGGCATTAGATTAATGAAGATACTGGCCTGGCTGGCACCGATCTGGCGGATGGCGCGCATCCAGAGGAAAGTGGTGACGATGGAAGCCGGGATGCCCGCGTAAAGAATCAACCAGACATTATGGCTATCGACCGGGGTTCTGGGCCCTAACAGATAGCCCGGCAACAACAATAAGACCGCGAAACACACCTGGCCATAGAGCAACACCCAAGGTGGTAAATCAAAAGGCCAGCGCTTGAGCATGACGCCATACAGGGCGTAACAGATAGCGGCAACCACCATGAGTGCATCCCCCGGCGAAACCTCCAGCTCCAACAACGCCAAAGGGTGGCCCCGACCCAGCAGAACTGCGACGCCAACCAACGCCAATACCCCACCGAAGATGCCACCTTGCGTAGGCGGCTCACGCAGAACCAAAGCACTGAGTAGCACCGTTAACAGTGGTACCATAGCCGCCAGAATGCCCATATTGGTAGCCGACGTCGTGCTGGCCGCCATATAAGCCAGCCCCTGCCACAAAGCCATGCCCAATAACCCGAGCACCGCCAGCTTGAACCATTCCCGCCGCAGAGTTGCCCGGTATTGCCAGGCTTGAGGCAATACAAAGGGCGTCAGCACCACCAAGGCCAGCAACCAGCGCAGAAACGCAATACTGCTGGGCGCGATGGTTCCGACCGTCAGTTGATTGATGGTCATATTGCCGGACCAGATTAATACTGTGCCCAAGGGGGCCAGATAGTAAAGCAGCGGCATGGTGTCCTCTGTGTGAGCAACGGTTTATTATTAAGTGCCGTTACCCTAAAGCGCCTTTGCTATGCAGTCCAGCGGGCTGGATGAATATCGTTAGAAAGTAGGTGGTTAGCTTTGTATAGGTAGGATCAGCGGAACGGTTTTTCAGTTGCAGGTAAAAAAGAGCCCCAGTTAATGAAGCCCGGAACATTGCACCGGAAATTAAACTTATGCCGATTAAACCTCATACCCAAACTGCCTAAAGTAACTTTTCAAAATCGCAACTTTTCGTTTGGTCTTGTCGAAGCTGCTACATTTAATAGCTCGATCAATTTCTTCGGGAATCACTTCAGCTCCGAGTTCGAGCAAGGTTATAACTGTCTCTAAATTTCTCATTTCTACTGCATGTATCAGCGCGAAACGAGGTATTGGAGAGCCGAACGATCTAAGCAATCTGATTTCTTCATACTAATTTTCAATCGCAAGCCAGTGAAGAACATTTTCCCCAACCCAACAGGTTTCGTAAACCATCCCAGGGTTATCTTCGATAATATCTCTAAGCTTATGCGGTTCATTCAACACAGCGTCTAGCAGAATACCAAAACCATGAGTACGTCCTTGTTTTAACGCATCATATCTAGGAGCTCTAAATTCTCTCATTTTCAGGACGGTTAACACCGCCTTTATAACCAAACGGAGCCAGTATGTTCGTTTTCGGAGAATAAGACAATGTCACAACTATGCATCGCCATACCCCCTGGAAAATGGTAGAGCGTTTCCGCCCTACAGATAAAACCCAAGCTTAACCAACCAATCCACAGCCTCATCAGGCACGTTACTTAACTCAGCAGCCGCAATTTCCCGGCGCTTGGGGTATTCCTTCCGCAACGCATCAAAAGCCGATGCCGGAATATGATCCCCCTGAAGGGATTGTTCCATCGCGACGGTATCGCGCGCTGGGTCGTGCAGGGCTTGTATCAGTTCACTGCCGAGTTGTTCGGGTGTGTCCTGGTTAAAGAAAGCGGCGTTGAGTGTGGGGCCCTGAGGGAGGTCCGGGCCTTTGGGGAGGGGTTGGCTGGCCCATTGGTGTAAGGCTTCGGCGAGCATTCGGGTGCCGGTCCATTTGCCTTCCTGGCTGTAGCCAGCCACGTGGGGGCTGGCTTGGTATACGGCGTTGAGTAAGCGTTCGCTTACTCTGGGTTCGTCCGGCCATACGTCGAGTACGGCTTTAATCTGTTGGGCGTCCAATGCGTGCTGCAGCGGGGCTTCCTGGATGACGGGGCCGCGACCGGCGTTGATGAGCCAGGCGTTGGGTTTCATCAGGGCCAGTTGGTCGGCGCCGATCATGTCTTGGGTGGCATGTTCGCCTTCTCTGGTGAGGGGGGCGTGCATGCAAATGATGTCGCTGGCCTGCAACAGGGTGTTTAGGTCAACAAAGCCGCCCCACCCTTCGCGTTCGGCTCTGGGTGGGTCGCATACCAGGGTGCGGACGCCGAGGATATTCAGGCGTTGTACGAGCTTGCCGCCGACATTGCCTGCGCCGATCACGCCGATGGTCTGTTGCCACCATGGCAATTCGAAGTCGAGATGCAGCCGGGAGAATACGGAGAGCACCCAATCGACGACTGATTGAGCGTTGCAGCCCGGTGCATGGTGGAATGCGATGCCTTGTTCGGCCAGCCAGGCTTGGTCGATGTGGTCGGTGCCGATGGTGGCGCTGCCGACAAATTTGACCGGGGTGCCGGTCAGCAGGTCGGCATTCACCTTGGTGACGGAGCGCACGAGCAGTACATCGGCTTCGAGCAGATCGTCACGGGTGAGGGTTCGGCCCGCCTTGCGGGTGAGACTGGCGGCAAGCCCTGAAAACCAGGGCTCGACGTGTGGCATGTTTTCATCGGCGACGATACGCAGTGCGCCGGGTACTCCAGGTACGACAGTCATCCGTTACGCAGAGCCTTCCTTGTGTTTGGTGGACTCTTTGTTGTCGTCTTCCTGTTGGTCGGCTTCGGCGTTGTTTTTCTGTTCTACGGTGTCGCTGTGATCGTTTGCACCGGCCTGGCTTTCAGGGCTGGCAGACGCTTGCTCGGGGGCGGCTTCCGCTTTGGGAGTTTCTTCCGAAGGTTCCGACTCTTTGGGTGCTTCAGTGACTTCGGGCGCTGCACTGGCTTTTTCAGCCGGTTCTTCGGCTTCGGTTTTGGCCTCGACCTGTTCGGCGGCTGGCTCTTCTACGGCCGGTGCCGAAGTGGAAACGGGGGTTTCTTCTCCGCCTTCCGCCAACCAGTCGGCGGGGGGTTGTTCCAGTTCGATCTTGCGTTTGATGTAGTCTTCAATCGCCGGAATCTGGAAGGAGTCGTCTTCGCAGGCGAAGCTGATGGAAACGCCCTTGGCACCGGCACGGCCGGTACGGCCAATGCGGTGAACGTAGTCTTCCGCGTCTTCCGGCAGAGTGTAGTTCACCACGTGGGAGACGCCTTCGACATGAATGCCGCGACCGGCGACGTCGGTGGCGACCAGCACGGGTACCTTGCCTTCTTTGAAGTTGTCGAGCGTTTTAATGCGCTTGGCCTGGGGCACTTCGCCACTCAATACCTGGCACTGGATGCCGTCTTTGCGCAGGCGTTCGCTCAGGTCGCGCACGATGTCGCGGCGGTTGGCGAATACCATGACGCGATCCGCGCCGGGTTGCTTGAGCACGTGGCGCAGCAGGCCGTATTTTTCTTCGGTGGACACCAGGAAAACGTGCTGTTCGACGTCTTCGGCGGTTTTCACCTTGGGCTCCACTTCCACTTTTACGGCGTCACGCGTCCAGCGCTCGGCGAGGTTGAGAATGTCGTAGGAGAAGGTGGCGGAGAACAGCAGGGTTTGGCGTTCTTCGGTTTTGGGCGTGGCGCGGACGATGGTTTTGATGTCCGGGATGAAGCCCATGTCGAGCATGCGGTCGGCTTCGTCGATCACCAGTGTTTCCACCTGGTCGAGGAAGACCATTTTACGGTTCATGAAGTCGATCAGCCGGCCGGGTGTGGCGACCAAAATGTCGAGCCGGGCTTCTTCGAGCTGCTTGCGCTGCTTGTCCATATCCATACCGCCGACCAGGGTGGCCACTTTGAGGCGGCTGTGTTTGGTCAGGTTCTTGGCGTCTTCGGCGATCTGCAGGGCGAGTTCACGGGTGGGCGCGAGGATGAGCGCGCGTGGTTCGCCAGCGAACTGTTCGGGCAGGCGATGCTCCATCAGGTCGGTGATGACGGTGAGCAGGAAGGCGGCGGTTTTGCCGGTGCCGGTTTGCGCCTTGCCGATGCAGTCGTGCCCGGCCAGGGTGTAGGGCAATGTCATGGCCTGGATGGGGCTGCAGTATTCGTAGTTGAGTTCGTGTATGGCGCGCATCAGGGCGATGGGCAGGAAGAGATCGTGGAAGCGGACTTTGCCGGGTGCTTCAGGAACTTTGAACTGGGAGATGTGCCAACGGGGTTTACGGGGTTTTCTGGATGATTGATTTGTCACAGAGATTCACACTTACCAAAGGGTTGGGTCGATTGGCGATTCAACGGCCGTACGACGCGGTTTATTGTTTGGCGGGCAGCCCATCCGTTACTGGGAACGGCGATAGGGGCTGCCTGCCTCGATGGGCCATTACTGGGAATGACCATGACTTACGTTAAAGAACCGGGTCTTGAGACCCCATCCCGGCGCTGTCCTGGCAGGTCCTCTCTCGGAGGGTGCCAAATACCTTTAGCCATTGGCAATTCTATTTTCCAAGCTGTCAGTGCCATAACCCGCACCGGTCACCAGGGTGGCTTATCCAGGGTCGGCGGTGAACCCGTCCGTGGGGCCTGGACCGCAGCAATCCCTGCTGCGGACCACCCTGGATAAGCCACCCTGGCGTCCGGTGCTAGCCTTGGGAGGCACTGGCTTCGAAATTTGCGCTTCGATCTGATACACAGCCAAATATGGGACGGCTTTTGACCGGGGCCGCGATTGTAGCGCACTTTTTGCGCAGTCTCTATGTTTGCGGCGGGCTGGGGCCGCCGCTTGACGCCTGACGGGAGACAAATGACGCTTCCGCAGCTCTTGCGTCCCGCTTCAAGCGTCTCCCGTCTCCCGTTTCGCCTTCAAACGACGAATCAAAACGGAGGTATCGCAGCGGTTCATCCCTTGGTCCTGCAGCTCTTTATAGAAACCATTGACTTGAGAGGTGACAGGAAGCTCCAGCCCCAGGCGGTTGGCTTCTGCGAGGGCGTAGTCGAGATCTTTGCGCATCCAGTCGATGGCGAAGCCGAAGTCGAATTTGTCTTCGGCCATGGTGAGGGCGCGGTTGTCCAGTTGCCAGCTTTGGGCGGCGCCACCACCCAGAACGTCCACCACGTCGGGGATGCTGAGTCCGGCTTCCTGGCCGAAACGGATGCCTTCAGCCAGGCCCTGCAGCAGACCTGCGATGCAAATCTGGTTGACCATTTTGCACAGTTGACCGCTACCGGCTGGGCCTATTCGACGCCAGCGCTGGCCCATGGCTTCGAACAAGGGTATGGCGCGTTCGAAATCGGTTGGTTCGCCGCCGCACATGAAGGTGAGTTTGGCGTTTTCGGCACCGGCCTGACCGCCGGAGACGGGCGCATCGATGAAACTGACGCCTTTTTCCTTCACGGCTTGATCCAGCTCGCGGGCGAGATCGGCGGAGGTGGTGGTGTGGTCGATCAGGATGGCGCCCTGGGACATGCCTGCAAGGGCGCCCTGGTCGCCGAAAATCACGGAGCGGACGTCGTTGTCGTTACCGACGCAGGTGAGAACGGCGTCGGCTTCCTGGGCGGCTTCACGGGGGGTGGCTGCGAAACGCCCGCCGTATTCCTGTTGCCATTGTTCGGCTTTGGCCTGGGTGCGGTTGTAGACGCATACGTCGAACCCGGCGCGTTGCAAATGCCCGGCCATGGGGTAACCTATGACGCCCAGGCCCAGAAAGGCCACTTTTTTGATGGGTTTCATATCGACCAGTTCCTTTTTATAGATGATGCCAACACCAATTCGCGGAAGACCAGCGCAAGCTACCAGTGTAACGAGAGCCGGAACGATTGGTAACCGTCTTTAGTCGGGGAGGCGGTTGGCGAATTCGTCCCTGGTGGGGCGGTTCAGCCGGAAGCGTGTGGCGAGCAGGTTGACTGCGTGCGCGGCTCGCGGCGGCAGGCCATTATCGGCGTAGGTGAGGGCTTGCTGCTGGACACAAGTCCGAAAGGGCCGGCTGTCGGTCGCTTCGCCGGAGAGGTTATCGAGGCTGGTGCGGAAGGGTCGATCGCAGGCTCGGGTCAGCCACCATTCTATTGCCTGGGGTTTTACCTCCACCTGCTCGAAAGCAGCTTGTTGCTCCGCGTTGCGGCCGTCCGGGCAGTACCAGTAGCCGTAGTCTTCGAGTTGACGGCGCTTTTCACCCGCGAGACACCAATGGGCGAGTTCGTGCAGTGCACTGTTGAAGTAGCCGTGCGCGAAGAGGATTTTGTGGCATTCGCTCTCGGCATTAGCGGGCGCATAGAATGGCTCCCCTGCCCCGGCAACCAAGCGGGTGTTCCAGGCGGTTTCGAGCCAGGGGTTCAGGCAGTTGAGCAGGTCGTCGACACCGGCTTCCCACTGGGAGGGGTCGAGTTCCTGAGTGTGATCTACAGCGGTCATGGAGCGGGGAGTTTACGGATTCTGTGTGAGATAGAAAGGGTTTGAATGCAGCGTACAGAGCCGAGTGAGCGGCCCGACCCTACTGTTTTGCACCAGAAAACGGCACAATAATCGCCTTTAGTCGACCAATCGGTTAAAAACCGACTCACCTGGTCGCTCGTTACATTCCCCCAGCCAACCGCTTTAGAGGCTCTTGTGGACGAAACGCATCAACCGGCCCCGGATGTTCGGGCCGGTCGGGTCTCGTTGACCCTGACTGAATGGAAAACGCTGGCTTTGTTGGGCGGCCCGATACTGGTGGCCCAGCTGGCGCAAATGGCGAACGGTGTGATCGATACGGTCATGGCCGGGCATGCCAGCGCCGAGGATCTGTCGGGCGTCGCGATTGGCGGCAGCCTGTGGGCGCCTTTGTTCCTGTTGTTTATGGGTGTGCTGAGCGCGCTGCAGCCGATCATCTCCGGGTATCGGGGTGCCCGCCAGACCGAGCGCATCATGCTGACTACCTGGCAGGGGCTTTATGTGGCGCTGGGTGCTTCGGTGCTAATGGTGCTGTTTCTGGTGAACGTGCGCCCTATTCTGGATGTGCTGCAACTTGAACCAGTGACCGCCCGAATCACTCAGGGTTATCTCAGTGCATTTGCCTGGGGCGTGCCCGCTCTGCTGGGGCTGGTTGCGTTGCGGGGTCTGACGGATGGCCTGGGTCACACCAAGGTGATCATGGCATTTTCGATATTAAGCACTTTGGTGAACCTGCCGCTGAACTACATCTTTATATACGGCAAACTGGGATTACCGGCCATGGGCGGTATCGGCTGTGGCTGGGCGACGGCGATATCCAACTGGGTGGCTTTGCTGGCGCTGCTGGCTTATTTGAACACCAGCCCCACCTATCAGGACTACCACCTGTTGCGCGATTGGGTGAAACCATTGCGCAAGGACATTCTCCACGTACTCAAGCTGGGCGTACCCATCGGCTTCACTATTTTCGTGGAAGCGAGCATGTTTTCGGTGATCGCTCTGTTTCTGGCTCCGCTTGGCCCTATTGTGGTGGCGGGGCATCAAATCGCGCTGAATGTCGTGTCTCTGGTTTTCATGGTGCCACTGAGCCTGGGCATGGCGCTGACTCTGCGCATCAGCTTCCTGATTGGCGCCGAAGCGCCGGATACAGCCAGGCTGTTGGCTCGCAGTTCTTTGATATTGGTTGCCGCCATTGCACTGTTTTATGCCACGACCCTTTTCCTCACCAAAGGGGTGATCGCCAAGCTCTATACCGGCGATGTGGCCGTTCAGGCTGTTGCGGCACGGCTGTTGATGTTCGCCGCCATCTTCCAGATTGCCGATGTCATGCAGGTGACCTGCATCAGCGCCTTGCGCGGTTATCGGGATACACGCATCCCGATGTTCATCATGCTGTTGTCGTTCTGGGGAATCTGCCTGCCATTGGGTTGGGGGCTGACGTTCAGCGATATTCTGGTGCCCGCCATGGGTGCTGCCGGTTTCTGGGTGGCATTGACTGTGGGGTTGTCGATTGCCGCCACTCTGCTGGCGAGCCGACTGTTCTGGTTCAGCCGGGTCGATCAGCGCCCGGCTTTGCAGATGTAGTAGAAGTACTCGTCATCTTTTTCTTCCTGAGCCACCAGGGCGTGGTTCAGGAATTCACAAAATTGCGGAATGTCTCGCTGGGTGGCTGGGTCGGTTGCTACAACGCGAACCGTCTCTCCGGTGGCCATGGCTCGCATCTGCCGGTGCAGCATCATTACGGGTTCCGGACAGCGCAGGCCTCTAGTGTCCAGTTCGTGGTCGAAAGTGGGCTCTGTCATGGGTCTGTTCTCGTCAGATAGACGGTGATTTCCTCGCGATCGAAATAAAGATGGCGAGCCGCCAAATGGTAGCTTACACCAGCCTCGCTCAGCCGAAGGTCGATCTGTTGGCGTATATCCTGCCAGGTCTGCCAGCGTTTTTTCATTGGCAGCTTCAGATTGAACAGGGTGGATCGGGTCCAACCGGCCATCAACCAATCGAGCATGCGTTCGGCTACCCGGGACGGTTGCTCCACCATGTCGCACACCAGCCAGTCGACCGGGTATTCAGGTTCCCAGGTGAACCCATCGGCGCGAATGTGTTCCACCTGACCGGTCGCCATCAACCCCTCGTCCATCGGACCGTTATCAATGGCCTGCACGGCCATGCCCTGGTTGACCAATTGCCAGGTCCAGCCGCCGGGCGCGGCCCCCAAATCAACACCAGTATGAGCGTATTCGAGTTGCTGCCGCCATTGCGGACCGAGAAATACATGGAAGGCTTCTTCCAGCTTAAGAGTGCTGCGGCTGGGTGCTTTGGGCGGGAATTTGAGTCGGGCGATCCCCATAGGCCAGCGCGGCCGATGTTTGGGCAGGTCCAGCCCGAGGATGACATGGCTGGAGTCCAGAAAAAGGGCATGCCAGGCGGGTTGATCAGTTTTGTCTTTCGGTGTCAGTAAACCGTCGCTTCGCATCGCCTGGCGCAAGGGGTGAACGAATTTCCCGGCGAAACGGGCGGTGGCCCGATAGGTATCGCCTTCGGCCGTATCACAATAGAGCTGACCGGCTTCGGCCCTGTTCGCCAGGGCGTTGAGGATCGGCGTTACCCGGTCTTTCTCGGGTAGGTCCGTTAACTCGGTGATCACCGGCCAGGCCTCGCGAGCGAACACCAGTGTCGGTAAATTGTCATATAGGCGGTCAGCCTGTTCGGTCTCGAATAGCACAAAGCCACTGTCCGGCTCCAACCGGGACCAGCCATAAGCGCCCTGCTTGGCGGCCACATCGGTGATTTCAGCCAGACATTCTTTTTCGAAACCCGGTCGGCACAATAACAGCAGGCGAAGGCTCTCGGTTTTCATCATTCCAACCTCAGCGCAGCCTCCCCTTGCTGCCCGTAATGGACCTGCATGGGGTGAGTTCTGTTGAGCAGTGTTTCGGCAAACGCCAAAGCGCGCTTCTCGGACCACAGGGCTTCGTTCAGCCGCCAGCGCATGAAGCCGACATGGCCACCACGCAGCGGCGTTTCCAATTGCAAAAAGGGGGAAGGCGTTGCCGGGCGCTGATAGCAAGTGCCCGCGAGAAAGGGGTCATCCAAAGCGTTGACCACCAAAGTGGGCCGTTTCAGTTTTGGCAGCACCGGGCGGGAGGAGCAACGCTCCCAGTAGTCTTCGGCGCTGGCAAAACCGTGGAGGGGCGCGGTATAGCGACCATCGAAATCGCGAAAGTTTTTCAGCTTGTCGTATCCGTCCAGGCTGACCAGTTCGGGGAAACGCGCAGCCTTGTCGGCGATTTTCACTTTCAGATCTTTCAGAAAGCGACGCATGTAAACGGACTGGGCCGGTTTCGACAACTGCACGGAGCAAACCGCCAGATCCAGCGGAACACTGAAGGCTGCGCCACCCATGACTTCGGGCTCCAGGTCCGGTTCGGCGAGCGTCAATACGCTTTGGTTGCCGCCCATACTGAAGCCGACTAGAAAGATGCGATTGAAACCCTGACTGATGCCGTGACGGACAATACGGCGCAGGTCGTCGATGGCGCCACTGTGGTAAAAGCGTGGCAGTCGATTGAACTCACCTCCGCAACCGCGAAAATTCCAGGCATAGACATGCCAACCGGCCTGATTGAACTGCCGCGCCATACCTTGGATGTAGGGCCGTCGGCTATGGCCTTCGAGCCCGTGACTGACGATGACGAGCGGCGCGTCCGGTTGTTGGGCGGGCAGTTCGTCGAGCAGCAGGAAGTCGCCGTCGTCGATTTCCAGGCGCGTGCGCACGAAGGGTACGTTCACGCGTCGGAAAACCGACGGTAAGATCGATTGGAGATGGCCATTAGCAAGCCCCATGCCGGCGACATAGGGCGGAAATTCGAGATCTTCGTGCGTCACAAGGCTGCACCGGACAACATAGAGCGCGGGATTCTACTGAAACTGTCCGCCTTTCGCATCCGTTTGACCGAGGCTTGTACTGTTGCTCAGCCGCTGATTTTCAATAAGGCATAACCCAGCAACAATACTACTACGATGACAAACCCGCTCAGGCGGACCTGTTGGCACCGCCTGCAGGGGCGACGCTTGACCATCAGGCAGCTTTGCGGGGCATGTAGCGGGTGCTTAGGGCGTCAAAAAAACTTTCGCGCAGTTGGGCGATCTCTCTTTTGACTTCGTCGAGGCTGTGCATTTCTTCGCCGCTGAATTGTTGTTTCTCGGCGTGGACCTGGCGCCGGAGGTTGACGATTTTGGAGCCGTAGATACGCAGTGCCCGTTCGAGTTTCTTTTCGCCGAGCAGGAGCAGTGTGCTTTCGGCTTCGGTGAGGTCGCGGAAGACTTCGACGAGTTCCTGCCCTACCCGGCTCATTTCTTCACGACGGGAGCGGGGCCAGTGTTGGCCGTAGCGGGTGAATTCGGTGGCGAGTGCGAGATATTGCTGATAAACGTGATGGACGCGGCCGACGTTGGCGGCGACCCGTTCGAGCAGTTCACGGCGTTTACGAACGTCTTCGACGACTTTTTGGTCGAGTGTGCGGTGACGGCGCAGGTACCACCAGAAAACCAGGGCACTGAGCAGTATTCCGGCTGCGATTTTGACACCGGCATCCACCATTTCCAGCGTGATCATAGGCTTCCTCGTTGATTTTTTGACGGCAAAAGGACCAATGCGATTGCTCAGCAGTTTTCGTGCCTATTTTTGTGGCAGGAACCCGCACCGGAGGGGAGGGAAGGCTCCTGGCGGGTCGCCGTTAACACTTCCATGTGAGCTAGACGGCGGCATCCATGCCGCCGACTTCCCGCCAGGAGCCTTCCCTCCCCTCCGGCGCTAGCCTTAAGTGCCGCACAAAGGAAGCACCAGTCCACATCCGACTCAACTCAGACTTCTTTCTTCAATCACCCTAACCCTCAAAAAACCTAAAAAAAACAAGGCATTAACGCTTGACACCCTGACCGCGATCACTAGAATACAACGCCGTTGTTCCTCGATAGCTCAGTTGGTAGAGCAGTAGACTGTTAATCTATTGGTCGCAGGTTCGAGTCCTGCTCGAGGAGCCATTTTTATGACTGGTCGTTTGAATCGCGTTTAACAGGCGCCATTTCTGAAGTCGGGTAGCTGTTTCTAAATCAAGCATCTACTATTCAGAAAGTTGGAAACGGTCAGCGAGCTTTCTTCCTCGATAGCTCAGTTGGTAGAGCAGTAGACTGTTAATCTATTGGTCGCAGGTTCGAGTCCTGCTCGAGGAGCCAAACAAAAAAGGCGCATCCTAGGATGCGCCTTTTTTTTATGTCTCGTTTTTTGCCTTCCGCTTAAACCGGAAAGGCCCACCCCGCATGAATCGCGGTGGGCCCTGCAAAAAACCGATTAGCCTTCGCTGCCGTCTTCCTGGCTGGCTTGGCTATCGATCACTTCCAGCAGCTCCACTTCAAAAATCAGCGTTGAGCCACCTGGGATTTTGGGGCCCGCGCCGCGGTCGCCATAAGCCAGGTCGGAAGGAATGTAGAACTTGTATTTGTCGCCTTCGGTCATCAACTGAACACCTTCGGTCCAGCCTTTGATCACGCCGCTCAGCGGGAATTCGATCGGCTCACCACGGTCGACGGAGCTGTCAAATACGGTGCCGTCCACCAGGGTGCCGTGGTAATGGACTTTTACGGTGTCCTGGGCGGTGGGCGATTTGCCGCTGTCGGTTTCCGAGAGCACTTCATACTGCAGGCCGGACTCGGTTTCAGTCACGCCTTCACGCTCGGCGTTTTCAGCGAGGAATTCGGCGCCAGCGGCTTTGGTTTCTTCAACCTTGGCTTGGGCTTCGGCCTGCTGCGCCTGCTGAGCGGCCATTTGCTGCTCCTGCAGCTTTTGAATGGCGGCGTTGATGCGTTCGTTGCTCAGCTCGCTCTCTTCACCTGACATGGCGGCGCGCAAACCGGCTACCAGGGCGTCGACATCAAGATCGAGCCCTTGAGTCTGCTGCTTGAGGTTGGTGGCGAAGCCGTAGCCAATGCCGTAAGAGGCAACTTGTTCGTCTGTTTCAAGATCGGCGGCCAGTGCGGAACCGGCCAGGGTCAACGCGGCCGCGCCGGCCAGCAAACCTGCTTTAAAAGTCTTCAATCGCATAGTGATTTCCCAGTCGCGAAGGTCGGGTTCAGAGTCGACCTCCGAGAATTTACGGGTAGTGACCAGAGAACATAATGACATGCCCGGTCACTCCCACGAAAAGACAGCTTCCGGTGCTGTTCAATCGCTTCTTGGAGGCCCGAACCGGCCCCCGGAACGCTTTACCGAAAGTGGTGACGGAGTGTAACCCGATGAGCGTTCGGGACTCTAGTTGGTTTACTGTGAATTGACCGACATTTCACCCTTTGCGCTCAACTGTGTGATCGGGCTCTCGGGTTGAGGGGTAGTCTCTTCACGGGTAGGAGGCTGGGTTCGAGCGGCCAAACGAGCCTCCAGCCAGAGCGGTACGGCGATGATCAAATCGTAGAGGGCCAAGGTCAGTTGGGCGATATACCGAGTGGTGGTTGCCACAAACCGGAGCGCCAGGCTGCATAAGTGCAGCAGCTGTATGACGGCCACGACCGCCAGTATCCGGACGGTTTCAAGCCACCGCTCCAGGGGTACGGCGAGAAAAACCAGGGCGAAGGGGAGGATAAAGGCGAGCATCATGCGGGCTCCGATGACGAGCCATTCGTCCAGCAGAGGCGCTTCCACCACGATTACCGGGTAGGCAATCAGCCTGTCCAGCGGGGTCGATCCGGGGTTGACTACTTCGCGCAGGTAAATCAAACCACTCTGAGACAGGGCAAGTAAGATGAGCACCAGCAGCGCACTCCAGAACACAATTTTGCGACGTCCTGGGTCCAGTGTGACAAAACCTTCGAAAAAGCGGGTGATCTGCAACACTTCCAGCAGCACCAGGCCGATGGCAACTTCCAGCACAACCAGAGTCGCGGCGGTGATATCCGCCAGGGCGAACCCGCCGATGCCTGTGGCTCCAGACATGCTTTCCGCCAATGGCTGGCGTACCCACTCAAACCCCAGCCAGGCGATGGCTAACCAGGCCGCCAACGCCAGTGATGAGAACAGAAAGTGCGTGAGGGTGGATACGCGCAGCGCGCTTTCCGCCCGCTGGGAGCCGCTTTGTACATCGCGATACTGGCGCATGTGTTTGTCCACTTCGTCGGCCAGTACAGTCAAACTGCGAATCCCCTGCCCTACCCGCTGCAGCGCGTGGTTCAGTTTTCGCCATTGCGGCATCATGCCATGCAACAGGCGGTGGCGATGGGTCATGCCTTTACGGTAGTCAGCGAGGGATTGGCGATGCTGCTTGTGAAGGTTGGTTTCCAGGTCTTTCAATACATTGGCGACCACCGGGTTGCCGCTCTGTGTTTCCCGCAGTTTGACGACGGCTTCGATGGCATCCAACCAATCCGGGGCTGGTGGCGGAGTTTCGGCGGTGCGATGGTAGTCTTCTTCCAGCTTTTGAATGTGGCGGTCTATGGTGTGCTGAAGGTCCGGGAAATGTGCGAGGTCACGTTCGACAAAGGCCCTCATGCGATGGAAATCCCGCTCCAGGCGGCGCTCCAGGCGGCTTTGGCCCAGCTCCAACAATACTTCACGATTGCGTGTCTTCAGAGCAGCCGCCAGGGCTAGCAAGGCTCGGGCGTTCTGACGCAGCAGCGCCACGATCATTCGCGCCAGGGTGCCGACAATGCGATGCACCAGAGGACGCGCCATATAGAGAATGGCCAAAGCGGCCACGGCCAACAGGAAAATCGACCAAAGTGGTAACTCAGCTACGTTCATTCCGTTCTCACTGCTTTTGCGGTTATACCCGGCCCGCCATTCCACGCGGGCTTCGAGCTGGTCATCTTTTGAGCAGTGCAGTGTATCCGAAATAGCACCACTCATGCGAGTGGCAAGACACAGAGGGCTCAAGAGAAACGGCGTTCGTTCCGATACACTCTACAAGAGCCACCTTTTCAACCGACCACACAGGACGCCGTTTGTGACCCCAAAAGACCTGATGTTCGCTGTCTTCCTGGCGCTTTCCACTGTGCTGTCGGGCTGTAGTGGTCAAGATTCCGAAGAAACCACTTTCGGTACCGAAGACGGTACCGAGACGGCCACCCAGTACCGGATTGCCGGAACGGTTGCCCTGGGTCGGCCCGGCCAATGGGCGGAAGTGTGCCTGGATACCGACTGTACCCGGGCCAACGGCGAGGGGGATTACCGCCTGACCGGGGAATTCGAGCAAACCGCCCTGCTCACAGCCAGCGTTCCGAATCCGAACGGCAGCGAAACCGAATTGACCAGCCTGTATCGCTTTCAAGAGGGGCAGACCGCCAGTCTGGTTAACCTGAACCCTTTGACCAACGCCATTCTGGATGCCTGGAGCCGATACGACCGAAGCCAACCCCTGGCGGACTGCATGACAACCCCTTCCTGTGAAACCGCCCTGACTGCGGGATTTACGCCCACGATTCAGGCGCGGGTGCTTGAGCGACTGCAGCAATGGGTGGGGGATGAATGGCACACCGAGCGCCAGCCCTTTACCGACCCATATCTGGCGGACCCGGAGCTGGACTGGCTCGATAACCTCTTCGATCACCTGCATCTTGATGTGGACGACACCAGCATTGGCCTTACCGATAATGACGGTTTTGAGCTGGGGCGCCTGTCCCATGCCAGCCTGTTCGAACCCAATATAACCGTGCTGCCCCTGGATGCCGGTCAACTCGAAGCCGCCCTGATGCTGGAGCCAGCCACACTGGATACCGCCAATCCGGTGGAAATCAGCTATCGGTTGTCACCCGGCAGTGAGGTTGTTGTTCCAGAGGATATTCAGGTTGATGCCTCAGCCAGTTACTCTCTGGTTCCTGGTGCGCTGACCTATCTGCATGAGCTGACCGATCCCAATGGTACTGTCCAGACTGTCACCTCGGCCGTCGGCAATGCCACCCTCACCCTGGCCGGACCACACCATTGGGTGATCACCGTGACCGACGCCGACGGCAACCAAGCCACCACCGGCCTGGTCGTGGAAGCACAGGCCAACAATGTGATCGCTGACCCGACTTTCGGTGCCGACGGCAGCTGCCAGACGACCCAGATGACGGCCAACAGTCAGAATATCTGCGAGGAAACACTGGATGGCGGCGCACTGGGCCAATGCGAAGCAACCGTGAGCGGGTCGACTCAGACCATTCGTTCTCCAGCGCCCTGCTCGCCGATTCAGCAACATGGTGGGCGATTTTTGGGGGTCTGCACGGTGGTATTGAATGAGATTCGGGTGTTTCACTATGAAAACCCGCTGCGGAACACCGGCCAGACTCTGGACGAGCAACGGGCTTTGAAAGCCGGACATTGCGAGGATGTGTTCGGCGGCACCTGGAGCATCGAGCCCTAACCGACTACCACACCAATCGCCTATATGCGCCGTATCGCCTCGATCAGGTCCGTCGCCAGTACCACCCGATACTGAGTCGCTAGCTGGGCGCCCAGCTTGGCGTGCCACCAGACACCGCATTCAGTTGCTTTTTCCGCCGAAAAACCTTGCGCCATCAAACCGGCTATCAGTCCGGCCAGGGTATCTCCCATACCCGGTGTGGCCATGGCGGGTGAGCCGGGGTGACTGAACACCAAACACCCTTGATGAGCGATCAGGCTCCCCGCCCCCTTCAACACCACGGTGGTTTGGTAACGGTCACTCAGTTCCAGGACGGCACTGCAACGATCATCCTGAATACCCCGGGTATCGGTGTTCAATAACCGCGCCGCTTCGCCGGGGTGCGGTGTCAGCACCCAGCCAGGAACCGGCTTGGGGTTGGCAGCCAACCAGGTCAGGCCATCGGCGTCCAGCACGCCGCGGATGTCCGTACTGCCTAGCAGTCGCTGGTATAGGCGCAGAGCGGTATCGTCGCTTCCAAGACCAGGGCCGAGGACGTAACAGGATGAATCCAACTCAAGGTCAGGATTGAGGGCGGTTGTCATCAATTCAGGCTGGGCCACCAAAGCGCTTTGCGCCTGATCCTGTCCGGTATGCCAAAACACCTTCCCGGCACCGGCCGCCAAGGCCGAACGCGCTGCCAACAGCCCGGCGCCCCCCATTCCGGGAGCCCCGCCAATCACGCGAACGGTACCAAAATGGCCTTTATGGGCATTGCCGGGCCGTTCCGGCCAAGTGGGCGGCTGGTCCTGATAGGCGGCGTAACCGTCGGACCAGGGTTGGTCGTCAGGCAGTGACACATTCAGCGTCTCGAGCTGGATGTCTCCGCAAACCGAGGGGCCATCCCCTGTCAACTGGCCGGGTTTGTAACTGATAAAACTGAGCGTGACCGCAGCGGGTAGTAGCGAGGGGTCCGCATGGCCATTCGCGGCGTTCAGGCCGGAAGGCAAATCCACGGCGAGTACCGGTGCCTGACGCGCCCGTACCTGATCAAACAGGCTGGCGAGCTCAGCCTTCAGCTCGCCCTGATGCCCGGTACCGATGATGGCGTCTATCACCAAATCCGGTGTTTCAAAAGGCAATGTTTTTTCGAGGGTGCCTCCCTGGTCCGCGAATTCCTGCCATGCCCGGTAGGCGTCCGTCCCGCTTTTGGGTTCTCCTGAAGGGGCGATCACGGTCACCGAAACGCCCAGCGCCTTTAACCGACTGGCGGCGATGTATCCGTCACCGCCATTGTTGCCCCGCCCCGCCAGAATCCAGACATAACGCAAAGCTGGCCAGCGCTGGCGGGCCAGTGCGGCGATCGCGCTGCCGGCACGGGTCATCAGAGGCCAGGTGGAGCCGCCGTTTTGGTCGGCCCAGTCCTGTTCGACGGCTTTGACTCGTTCGACGCTCAATACCGGTTGCATGCGGTCTCCTTGGCACTCGGAAATTTTCTCAGAGTGTAGGGCAGAAGAGCGACAGCGACACCTGCCGTTGAAACAAAATCCGTTCATTTCAAAACCACTGATAAAGAAACCCCCCCATAGCCGACCTTGCCTTTTGGCCTTTTCCACCCTGCGGTTCCTGCCATCCCACCTCTCATTTACCAATGGTTACACTTTTCCTCTTCATAAATGACCACTGGTCATTTATATTTCGAAAATAACTGACCATCAGTCATTTAAGTGAGGATACCATCATGACCCAATCAAACTTCAACGGCCTTTGGGCTTTGGTTACCGGCGCCAGCAGTGGCATGGGGAAGGATTACGCGGAGTTACTCGCCGCCCAGGGCGCAAACCTGGTACTGACCGCGAGGCGCGAGAGTGCGCTTGAATCGCTGGCGTCGGATTTGCGGAAGCGCTACGGGGTAGAGGTGGTGGTCCGGCCCGGCGACCTGTCGCAAGCGGCGTTCCGCGAACAACTGGTGGAGGAACTCTCGTCCGCCGGACAGGCACCGGACATTTTGATCAACAACGCCGGTTTCGGTTTGTTCGGATTCTTCGCGGAGCAGCCCTGGAGCCAGCTACAGACCATGCTGGATCTGGACATAGCAGCCATCACCCACCTGACGCACCTGGTGTTGCCAGCGATGACACGTAAAGGGCGTGGGTACATCCTGCAGGTCGCTTCCATCGGCGGTTACCAGCCCACCCCGGCCTATGCGGCCTATGCAGCTGCGAAAAGTTATGTACTGCATTTCGGCGAGGCGCTGAATCGGGAACTGAAAGGCACCGGTGTGCATGTCAGCGTGCTTTCACCGGGGATCACCCGCACGGAATTTCTGGATGTGGCCGGGCAGAAACCGACGCTGTACCAGCGCCTGTTCATGATGCCGAGCCGACCGGTCGCAAAACGGGGTCTGAAAGCGCTGGCGCGCAATACGCCGAGCGTCATTCCAGGGGTGTTGAACAAGTTGATGGCGCAATCGTTGCGGATCATGCCGCGTCGATTGCAAACCTCGGTTGCTTATCAGTTGATGAGAAATCACTGAGCATCAGGCACAATTTCCGCTCGATCATGTTATAGAGTCGTTATGAAACGAGCCCGAGCTCCTGAACAGAAAGCCGCCCGACGCGACGCCTTGCTGGCCGCCGCCGCCCACTGCTTCATGACCAATGGCCACCGGCTGCCCTCCGCAGCCGAGGTCGCCCAGGCCGCCGGGGTGGCCAAAGGTACCGTCTATTTGTATTTCAAAACCAAGGAATCGATCTTCCTGGCGCTGCTGGGGCATCAGTTCCATACGCTGCTGGAACGAGTGACAGCCTTGGATGGAGGGAATGATCTGGCCGGTCAGTTGAGCGACCGGCTGATAGCATTCGTCGAGGCGGAGCCGAGCTTCCTGCCGCTTTCGGCGTTGCTGCAGAGCGTGCTGGAGCAAAATCTCGACGTCGAAACCCTGATGGCCTTCAAACGAGACCTGGCCCAGGCACTGGTTATGGCGGGCGATGCGCTGGAGCGTACCTTCAATTTACCGACCGGTATGGGTAACCGGGCACTGTTACACAGCCATGCGTCGATGGTGGGTATTTGGCAATTGGTGCAATGGCCCAAGGCGTTGGAAGGCGAGCGGTCGAATCCGGATTTTTTACCGCTGCGAAGGGATTTCGATGAGGAACTGAGGTGGGCATTGGAACGGATATGGCGGCTGGATTGAGTCAGGCATCCGACATAAATAAAAAAGGCTCCGGATAAGGAGCCTTTTTTATTAACTGCGAAAATCGATCAGAAATGCAAAGCCGCACCGGCGAAGAAACCGGAGAAATTCACATCCGACAGGTATTCGGAAGTATCAACACCCATTGTGCGGTCACCAATCTTGACGCTGTAGTTGCGGTAGCCTGCTTCCAGGCCCAACTTAACCAACAGATTCGTCGGCAACGGTGCATACCAGGTGCCTTTGATGTTCCAATCGGTCAGGTTGGAATCGCCCAACGGTAACGTCTTCAACTCGCCACTGAACGTCAGATCGGCGGCGGGAATTGGCGGGCTGAATGATGCAGCCAGATACCCCATTGGCAGAATCAAAGGAGCACCGCTGGACGTTTGGAAGGGTGCTGAAACCGTTTGCTCTTCACCATTCACAAACCCCTTCAGCTCAAAGCCACCCTGTAGAGATCGGAAGTTCAAACCAAAATCAAAGGATGCCATGGGCAGCGGAATGCCATAGGTCAATGAAAGATCCAGATAACTCAGATCCAGTTCGGAGTCGAACTCACCGGATACAGTGTAATCTTCGCCGTAAATATTCTCGGTGAACGTACCGCTGTTGGTACCGGAGCTGACCAGATTTTCGTATTTCAGGCCGACATCCGGGAAAATAGGCACGGATATCTTCGCCCAAGTATAAAGACCATTCTGTGCTTCTTGATTCAAGCCGACTTCGGATGAGGAGATATCCTCCCCGGTCAGATCGACGGCGCCATCCATCAAGGAGCCGGTATTAAGACTGTTAAAGTTGTAACCCACCGCGCCGTCGATATCGATCAGAACCTTGGCAGATGCAACAGGTGCGGCAAGCGCCACGGCCGTAGCCGCTATCCAAAACTTCATGGGTGTTCCCCCTTTTTTCTTCGAATGAATCACAACAACGGTTTCGAGTGTAGCAGGCTTCAGTCGAACTGGATGCCGATGCGTTGACCAACGGCTTCATAACTTTCGATCACGTTGCCGAGATTCTGGCGGAAGCGATCTTTATCCATTTTTTCCAGTGTCTTGGCATCCCAGAGGCGACAGCCGTCCGGGGAGAATTCATCGCCCAGAACGATCTGGTCCTTGAAGCGGCCAAACTCGAGCTTGTAGTCGACCAGTATCAAGTCTCCGGCGGCGAACAATTTAGTTAAAACGTCATTAACTTGTAGGGTTAATGCTTTCATTTGCGCAACGTCTTCCGCCGTGGCCCAGCCAAAGGTCTCGATGTGGGAGTCGTTGATCATCGGGTCGTGCAGGGCGTCGTTCTTCAAGAAGAACTCAAATACCGGCGGGTTCAGCTCTTTGCCTTCTTCGATGCCCAGACGACGGCAAAGGCTGCCAGCGGCGCGGTTGCGTACCACACATTCAACGGGAATCATCTTCAGGTTGCGAACCAGGCTTTCGGTTTTTGACAGCTGGTCCACGAAGTGGGTGGCAATGCCCGCTTCCTGCAGTGCCTTCATGATGAACGCATTGAATTGGTTGTTGACCTGACCCTTGCGTTCGAGCTGTTCAACTTTCTGACCGTCGAATGCCGAGGTATCGTTCCGGAATTCAAGCACCAGGAGATCGGGGTCGTCCGTGGTGTATACGGTTTTTGCCTTACCGGCGTAGAGCTCGCCTGTCTTGTTCATCGGTTGGGCCTCACGTTAGGCATGTTGCAATGTAATCCATTGGCAGCCGTCGTCCTGGGAAAGCGTATGGACTTTGGTCTGCGCGGCTCCGTCCAGCACGGGCATCAATGCGGCCATGGCCAGATCGGGGTGATTGTTGTGTTCACTGATGTGCGAAATCATCAAATGCTGCAGTCGCGCTTTATTCACCTCGGCCAGCAAACGGGCCGCCTGCTGGTTGCTCAGATGACCCCAGTCGCCGCCAACCCGTCTCTTCAGGCTGGGCGGATAGGGGCCGTCGGCCAGCATTTGCGGATCGTGATTGCACTCCAGCAACAGCGCCTGACAGTCCCGGTAGGCTCGGGTCACCAACGGGGTGATGCTGCCGAGGTCGGTCAGCAATCCCAATTGAAAGCCATTATGGTGGAATACGAACTGACTGGGTTCTCGGGCGTCGTGCGGAACGGTGACCGGTTCAATATCCAACTCACCGATACTGAAACGGCGGTGTACATTAATGGCTTTGAAATGGGGAACAGGGGATTTAAAGGAGCGGGAAGTGCCGTGGGTGGTATAAAGCGGTAAATTATAACGTCGCGCCAACATGGGCGCGCCCTTGAGGTGATCACCGTGTTCATGGGTGACCAGAATCGCACTCAATTGGTCGGCACGAACACCTCTGGCGCTCAACCGGGCTTCGGTTTCTTTCAGCCCGAAGCCGCAATCGACCAGAATCAGCGTCTCGCCGGCCTGAATCAGCGTGGCATTGCCTTTACTGCCGCTCCCCAGGGAGGTGAATTTCACGCCCATCTACCTTGTGCTTAGTTATTTTGTTAACGCTGACCTTGTAAAAAGCTGATCCCGGGACAGTCAGTCCTGTAACAACTCTTCCCGAAGCTGCGCCATCAAACGTCTGTTCTCATCCGCATTGAGCACCTGATCATCCGCATATTCGGCCGAGATACCGGTAACCCCCACCTTGGGGACCAGAATCAATTGCACTTCCCGGCTTTCTTCGGTGAAGAAAGCCTTCATTCGCCCGAAGAAGCCACGACCGGCAATGTCCGGATCGCTCAGCACCATGCGGTACTCGCTACGGTTCCGGTCATCCACCGGCCAACCGAGCCGGGTGACGGCACTGTCGAGCAACTCCCAGGTCAGGCTGGCATTGCGGTTCACTTCCAGGCTGACGTTGCCGAAACTATCGCTCACCTGTTCAATCTGCAATCCGCCCTGACCGTTGTCCGGGCTGACATCGGCGACCCGTAACGGCGGGCGCTCCAACTCACGGTTGGCCGAGGTGACAGTTTGTGGCTCTTCCACGGGAATGGGGAACCAATCGCCACCGCTGTGATCGGCGTTCGGGTGGTATTCCACGTTCACCTGACGGCCGCCACAGGCGGCCAGGGTGGCGCATAGGGTGAGGGTGATCAGCGTGCGCACGTTAAATAACACCCGAGTCCATCAGCGCCTTGCGTACGATATCGTGCATCGACTCAGACAAGGGCGTCAGAGGCAGGCGAATGCCCTCCGGGATCAGACCCATCAGGTTCAAGGCCCATTTCACCGGAATGGGGTTGGCTTCCACGAAGAGATTGGTGTGCAACGGCATCAACAGATCGTTCAAACGCGAAGCCTGCTCGCGGTCGCCTTTCATCGCCGCCTCGCACAGGCTGGACATGGCCTTGGGAGAGACATTGGCGGTAACGGAAATATCACCATGACCACCCAGCAGCATCAGCTCCATCGCCGTGGCGTCGTCGCCACTGTAGATAGCGAAGCCTTCAGGGGCGTTCTCGATCAGGTAACGGGCGCGCTCAAGGTCACCGGTCGCTTCTTTGATACCGATGATGTTGGGTATTCCAGCCAACCGCAGCGCGGTATCGGGGTGCATGTCGCATGCCGTCCGCCCGGGAACGTTGTACAAAATCTGGGGGATATCGACATTCTCGGCGATGTACTTGTAATGCTGGTACAGGCCTTCCTGAGTCGGCTTGTTGTAATAAGGGGTGACCAACAGGGCTGCATCGGCACCGGCAGCTTTGGCGGCGCGGGTCAAATGCATGGCTTCACGGGTTGAGTTCCCGCCGGTTCCCGCGATCACAGGGATACGGCCCGCGCATTTTTCCACGGTAAAACGGATGACGTCTTCGTGCTCTTTCATATCGAGCGTGGAAGCTTCGCCGGTGGTTCCCACCGCGCCGATGGCGGCGGTGCCGTTTTCGATGTGGAATTCGATGAGCTGTTCAAGGCTGTCCCAGGCTACAGAACCGTCTGCATGCATAGGCGTCACCAAGGCAACAATACTGCCAGTGATCATGTAAAAAGTGTCTCCCGCTGTCCCGATGGTCGGTCGATGTTCTGAGTGCTCACCCTGTCACGGTGCCGGACCGCTTCTGGCTGGGCTGGTTGCGGTCAACTCCGCCTGACTCATAGAAACAGAGACGACGGCGGGGTTGCTCTCGGCGCAATGGTACTGGGCGTTATCCGGTGACACAAGCCTGGAAAGGACCTTGCCAGGCACCTTTTCTGGCGAAAACCAAAATTTCGACCATACTTCAGTGTTGACTGACCGAACTATGCCCCGTTCGGCGCCGTCAATTCCACCGTTGGACCGAGAGGAGATAAGGATATGATTATTCAACCAGGTCAAGCTGTGCCTGATTTTGTAGTTCCGGCTACCAGCCATAAAAACGTCCACTTACGGGCGCTGAAAGGGTATCAGGTGCTGCTGTACTTCTACCCCAAGAACCACACCCCGGCCTGTACCATAGAAACACAGGACTTTGGTGCCAACTACCAGCGTTTCAGGGACAGGAACATCTTGGTATTTGGCGTGAGCCGCGACACGCTCGACAGCCATGAACGGTTCAAGCGTGAACAGAGTCTTCCCTTCGAGCTGATTTCCGATAACAACGAGGCTCTGTGCCGTATGTTTGGAGTACTCAAGGAAAAGGAACTGTTTGGACGCCAGATATTCAGTCTGGTGCGCAGCAGCTTCCTGATCAATACCGAAGGCATACTCACCCATGCCTGGCGTGATGTGGATGCACGCAATCATGTCCACCGGGTGTTGGAAGAGCTGGAACAGAGCAATACCCGGAAAACCGGCTGACACCAGCTCACCCTAGGTCCTCATTCCCGCTTGCTCCTGCAAACAATGGAATGGGGACCGACAATGCTTCCCGCTACTTCCGCTCTGCGACTTTATCGGTGCTTTCCGCCTCTGCCTCCAGAGACAGCGGCTTGTCGTCATATTCAGGGTGTTTGGGCCATGCATTGAAAATGGCTTTTACGAAAGTGGCCAGCGGAATCGCGAAGAAGACTCCCCAGAACCCCCATATACCGCCAAACAACAGCACCGCGATGATGATGGAGACCGGGTTGAGGTTGACCGCCTCCGAGAACAACAATGGGACCAACACGTTGCCGTCGAGAATCTGGATAATCATGTAAGCGATCAGCACATAATAAAGCTCATTGGTGAACCCCCATTGGAAGACACCGATGAAAAAGACCGGCAGTGTTACCACCGTGGCACCGATATAGGGAATCAATACCGACAGCCCGACCATAACGGCCAACAGCGCCGCATATTCCAGCCCGAACAGCTCGAAAGTGATGAAGGAAACACTACCAACTATGAGAATCTCGATAACCTTGCCACGAATGTAGTTGGCGATCTGCTGGTTCATTTCCAGCGCAATCTGGTTCATAAGAGCGCGCTGGGTGGGCAATACGGACTTCACGCCCGCCCACAAAACCACCCGGTCCTTTAGCATGAAGAACACCATCAACGGCACCACGACCAGATAAACCAGCAACCCCATCACGCTTGGCAGGGTGCTGAGAGAAAAGGTGAGCACGCGGGGGATCAAGCCGGACAGCTGCTGACTGATACCGCGCAGGTCGACCCCCAATAGCCATTGCTGAGCCAATTCATTGGAAATCAACTCGGGATAGCGGTCCGGCAGGGTTTGAATCTGATCCTGAAACATTCGCAGCATGTCAGGCAATTCTGACAACAGATTGGTGATCTGTTTCAGTAGCGCAGGAACTATCACCAGCATGCCCAACACCAGGATGCCGAAGAATGCGAGGCACACCAGCGAAACCGACAGAATATGAGGGCACCTGAGATTATTGAGCCGGTCGACAAAGGGTGACAGCAGGTAGGCCAGAATCACAGCCGTAAACACCGGAGCCAATACCTGGCCCAGGCCATACACCAACAGAATAAACAGCACCAACAGAAAGAACAGGATGACGGCTTCTTCATCGGAAAAATAGCGATGAAAGAATCCCTGTATGACCCGATACAGCTTCAAATCAACCCTCTCCTCTTTCAATTAGATAACGGTAATGACCGGTGGATGGTTCGGATTGTTCGAGTAGTCGATGAGGCGACCCCTGCAAATACACCGGGATGTCACGCCAGGAGCCGACATCCGTCGCCACCACTTCGAGCACATCGCCGGGCGAGAGTTTCATCAGCGCCTGTTTGGTGCGCAATAACGGCAACGGGCAGCGCAGGCCGGTGGCGTCGAGGTATTCTGTGGGCCTACTTTTACAAGTCAATTACACCCTCCCCCTGTCAGGTCCGAGTTGGGGCCGTATTATAGGGCAATGCAAGCCAACTGTATGGAGTCGACGTGGTTTTTTGCAAAAGCCGTTCGAAAATCCGCCGGTTACGACCCATGCTGAGCCGCCCACGGACCGCCCTGTTCACGCTTGTGCTGACGGCATGGGCTTCGTTCTTCCCTGCAATGCTTTCCGCCGAGGATTTCGGCGATCAATCGCTAGGCTGGACGCGCGAACAGGAACGCGCGGTCGCTGGCTATTTGAAAAGGCGGCTCCAGGCTCAGGGCGATGTGCTGAACGACGTCTGGGTGGAATATTGGCTCGCTGAACGGGCCGAGCGGCTTCGCCAATCCTCGACGGCACCGCTGGGTTCGCTGTCCATACTCATCATCAACGACCACAGCTTCAACGCCTTCGCCTTGCCTGGCAATGTCATGGGTTTCAATTTGGGGCTCTGGCAAACCGCCCGAACGGAAGCCGAGTTTGTCTCTGTATTAGCCCACGAACTGGCCCACCTCAATTTGCGGCACTTCAACCGCCTGGCCGATAGCAACCGCCAACAAACCTGGCTTGCTTTGAGCGGCGCCCTACTGGGTATTGCCCTGATCGGAGTAGACCCGGAGCTTGGCAGCGCGGCCTTTACCAGTTCGCAGGCCGGCGCCCTGCAACAACGTCTGGCGTTCAGCCGGGCGATGGAAACCGAAGCGGACCGGTTCGCGAGCCAGTTACTGCGGGAAGTGGGCTACGACCCAAGCGCCGGGGCCGCGGTATTTCAGCGCCTGCAGCAACAGATCACCTTTCAGCCCGGCCTGTCGGACTTTTGGCAGACCCACCCGCTCCCGGCCAACCGAGTAGCGCGCCTCGGTCAACTGGACGCCCCCACTGGCGAAGCCCCGGAACATCATTACGATGCACTGCGCTGGTACGTCAATCAGCGCTTTATGCCCGATGACAGCTTCGCCAAGACCCCTCAGGCTTACAACAGTATTTCGCATACGGCAGAGACGGGAGAAGACAGTACCCTGCCGTCATCGCTGCTTGCGGAAACCGACCCCAACCTGACCTTTGGTTGGATAATCCACCAGAACAATCAACACTCACCCGCCAAACAGGAAGAGCGTCTTCTGGCACTTACCCGGCTGTTTCCCGATTTCGATCCTGCCTGGTTCGAATTGGCCAAGCTCAGCGAAACACAGGCGAGCAACAATATTGAAGCCTGTAAAACATCATTAGGCTATCTGGGACGAATCCAGGCCACCTATCTGCAAGCATTGGAAATGAAACGATCATTGAGTGCTCAATGCGAGCCTGATCGCGAAGCAGAAGCCACTGCTCAATGGTTGTGGCACAAGGGAGAGGAAAATCGGGCGATGAACCTGCTGAGGCGCGCCATCGAAACTCCGAAAAGCGCGAGCCAGGTCGCCCGGTTACGCCAGTTGCTGACCCACTTCGAGGAGCAACTGGCACTGTTACCGCGCTGAGAACCCTGGAAATACTGGCTCAAGGGTTTTTATTAAGCCACCTTTTTGGTAGTGAACTCCAGCATTCGATTCAGCGGAATGCGGGCTTTCTCGATCAGATCGGAAGACACCTCGATGGTTTGATCCTGCTTGATCAACACCTGCTTCAACCGCTCCAGATCATTCATAGCCATCCAAGGGCAATGCGCGCAACTGCGACAGTTGGCACCCTGGCCCGCTGTAGGGGCTTCGATAAAGGTTTTATGGGGCGAGCGCTGCTGCATCTTATAAAAAATGCCGCGATCCGTTGCCACGATGAACTGCTTGTTCGGCAAACGCTCGGAGGCAGCAATCAACTGGGTGGTGGACCCCACCACATCAGCCAACTGAACAACCGACTCCGGGGATTCCGGATGGACGAGGATGGCTGCATCAGGGTACATGGCTTTCAGGTCCAATAGACCTTTGGCCCGAAACTCTTCATGGACAATACAGGACCCGTTCCACAACAGCATGTCGGCCCCGGTTTGACGCTGCACGTACCGGCCCAGATGTTGGTCCGGTGCCCAGAGGATTTTCTTGCCCTGGCGATCCAGGTGGTCAACAACGTCCAGAGCAATGCTGGAAGTCACCACCCAATCCGCCCGGGCCTTTACCGCCGCCGAGGTGTTGGCATACACGACCACTGTTCTGTCGGGATGCTGATCGCAGTAGGCCGCGAATTCGTCAGCGGGACAGCCGAGGTCGAGAGAACAGGTAGCTTCCAAGGTTGGCATCAGCACCTTTTTCTCGGGGCTGAGGATTTTGGCTGTCTCGCCCATAAAGCGTACGCCCGCCACCACTACGGTCTCGGCATCGACATCCCGCCCGTAGCGGGCCATTTCCAGGGAATCGCCAATGAAACCACCAGACTGCTCAGCCAGGGCCTGAACCAGCGGGTCGGTATAGTAATGCGCGACCAATACGGCATTGTTCTGCTTCAGCAGCTCGATAATGTCATCGTTCAGCGCCGTCACTTCGCCCGGACTGAGGGAGCTTGGCCGCTCTGCCACGGGAATTTCGAAGTTGATGGTCACATCAGATAATGCAACGGAATCTGTCATGGCTTTTCTGTCGCCTCCGGTTCGACGCGCTATTCTACCTCGATTGAGGCTCAGGCCCAATGTTGGCCGGTCAGGCTTGCCTGGAAACCTGGGCATATCAACCATCAAGTCAGGATCGACGAATTTGGGGCTACTCTTCGCGATACAACCCTTTTAAGATACTTTTTTTATGAATCTTTTAGCAAATACCCAGCCTTAAGCTGCAAGTGCGCTTTACTTTACAGGGTAATACTGGAGGGGACCGGCTGTGAAAAAATCGCTGGCAATAAAAAAGAGAGCCGAAGCTCTCTTTTTTGAATATGGTGGGTCGTGCAGGATTCGAACCTGCGACCAATTGGTTAAAAGCCAACTGCTCTACCAACTGAGCTAACGACCCTCAACTTGGCGTGGCATTCTACCTTTCCCACTTTAAAAAGCAAGTAATTTCAATTACTTAGCTCATTTCAGATCCGGACCAGCAACCTTCGTTTCAAGCCATACCGGCGCCACCGGAGAGCTAAAAAGGAAGTGGTGGGTCGTGCAGGATTCGAACCTGCGACCAATTGGTTAAAAGCCAACTGCTCTACCAACTGAGCTAACGACCCAAAGGAGGCGCATATAATATGTATTTTTTTTGGCGACGCAACCCCGATTTTAAGATTTTTGTCGCCAAGCCTTTGATCTAAAAGGGCTTTAGGGCCATTTAGGCTTGATACCGCGTAGGGTCGGGCACTCCAGCCTCGTCAAAACCCTTCTTTCTCAAGCGGCAGGAGTCGCATTGCCCACAGGCTTCTCCCTCACTGTTGGCTTGATAGCAGCTCACAGTCAAACCGTAGTCCACACCCAATTGATGGCCCAACTGAATGGTGGCGGCTTTGGTCAGATTGATCAGCGGTGTGCGAATTCGAATGCTTCGACCTTCGACCCCCATTTTGGTCGCCAGGTTCGCCAACCGCTCATAAGCCGCGATGTATTCTGGGCGGCAATCAGGATAGCCGGAGTAGTCGACCGCACTCACACCAATAAAAATATCCTGAGCATCCAACACTTCGGCCCATCCCAAGGCAATGGACAGGAAAACGGTGTTACGGGCCGGAACGTAGGTAACGGGGATTCCCTCGCCTTCCTCCACCGGCACATCGATGCTGTGGTCGGTCAGGGCTGAACCGCCGATGCTGCTGAGATTGATTGGCACCACCTTGTGCTCAGCCACACCCATCGCCGTTGCGATTCGTTTGGCTGCCTCCAACTCCGCATCATGACGCTGACCGTAATCGAAGCTAAGGGCATAAAGGTCGTAGCCTTCAGACTTGGCTTGGGCCAACACAGTGGTGGAATCCAAGCCTCCGGACAAGAGAACAACCGCTTTTTTACTCACTAGGCTCTTCCTGGAAAGACAATCTGAAATAACAATGCCGGCGAAAGGCCGGCATTCGTGGAATCGGGAAAAGATCGAGACTGAACGGCCTCAGTTACTGTTTAACCGTGCCTGCGCCAGCTTGGCGCTCTGGCTGTCCGGGTATTTGGAGATCACCTGCTCGAAATAACGTTTGGCGTCATTGGCATTCCCCTGCTGTTGCGCGATCACCCCAAGCTTGTAGAGGGAATCAGGCACCTTGGAATGGTTTGGGAACCGATCCACCACCTGACTGAAAGCGGTTCGGGCCTCAGCCACCTGACGACTGACCTGATGCACCTCCCCCAGCCAATACCAGGCATTGGGTGTCAGCGAATGGTCGGGGTGGGCTTGGGTAAAATTGTTCAGTGCCTGTATGGCTTCTGGAAACTTGCGCGCACGAATAAGCTCCCGGGCGGCATTGTATTCAGCAAGAATGTCTTCATTGCTGACGGCCGATGCATCCACCGCATTCGACGCACTCTGCGATTGAGACACCGGGTTTTGGGAGGCGCTGCTTAGCTGCTCCTGCAGAGTCAGAATGCGCTGATCAAGATCGATATAACGCTCTTTCTGCTCCTGTTTCAGCACCTGCACCTGATAGGTGAGCTCCTCTATCAACCCCCGTTGGTCAGCCACCTGCTGCTGCAGATCCTGCACCTGGAACATAAGGTTCTCGATAAAGGCGGTATCCGGACCGGACGTGGACGGCGTGGAGGTAGGATTTTGCCCCCGCACATGGTCGGGCTTGGACTGAACGACGGGCGCTTCGGCATGAACCGCTGTCGCTACAACAAAAGTGCTGCCCAGAAGGGCAGCACTGTATAACACCAGTTGTTTAACCATGTCTTACCGATTATTGGTAAACGATCTTAACGCGACGGTTAACAGCGTAGTCTGCTTCGGTGCTACCGAAAGACAGCGGCTTTTCTTCACCGTAGCTGACAGTGTCGATCTGGTTGGCGCTAACGCCCTTCAGCATCAGGTAATCGGCAACGGCTTTCGCACGACGCTCACCCAGAGCCAGGTTGTATTCACGGGTGCCGCGCTCATCGGCATGGCCTTCCAGAACAACGCTCTTGCTTGGGTCGGCCACGAGGTTCATGGCATGGGCGTTCAGCATGGTGCGGAACTCAGAGCGGATCGCAGACTTATCGAAGTCGAAGTAGACGATAACCTGGTTCAACATACCTTCGAACTCGCTGGTCACGTCCTGCTCTTCTTCCATGTCGTCCATTACCACGGGATCTTGCTGTTCAACTTCCAGAGTCAGGTCGTCGAGACCTTCATCTTCCATTGCTTCAGTTCCGGTTTCCGTGGTCTCCGCGCCGGAAGTCTCCTGGGTGTCCTGTGAGGAACAGCCCGCCAGGAAGATTGCGAACGTAATAGCAGCTGCTTGAATCAGTTTGGATTTAGCCATTTTCCTTATCCCATCAGTTGTAGTTCATTTTCTCGGGCAGTCGTGCAAAACCCCATGCCTTATCGGCATCTTGCCCTGCAAAACCGCCTAGTTCAAGTATGGAGACCATGCTGGTTCAATCACATCTCCATGTATCGAGGGCATTTCGCCGGTTACCTGTCCATCCAGGGATACCCAAGCTAACACCCCTTTACCCCTTTTCTGGGTGGCGTACACCAACATAGTACCGTTTGGCGCTATGCTGGGGGACTCATCCAGATTGGTTTCAGTAAGCACACGGATATTACGCGTGGCCAAGTCCATTGCAGCAACGTGAAAGCGCCCCTGATATTGGTGAATAAACACCAAATACTGACCATCGCTACTGTATTGGGCTTTAAGATTCTGACTTCCTTCAAAGGTTAAGCGCTCAATACGCTTAGTGGCAAGGTCCATCTTATAAATTTGTGGACTCCCCCCCCTTTCTGAGGTGTAGACCAAAGATTTGGAGTCCGGTGAAAAACTCGGCTCAGTATCGATGTAACTGTTTCGGGTTAATCGGGTACTGCGGCCATTGGTAAAATCGTACAAATATAATTCAGGATTACCCTCACCACTCGATACATAGGCCAGGTAGCGCCCGTCCGGTGAAAACGAAGGCGCACTGGTGTAGCCACGCTGACTGCCGATAGTACTGGATTTCCCCGAAGCCAGTTCCTGGACAAAAACCTTCCACCGATCCCCTACTTTATTGGCGAACGCTATGCGTTTACCGGTGTGAGACCAGGAAGGCGATAATATCGGCTCGTTGGAACGATAGACGGTACGGGCTCTCTGGCCATCAGCATCGGAAACCTGTAGCCGATATTCAAATTCGTTATTTGTCGTCGCACGGCGTGTCACAAACGCTATCTTGGTCGAAAAAATACCTTTAACCCCCGTGATTCGTTCGTGAATCACATCGGATATCGAGTGAGCCAAATCTCGTAATTGATAGATACCGACGGTTTGGCTGCCACTCACCACTTTTTGTCCCTTCACGACATCGAATAGGGAAAATCGAACCGTCACGCGGTTTTCACCAGCGGGCTGGATATTCCCAATCACCAGATATTCCTGGTTCAACAGCCGCCAATCTCTATAAAAAACGGCTTCGTCCGACGTGGGCTGACTGAGCATGTTACGCGGTGGTAACAATTCAAACCGCCCGGTTCGGTTTAAGTTTTGTTGGATAATGTCGCTTACCTGCTCGGGTAATGCCTGACCGCCACCCCAGTAGAAAGGAACAACCGACACTTTTGTTTTGGAATCGTATCCACGTGTTACGACAATGTTGAGATCTTCAGCTTGCACCCAGGATGAGAGGGCCAAAATCACAAGACATAGAAAGCTGGTTGTGATCGAGTGGTGACGTTTCACTTCATCAGGTCCTCTGGTCGGAATGTGATTTTAAATTCGCGAAAATTACGATTGAAGACGTCTATATCTTCAGGGACATCAAAGCGGCGCACTCGTTGCACTGCGCGCAACGCAGACTGATCCAGTGCTGGCAAACCACTGCTGGACACAACTTCGGGTGGCGCCCGTAACTCCCCGGTGGGCAGCATGGTGATACGCACCACCGTCTCACGCCCGGTTAAATCCAACGCCCGCAGTTCCATCGGACGAGTCCAGGCTTGTGTTGCCTGCTGCTGAATTCTGGCGGCATAGTCATCGGTTATTCTGGAGATCCGGGCATCGGCGGCACGCTGTTGCTGCAACTGCTCCTGCTGTGCCTGAATCATCTCGTCTTCATCTTCCAAACCGGCCAGCAGATCGTCAAATACCGCCTCTGGGTCCACCGCCGGTTGTGGTTCGGGTTTCGGCTCGGGCTTGGGCTCAGGTTTTGGCTGCGGTTTCGGTTCCGGCTGTGGCTCTGGTTGAGGTTCTGGTTCCGGCGCCGCAGGTTCCGGCTCTGGTTGAGGCGCGGGCTCTGGTTTTGGTTCCGGTTTAGGCTCTGGCTTTGGTTCCGGTTTGGGCTCAGGCTGAGGCTCGGGCTTCGGTTGTGGTTTTGGCTCGGGCTTGGGTTGCGGGCGTTCCTGTACTTTGGGTTGCGGCTTGGGCTCGCTCATCAGGCTGGCTTGCATGGTCGGCGGCAACTCAAAGGAATCCGGCTCTGGCTGGGTAAAGCTGAAACCCACCAGCAACACAGCAGCCAAGGCTCCATGAAGCAATACAGCCTGCACTACAGGCAGGGTGAGCTGTCGTCCAGCGGTTTGCCAATCAACCTTCATCAGGCGCCTCGGTTATGAGTCCGACCGACTCGATACCCGCCCCCTGTAAATTCGCCATAATGCGCATGACCGAGCCATAGTCGATACGATTGTCGCCCCTAATATAAACTTCAAGGCTCGGCTGTTGCTGCAATACCGTCGCAACATACCCGCCGACTTCCGAGGCCTGCACAGGCTGCGGCGCTTCTTCGCCACGCTCGATGAAAATCTCTCCCGCCGCATTGACCGCCACAACAAGATATTCCTGGTTTTCATCCCGTTCGAGCGGCCCGGAAGTCACCTTCGGCACGTCCACTTCGATGCCCTGCATCATCATGGGCGCCGTCACCATGAAAATAATCAGCAGCACCAGCATTACATCGATGTAGGGCACCACATTGATTTCGGACATCGGCTTGCGTCCGCGGCGAACCGATATCATGCCGGTACTTCCCGTTGTTTCTTGCCCTGGCTGACCATTAAATGCGCCTGGCGATGAAGGATGGCGGAAAACTCTTCGGCAAAGGTTTCATAATTGGCGACCAATTTATCCGACCGCGCCGAGTAACGGTTATAGGCGATGACCGCCGGAATAGCGGCGAACAAACCCATGGCGGTTGCGATCAAAGCTTCTGAGATCCCCGGAGCAACGGTGGACAGCGTGACCTGAGGAACGGAAGCCAACCCCCGGAAGGAGTTCATGATCCCCCAGACGGTTCCGAACAGACCGATGTAGGGACTGGTCGATCCGACAGTGGCCAGAAACGGCAAATGCTGGTCAAGCTTTTCCATTTCCTTGCTGACCGACACCCGCATGGCACGCTGACACCCCGCCATAATGGCATCGGCGTCGGTGACCTGCTGCTGACGCAACCGACTGAACTCTTTGAAGCCAGCACGAAAAATCTGCTCGCCGCCATTGTCGGTATCCGGATTGGCATTTACCTGACGATACAGCTGCGATAGATCCATCCCCGACCAAAAACGTTCTTCGAAACTCGCGAAACGACGATAGGCGGCGCTTAACACCCGGCGACGCTCGAATATAAATACCCAGGTGGCCACCGAAAGCACCAACAGTGTCAGCATTACCAGTTGCACCAGTAATGAGGCTTCGGCTACCAATTCCCAAATTGACAATTCACTGCCCACACGCATCTTCCTCACAGCATTCAGCAGGCTAGGCTAAAGAAGTTTCCGGGCAAAAGCCAGATACCGAAGAACGGCCTTCTGGCTTTTTCAATCCCTTTTCATAGGGCTGGGAATGCGATCAAATGGAGTCTGGGCGGGATATTTCGAAATGCAGATAAGCCAAATCGGTCACTTGTCGACCACGAGGTGTGCGCATCAGAAAACCCTGTTGGATGAGATAGGGTTCGACCACATCTTCAAGGGTATCGCGTTCTTCGCTTAGAGCGGCCGCCAGACTTTCCACACCGACGGGGCCGCCACCGAATTTCTCGATCAGAGTCACCAGAAGACGGCGGTCCAGGTGATCGAAGCCGGCTTTATCAACGTTGAGCATGTTCAGCGCGCTGTCGGCGATGGCCTGATCGATGCTTCCTTCGTGTTTTACCTCGGCATAGTCACGCACGCGGCGCAATAAGCGGTTGGCAATGCGAGGGGTGCCCCGGGAGCGTCGTGCAATCTCTTCCGCTCCGAGCTGATCGATCCCCACTTCAAGCTTACCTGCGGAGCGGATGACAATCTGAGTCAATTCAGGGATGGAATAAAACTCAAGGCGCTCAACAATGCCGAAACGGTCCCGTAACGGGGATGTCAGCAAACCTGCGCGGGTTGTCGCGCCAACGAGGGTAAATGGAGGCAGTTCAATCTTGATACTGCGGGCTGCTGGCCCTTCACCGATCATGATGTCGAGCTGATAATCCTCCATGGCCGGATACAGCACTTCTTCGACATGAGGCGAGAGCCGGTGAATTTCATCGATGAACAACACATCACCGGATTCGAGGTTGGTGAGCATGGCGGCCAGATCGCCAGCCTTTTCAAGCACCGGGCCGGAAGTGGTTTTGATGCTGACGCCCATTTCGTTGGCGATGATATTGGCCAGAGTGGTCTTGCCCAGACCGGGAGGGCCGAATACCAGGGTATGGTCCAGAGGTTCCTTACGCATGCGGGCCGCACTGATGAATATCTCCATCTTCTCACGCACGACGGCCTGACCGATGTATTCGTCCAAGCTGAGCGGACGGATGGCCCGGTCGAACTGCTCTTCTTTGGCACCCTGGGGTTCGGGTGCGATAAAACGATCGGTTTCTATCATCTTGCCCAATCCGCTGTGTTCGGGTCGTTACATCATTTGTTTAAGCGCAGCCTTGATCAACTCTTCCGAACTCATGCCCGGTTGACCGACCTTGGCAATGGCTCGCGCGGCCTGTTGAGGCTTATACCCCAGGGTGACCAGCGCCGTTTCCGCATCTTCTTCCGCTCTGGCCGACTTGGGCTGGGCATGGTCGGCCAGGGGCATGGAGAGCAGTCTTTCAGTGCCACCGAGATCCTTGATTCGGTCCCGCATTTCTACGATCAACCGTTCGGCCGTCTTCTTGCCGACGCCCGGAATTTTCACCAGCATACTGGGATCGTCATCGTGAATACACTGTACAAAGCGGTCCGGCTCCATACCACTCAAAATCGCCAACCCCAACTTCGGGCCGACTCCGCTGGTTTTGATTAGCGCGCGAAACAGGGAACGCTCTTCCTTGGAGGCAAAACCAAACAGAACATGAGCATCTTCGCGAATGGCCAGATGCGTATGCAAGACCACTGTCTGACCCACCGCCGGTAACCGGAACGCTGTCGACAACGGTGCCTGGACGTCATAGCCCACGCCACCCACATCGATAAGCAGGTCCGGCGCTTTGTTTTCCAACAATATGCCCTGTAGGCGGCCTATCATACCGTGGCTCCTGATTTGTTTTCTTGATTTGCAAACGATGTCGCGCACGGAGCCGAATGCGGACCATGCGCTCCTACGCCCTGGGCAGGGGCACTTATTCCAGCCAGCGCCCGCGTCGGGAATGGCGACTGCCAGCCACTCGGACGAGTCCCGCCTGTGTGTGGGCGTGACACAGAGCCACCGCCAACGCGTCGGCGGCATCCTCCTGAGGCAACCCCGGCAGCTTGAGCAGGAACTGAACCATGTGCTGAACCTGCACTTTGTCCGCCCCACCCTTGCCCACCACGGCCTGCTTTACTTTGCGGGCGGCATATTCACTGACTTCCAACCCAGCCTGGGTGGCAGCCAGCATGGCCGCTCCTCGCGCGTGCCCCAGCTTGAGGGCGGAATCCGCGCTGCGCCCCATGAACACCTGCTCGATGGCGGCCTGTTGAGGCACCCACTGCTCTATGACCTCGGTCAGGCAGAGGAAGAGGTTGTTCAGACGCTCAGGAAAGGTAGGAAAGGATTCAAGGCGAATGACGCCGGACGTCACGTATTCCAGCTTGGCACCCACTTGATTGACAATACCGAAGCCGGTTTTACGGGAGCCCGGATCAATACCCAGGATAAGGCTCATTCAGGGCTCCCGAAATAGAGTGCAGTCACAGCCGCTCAGGAGGCTTCGGTTTCAGGGAAGGCTGCGTTGGTGTAGACGGCCTGAACGTCGTCAAGGTCTTCCAGCATATCCACCAGTCGCTGCACTTTTTCCGCCGTTTCATCGTCCAGTTCGGTTTCAGTGCTTGGAATCATGGTGACTTCGCCTTCCACCTCATAACCGGCATCGGTTAACGCCTGCTTCACGCTCAGGAACTCTTCCGGAGTCGTGCGCACTTCAAAGCTGCCATCGTCGTTGCTGATGACATCCTCGGCACCGGCCTCCAAAGCGACTTCCATAATGGCATTTTCATCGCCATTTTCTATGAACAGCTGCCCGGCATTACTGAACAGATAGGCGACAGAGCCATCCGTCCCGAGGTTACCGCCGCATTTGGTGAAGGCATGACGCACTTCCGAAACGGTCCGGTTTCGGTTATCGGAAAGACATTTCACGTAAATGGCAACGCCACCCGCACCATAACCTTCATAGGTCATCGCCTCGTAATCGTCGCCGTCGCCAGCGCCCGCACCCCGGGCAATGGCTTTTTCGATGGTGTCTTTCTTCATGTTCGCGGTCAGTGCTTTGTCGATCACACTGCGCAGCGTCGGGTTATCTTCCGGCGCGGGGCCGCCATTCCGGGCGGCCACAACGATTTCACGGATCAATTTGGTGAATATCTTGCCTCGCTTGGCATCCTGAGCGGCCTTGCGATGCTTGATATTGGCCCATTTACTGTGACCTGCCATACCTTACCTCTAGCTTGTAACCTCTTCTATATAGATAGCTCTTTTATCGCTCTATGCCGTCAGTCGTCCTCTCTCAGGACTCGGCGACCGGCTTGCGCACTCGGATGTTCAGGTCACGCAATTGGTCGGCACTGACTTCGCTGGGCGCTTGTGTCAGTACACAGGCGGCCGTCTGGGTTTTCGGGAACGCTATGACTTCGCGAATGGAGTCGGCACCTGTCATTAACATCACCAATCGGTCCAGGCCGAATGCCAGACCACCGTGTGGCGGCGCCCCGTAGCGCAGGGCGGAAAGCAGGAAGCCGAATTTCTCTTCCTGTTCTTCCTCGCTGATGCCCAGCACATCGAAGACCGCATGCTGCATGCCTTCCTCGTGAATACGAATGGATCCACCACCGAGTTCCACACCGTTCAACACCATGTCGTAAGCACGGGACAGTGCCTGCTCGGGTGCGGCTTTCAACTCCTCGGCGCTGCAGGAGGGCGCCGTGAACGGGTGATGCAACGCCTGCAGGCGGCCATCGCCTTCTTCAAACATCGGGAAATCGACCACCCACATGGGCGCCCATTTCCGGGTGTAGAGGTCAAGGTCATGACCGATCTTACAGCGCAGGGCACCCAAGGCATCGTTCACCACCGTGGCTTTGTCGGCACCGAAGAAAATGATATCGCCGTTTTCCGCTTCAAGGCGCTCCAGCAACTGCTGCAGAACCGATTCGGGAATGAACTTGACGATGGGCGACTGCAAACCGTCCGGCAGACTGGTTTTGTCGTTGACCTTGATCCAGGCCAGACCTTTCGCACCGTATATACCAACGTACTTGGTGTAATCGTCGATCTGCTTGCGGGTCAGCTCCGCTCCACCCGGCACTTTCAATGCCGCCACCCGACCTTTCGGGTCGGACGCCGGGCCGGAGAAGACCTTGAAATCCACTTCGCGCATCAGGTCGCTGACGCTGGTCAATTCCAGCGGAATTCGCAAATCCGGCTTGTCACTGCCGTAGCGCTCCATGGCTTCGCGGTAAGGCATGCGCGGGAACTCGCCGAGGTCCACACCCATGACATCATTGAACAGGTTACGGATCATGGTTTCGGTGATCGCCATGATGCCGTTTTCGTCCATGAAAGACGTTTCCAGGTCGATCTGGGTGAACTCGGGCTGACGATCCGCTCGCAGATCTTCATCACGGAAACACTTGGCGATCTGGTAGTAGCGATCGAAACCGGAAACCATCAGCAACTGTTTGAACAACTGTGGCGACTGGGGCAATGCAAAGAACTCACCCGGATGGGTCCGGCTGGGGACCAGGTAATCGCGCGCACCTTCGGGAGTGGCACGAGTCAGAATCGGGGTTTCGATATCGAGAAAGCCCTGGTCTTCCAGATGACGGCGGATGCTGGAGGTGATTTTGCTGCGCAGTACCAGCTTCTGTTGCATTTCCGGACGACGCAGGTCCATGAAACGGTAACGCAGCCGAACGTCCTCGCCCACCTCGGAATACTCATCCAGAGGGAATGGAGGCGTTTTGGCCTGGTTTAAAACGGTGATTTCCTTACCAAGCAGTTCAATCTCACCGGTAGCCATATTGGCGTTGACCGTGCCTTCGGGGCGAGCGCGCACCCGTCCGGTGACTTCGATGACATATTCACTGCGTACGCGGTCTGCGGTATTGAAACTGTCCGGTGCATCGGGATCGAATACGACCTGGGTGATGCCGGCCCGGTCACGGACATCGAGAAAGATTACGCCACCATGGTCCCGGCGGCGATGCACCCAGCCGCTGATGGTTACGGTGTCGTCGATGTGAGAACTGTTCAATTCCCCGCAATAATGGCTTCGCATAGGATTTCCTGATCTGGCGGTTCGAATTCGCAAAGGGCGGGCATTATACCTGGATTTTGTCAGGAATTAACCCGTCGCTCTCAAGCCGCGTGCGGAATATGAGCTCCCACACTCTTTAATGTACACTGGGCCTCAGCCTCACCGCGCCCTGGAGACACCTTCTGTTGAAACGAGCCCTGACCCTGGTCCTGCTGCTGCTACTGCCTCTAATAAAGGCTGGCGCCTCGACCGATCCGGACCCGCGACTGTTGAATGCACTGCAATCGGCACTGTCCCGCGACTCCTCTTTTGAAGACCCCTATCTGGGCCAGGTGTGGCTGGCGAAAATGTCGGGCCAGCTGGACAGCTGGATCAGTGACCCGGAAATCCGCATCGACCTGCTCAACCGCATTCATCGGGAAGCCACCCTGGCCAACCTTGAACCGGGGCTGGTCCTGGCGTTGATTCAGGTGGAGAGCAACTTCGACCATTTTGCCATCTCCAGCGCCGGAGCCCGCGGCCTCATGCAGATCATGCCGTTCTGGAAACAGGAAATAGGCCGGGATGAAGACAACCTCTTCGATATCGATACCAATCTTCGTTACGGCTGCACCATATTGGCGCATTATCTGGAAGTGGAAAAGGGCAGCCTGATCAGAGCCCTGGCCCGCTACAACGGGAGCCGTGGCCAAACCTGGTACCCGGAACGGGTATTGCGGTACTGGCACAAGAACTGGCGTTTTGAAACAGGTTGATCCGGGTTGGGTCAGCCTGTCATAAACCCTGTCGGCGGGGTTTCACCGGTCGCCACGCGCTCTACATCCACACCCAGAACCTGGGAAAACCTAGGCCCCTCGTGCAAGCTGTCGACCATGGCTGACAGGGCCGATTCCTCTCCATACATCAGAACTTCCACACGACCGTCAGGCAGATTCTGTGCATATCCGGCAATACCAAGCTCTCGGGCGCGTTTGCGACAGAACATACGATAGCCGACACCCTGAACCTTCCCATATACCCAGGCTTTCATACACAGCATGATGGTTTGCTCCCTTATTCGCTCTGCGGCTGACGCTCCAGTTTACCGCCCTCGTCCCGGCTTACAACAGGGGTATTAACGGGGTTAAAAACGAGACATACATCACATAAAGAATAAAAACACTCTCTGTGATATGAAGAATACCAGCGCTTTTTAACCGGAGGGGCTATGTTAAATAAACAACCCGCGCCAAAGGGAGGCCGCCATGAGCTTTGCTGCCTTGCGCTTGACGTTACCGAGTCAGGGATTACACATCAGTCGGGAAACACTGGCTTTGTATCGAAACGTTCTCGTCGATCAGGTTATGGACGTGGACGACATCGGGCCACATCTCGAAAAGATCACCCCCTATCTTCATAACCTAAACCGAATGCCGCTGGATGGCGAAACACGGCTCGGCCTGACCGGCGCGCTGATCCATCACTATCTGCTGTTTGTACAGCAACTGGACCGTTTCGATCCGGCCAGTGAGAAACGCCTGGGCAAATTGCTTCCCGAAGCCAACCGGGAAATCGCCTATGCGGCCAAGCTGATTTTGCGCGACTGCGTTCATCACTCCAAGGAAGAACATGCCCGTTTCCTTTATTGGGCAATAGGTGGGCTGGCCGAACACCTGGCGGATTTCAGCCGACATTACCGCCCCCAACCCGGCGCCCTCTGGGGCGAAATGCATCGCCTTTATCAACATGCCCGCCAACGCTGGCTGATCGACTTTCGCGGTAATCCGCCCGACAAACGGGACATTGAAAGCCGCTACAAACAAGCTTTGCTGCTCGCGGCGGCACAGCCGGAACACCTCAGTCTGACCGAGCAGGCGATTCTCGACGGTTACCTGCAACGCTGGAGTTTCCGCGCCCGCCTGGATCACCAGGAAAGTCGCGATTTCAATACGCACTACTACTATATAGATCTGGGGTCCAGCCTGGGGGTGCAGAACGCCCGGCAAATAGAGGGCGCCGGCAACGACGAATCCATTCTTGTTTTGAACCCCCTGCCGCTGATCGAACAGGGACGGCACCATATGAAACAGGTTCGACACGGGTTGGCAACCGAGAAAATCGGTCTGCCACCGAACCTGGACAGCATCGATCTGTTCATGACGTTGAAAAAAGCCATTGCCGCCTGGCGGCAGGAGGGTTCAAGACGGTTCGAACGCAATGAGTGTGACAACCCCACACAGGTGGCAGTGGGGCTGCATACCATTCATCATTACCTTAAGGTACCCGGTCAAGCTACCCAGAACCTTGTTCCGACACGGGTACTCAACCGCAGCAAACTGGGCGCCTGCCTCAGGCTGGATCGGCCGTCGATTGACATCAACGTGGGCGATATCATCGTCCATCGTGACCCGGCGGAAGACAATGAACATCTGGGCGTGGTTCGCTGGCTGCGTCAGGCTGGTAGTGGCCGTATTTTCGGATTGGAATATCTGGTCGGTAACTTCCAGCCCGTAGCCGTGCGAATCAATGATCGGATATCCGAGGCCGTGCTGTTGAGCAATCAGGAATCCGACTCACTGATTACCCATAAAGGTTATTGCACCAGCAATACATCGGTGCGACTGAAAAACTTTAAGGAAGGCCTGGCCATGGAGGCCCGAGCCCAGTCACTCGTCCAGCGTGGTCAGACCACCGATCAGGTCCGCCTGAAGCGCACCGCCGTTTAAAACAAGACCAAAAATTGAACACCGACCGCCCTTCCAGGAGCGGTCTGGGAACGCTTTTGCCCGAGTGCGACATTTATCCCCCTCAATCGGTATAACAATTGACATAGGTCATTTGCAAAAAGCCTATCGACTCAGCATACTTGCGCCGCCTTGAGTCTCTAACCCCTATCGGAAGTACATCCATGAACAACTCTACCACCGTGTCCCAAGCGCACGAGACGTACAACTATAAGGTTGTCCGCCAGTTTGCGATTATGACCGTAGTCTGGGGAATTGTTGGCATGCTGGTCGGTGTGATCATCGCCGCCCAAATGGCCTTCCCCGAACTGAACTTTGGTCCTTATTTCCACTTCGGTCGTTTAAGACCCCTGCATACCAACGCGGTTATTTTCGCGTTTGGCGGCTGCGCGCTGTTTGCCACATCCTATTACGTGGTGCAGCGGACCACCCAAGCCAGACTCGCTTTCGAAGGCTTGGCCAAGTTCACTTTCTGGGGTTGGCAGGCCGTCATTGTACTGGCGGCGATCACGCTTCCGATGGGGCTGACTACCAGTAAGGAGTACGCCGAGCTGGAATGGCCGATCGACATCCTGATCGCTCTGGTATGGCTGTCCTACCTCGCGGTCTTCCTCGGTACGATCCGTCGCCGGAAAACACCGCACATCTATGTGGGCAACTGGTTCTACCTTGCATTTATCATCACCGTCGCGGTACTGCATGTTGTTAACAGCGCGGCCATCCCGGTCAGCCTGACCAAATCCTACTCCATGTATGCCGGCACCATGGACGCCATGGTTCAGTGGTGGTATGGCCACAACGCCGTTGGCTTCTTCCTGACCGCCGGCTTCCTCGGCATGATGTATTACTACGTGCCCAAGCAGGCCGAACGCCCGGTTTATTCCTACCGCTTGTCCATCGTGCACTTCTGGGCGCTGATTTCCGTTTATATGTGGGCTGGTGGTCACCACCTGCACTACTCCGCCCTGCCCGACTGGGCTCAGAACCTGGGCATGGTGATGTCACTGATCCTGTTGGCACCGAGCTGGGGCGGCATGATCAACGGCATGATGACCATGAGCGGCGCCTGGCACAAACTGCGCACTGATCCGATCCTGCGCTTCCTGGTGGTTTCCCTGTCCTTCTATGGCATGGCCACCTTCGAAGGTCCGATGATGTCGATCAAGACCGTCAACGCCCTCTCGCACAATACCGACTGGACCATCGGTCACGTTCATTCCGGCGCTCTGGGTTGGGTGGCGATGATCTCCATCGGCGCGATCTACCACACCATTCCGCGCCTCTATGGTCAGACTCAGATGTACAGCACGTCGTTGATTAACGCCCACTTCTGGCTCGCAACCATTGGTACGGTTCTGTATATCGCCGCTATGTGGGTAAACGGCATCGCCCAAGGGTTGATGTGGCGCGCCGTCAATACCGATGGAACGCTGATGTACAGCTTCGTTCAAGGGGTCGAGGTGAGCTGGCCCGGTTATGTAGTCCGTATGATCGGCGGGGCAGTCTTCCTCACCGGTATGTTCCTGATGGCATACAACACCTGGATGACCATCCGCAATGAGAACAAAGAACGGGTAACTGACGCTGCGACGCAGGCGGCCTAACGGATAGGATTGACAAGATGCAACACGAAAAGGTCGAAAAGAACGTTGGCCTGATGGTCATCCTGGTACTGATCGCCATCAGTTTTGGTGGCTTGGTGGAGATTGTTCCCCTCTTCTTCATTGAAGACACCACCGAGCCGGTCGAAGGACTGGAACCCTACACAGCCCTGGAGCTGGAAGGTCGCGATATCTATATCCGCGAAGGCTGCACGGTTTGTCATACCCAAATGGTGCGTCCGTTGCGTGCCGAGGTGGAGCGCTACGGCCCTTATTCCCGCGCCGGTGAGCAGGTGTATGAACACCCCTTCCTGTGGGGCTCCAAGCGTACCGGTCCGGATCTGGCCCGTGTCGGCGGCCGCTACAGCGACGAATGGCATAAAGCCCACTTGTATGACCCCCGCTCTGTGGTTCCCGAGTCGAACATGCCCGCCTTCCCGTGGTTGTTCGAACGCACGCTGGACGGTGAAGACACCGCCGCCAAGATGACCGCATTACGCAAAGTGGGCGTGCCGTACACCGATGAACAGATTGCCGGGGCGGAAGAAGCCGTGAAAGGCGTCTCGGAAATCGACGCTGTGGTGGCTTATCTGCAAAAACTTGGCACCGTCATGACTGGCCGCTAAGCGATGGATATTAACGATCTCAGAGGTCTGGCGACCGTTTTCACCATGATTGCCTTTATCGGCGTGGTGGTTTGGGCCTACAGCAGCAAGCGCAAATCGCGCTTCGATGAAGCCGCCCATCTGCCTTTTGACGATGAAGAGAAGCATAAGAAATCGGCGTCGGAACAGGAGAAAAAGAACGATGAGTAGTTTTTGGAACTTCTATATTTTCGCCCTGACCCTGGCGTGTATTGGCGGCATCGTGGCGTTGATTGTATTGACCCGTCGCATGCCGGACCCGGGTGGAGCCGACGCTGAAACCACGGGACACAGCTTCGATGGCATTGAGGAATTCAACAACCCCATGCCCAAATGGTGGTTGAATCTCTTCTGGCTCACCATCCTGTTTGGATTGGGGTACATGGTCGCCATGCCGGTGGGTAACTGGCCGGGCCTGATCGGTTGGACATCGGTCAAGGAACTGACCCAGGACCAGATCGAGCATGATCGTAAATATGGCGAGATCTACGAACGCCTGGCATCCATTCCGGTGGAAAAACTGCAGGACAACCAGCAAGCCATGCGCGTGGGTCACCGACTGTTCGAAGACAACTGTGCACTGTGCCACGGCCAGGCGGCGACGGGCGGCTATGGCTTCCCCAACCTCTCCGATGAAGCCTGGTTGTACGGTGGTGATGGCGAGACCATCAAAACCACCATCATGAACGGCCGTCGTGGTCAGATGCCTGCCTGGGGCGATGCACTGGGTGACCAGGGTGTTCGGGCTGTCACCGAATACGTACTGGAGATCTCAGGCCAGGACAACGTCAATGCACAGCTTGCGGCTCAGGGTGAGGTTCTATTCAATGCCAGCTGTGTTGCCTGTCATGGCCAGGACGGTACCGGCAACACCATGCTGGGTGCTCCCAACCTGACCGATAACATCTGGCTGTACCGCATTCCGGGTGAAACCCTGCAGCAGTCCATCCAGACCACATTGAAAAACGGCCGTGCCGGTAACATGCCTGCCTGGAAAGACATTCTCGGCGAAGAGAGAGTCCACATCCTGGCTGGCTATGTATATAGCTTGAGTGAGTAATTGAGCGCTTGATGCCCGACGGAAGACAGGAGATGCTATAAACAGCGTTTCCCGTCTTCCATCCCGCGTCCAGCAATCTTCAGGATGGTTTCGGAAAAACCTCTCAGTCCCGGTTTTCCCCAAGCCATTCTTTTGTACCAGGTGTCATGACCCAAAAAATTGAAGTCAAAGACGTTACGGATGACGCCGTCCATACCGTAGACCTGTATCAGGAACGCGAAAAAATCTATGTCCGCCGTATCAAGGGCTTTTACCGATCCTTGAGGGTTTATGGCGGCGCCTTTCTGTTCACACTCTATTTCGGAACGCTCTGGCTCGACTGGAATGGGCGACAAGCCGTTCTGTTCGACCTTCCGGCCCGACAATTCCATATCTTCGGCATCACGTTCTGGCCCCAGGATTTCATGCTGCTCTCCTGGGCGCTGATCATTTGCGCCTTCGGCCTGTTCTTTATCACGGTCTTTGCCGGACGTGTCTGGTGTGGTTACACCTGCCCGCAAAGTGTCTGGACCTGGATATTCATGTTCATCGAGGAAAAAACCGAGGGCAAACGCAACGCCCGCATGAAGCTTGATGAGCAACCCATGACAGCGAACAAATTCGGCCGTAAGTTCGCCAAGCACATCCTCTGGGCTCTGGTGGCTTTATGGACCGCCATCACCTTCGTTGGTTACTTCACTCCGATCAAAGAATTGCTGCCTGATCTGGCCACCTTCGAAGCCGGTGGTTGGGCCATCTTCTGGATCGCCTTTTTCACCCTGGCGACTTACGGCAACGCCGGTTGGCTGCGCGAGCAGGTGTGCATCTATATGTGCCCCTATGCACGTTTTCAGGCGGTCATGTTCGACCAGGACACCCTGATCGTCAGTTACGATGAACGACGCGGTGAAGCACGGGGTGCGCGCAAACGGGGTGTGGACCCTCGCACTCTGGACCTCGGCGACTGCATCGACTGCGAGCTCTGTGTTCAGGTATGCCCGACCGGTATCGACATTCGCGACGGCCTGCAATACGAGTGCATTGGCTGCGCCGCCTGCGTCGACGCCTGCGACAGTGTCATGGACAAAATGGGTTACGACCCCGGCCTGATCCGTTACACCACCGAGCATAATCTCCAGGGCGAACGCACTCACATACTGCGCCCCCGTCTGATTGGTTACGCCGTCGCACTGGTGGTCATGGTCGGTCTCTTTGCCTACGTGATCGCGACCCGAATCCCGCTGGAACTGACTGTCGAACGCGGACGCGGAACCTTGCACCGCATAACCGCCGAAGGCATGGTCGAAAACAGTTATCAGCTGAACATACTCAACAAGTCTCAACAGGACCGAACCTACTCACTGGATGTATCCGGTCTTGAAGGGCTTAGGCTCATCGCCCCGGAAAGCATCGATATCGGTTCTGGCGAAGCCGTTCAGTTCCCGGTTCGCTTGCTGCTGCCCCCGGACAGCCTGCGCATCCCCGCCAATGAAATATATTTTGAAGTGACGGCGCAGGACGATGCCACCATTCACATTGAAACGGAAAGCCGTTTCTTTGGCCCTGCAAATTTCAACCCTAGGTAGACCACTTGAATAACGAAACGACTCCCTGGTACAAGCAATTCTGGCCCTGGTTCATCCTCTCGCCATTGATCATGGTTGTGATCGCGAGTGTTTGGATGACCTATATCGCCACCACCACTCATGACGGCGCCATTGTCGACAACTACTACAAAGACGGCCTGTCCATTGTCGAGCGGACCGAGCAGGATGAATGGGCTCAGGCACGCAATCTGTCGGGGCAACTGCAAATGATCGGCGACCGCGTGCAGTTGCGCTTGACCGGTGACTTGCAGGAATGGCCCGAGACGCTGAACCTGCTCTTTGTTTTTAGAACCAAAGCCAGTGAGGATGTCGAGGTCCGACTTGAACGCACTTCCGATGGGCGCTACACGGGCCAACTGAACGAAGCCATCAGCGGGCGACGCGACCTGTTGCTTGAACCTTTGGGTGATACATCGCATTGGCGCCTGCACGGCAACATGACCCTGCCTTCGTCCTCCATTCAGACGTTACAACCCAGGACGGAATGACAGAGCGTTGCTTTCACTGCGGGTTACCGGCTTTTGACAACCGTTTCCAGCTGACGCTCGACACAACTCCCAGGACCTTTTGCTGTGCCGGTTGTCTGGCCGCCGCCCAAACCATTATCGACAGTGGATTGGGCGACTATTATCGCTTCCACGACCCTGATCAAACCCCGGCCGCCCCACCCGTCAATGATCGGGACAGGGAGCGCTTGCAACTGTACGACCGGGACGACGTCCAACAGGAGTTCGTCCGGATAGAGACAGACACCGAGCGCAGTGCCACCCTTATGATCGAAGGCATCAGCTGCGCGGCCTGCAGTTGGCTGATCGAAAAACGGCTCAGGCAACTGCCCGGCATCCTCTCGGCGCACTTCAATCAGAGCAGTCACCGCCTCAGCGTGCACTGGGATGAGACCAGGCTGCATCTGTCCGACATCTTCATTGCCCTACACTCCCTCGGTTACCGCGCCCAACCTTTCAAAGCCGATGCCGAGGTCGCCCTGCGCCAGAAAACCCAACGCCAATATCTGCTGCGATTGGGGGTTGCCGGTATCGGCATGATGCAGGCGATGATGAACGCCGTCGCCTTGTACAGTGGCAACATCGAAGCTCAATACGAACACTGGCTGCGCTGGACCAGCCTCGTGTTGACACTGCCGGTCGTGGTGATTGCCGCCGGCCCCTTCATCACCTCAGCCTGGCGCAGCCTCAAGGCCCGGCATTTGAGTATGGATGTATCGGTCTCGATCGCCATTCTCGGGGCTTTTTTAGCCAGTGTATGGGCTACGGTCACCCAACAGGGCGAGGTGTACTATGAGTCGGTCAACATGTTTACCTTCTTTCTGGTGCTTGGCCGCTATCTAGAATTCCGCGCCCGGACATCCGTTCATGCCTCGGGAAATGCCCTACTGCAGCACCTGCCACCCACCTGTCTGAAATGGACGGGAGAGCGGTTTGAACGCGTGACGGTGAAAGACCTGAAAACCGGGGATCGCATTCAGGTACTGGCCGGTGAGCTTTGCCCGGTGGACGGCCATGTCACCCAGGGCACCACCCAATTTGATGAAGCCCGCCTGACCGGGGAATTCGAGCCCAGAACCAAGGCACCCGGAGATGCCGTTCTTGCCGGAACATTGAACCAAAGCCAACCTATTGAAATTGAAGTGACCCGGGTTGGCCAGGACAGCTCAGCCTCAAGTTTGCTCCAACTACTGGAACGAGCCACGAATGAGAAACCCCGGATCGCCGAACTGGCGGATCGGGGTTCCCGCCATTTCGTGCTATCGACGCTCATCATAACCGCCGTTATCGGCCTCGCCTGGTGGTGGTTCGCCCCCGACCGGGCGTTTTGGGTGGTGATCAGCGTGCTGGTCGTCACCTGCCCCTGCGCACTCAGCCTGGCAACCCCCACAGCCCTGGCTCAGGCGACCAACAGTCTTCGCCAACAAGGGCTAGTGATCACTCGCGGCCATACGCTGGACCGCCTTGCCGAGGTGACCGATCTGGCGTTCGATAAAACAGGAACCCTGACGGAGGGTCGCTACCGCCTGGTGGAGGTAGAGGCTTTACCGGCGGCAGCCGACCACGGCCTTTCCCAAAATGACCTGATTTCCATCGCCGTCAGCCTGGAAGCCAACAGCGAACACCCTATCGCCCAGGCTTTCGAGGATGCCAAACATCCAGGCAGCCCAATGTGGAAACTCGACAACCGGCAGAACCATGCCTCGGAAGGACTGAGTGGACACGACGCTCAAGGGGAATACCGCCTGGGTACGTCGGCTTTCGCACTGGGACGACCGAGCGAGTCAAACGAAGACCGGCGGCAACGGGTCTGGCTAAGCCTGAACGGTGACGGCCTGGCCATCTTCACCTTAAATGATGAAATTCGCAGTACGGCGCGCGCGGCTCTGGATGAACTTGAAAGCCTGGGTTTACGCTGCCATGTTCTCACGGGCGATCCCAGCCGGGCGATCGATCCGCGACTGGAGGACTTACCGCTGGGCGGTGACTATGCCAGTGGCCTGAGCGCCCAAGCAAAACTGGAGTGGATGAACCAGCGTCAAAAGCAGGGAGCCCAGGTGGCAATGGTAGGCGACGGCATCAACGATGCGCCGGTTCTCGCTGGTGCACCCGTTTCCATCGCCATGAGTTCCGGCACGGACCTGGCCAAACAGGCATCGGATGCTCTGTTATTGAACGAGAATCTCAGGCTGTTGCCGACGGCCATTCGAGCAGCCCGCAAAACCCGGCGTATCATCCGCCAGAACCTGCTTTGGGCATTGATATACAATGGAGCCGCCCTGCCCTTGGCCGCTGCTGGGTGGGTTGCACCCTGGCAGGCCGCCATCGGCATGTCTCTCAGCTCCCTGCTTGTCGTCGGCAATGCTCTACGGTTGAGGTGGTTTTAGTCGCGTACTGTGCCAATTCCAAATGAGGCATAACCCGTGACTGTGGTCGGGCGCGCTCTTCCGGGGACCGCCGTGAATACATCCATGTAGGCTTAGTTTCGCCCTCCATGGCTCAAATGTCCCCTACAGAGCACCCCCGACCACAGCCACTAGCCAACACCGGTATTGGTTGAGAACTTGGCGATGAGGGCTAGCGGATGGTGCCGGGGCTCCCTCTGACGGACGTCGGCAGCCATGGATGGCTGCCGCCGAGCTTACATGGATGTACTTGCAGCGCTCCGTCAGAGGGAGCCCCGGCACCATCTGCGGGTTTAAACGCCAGTCCTAGTAAGCCACAACTGCAAATCAGGTGAACCCATGGATATATTGTTGCTTTTGTTACCCGTAAGCCTGTTCCTGCTGATTGTGGGCGGCGTTTTGTTTTGGTGGACGGTGCGCAGCGGTCAGTATGATGACCTGGACAGTCCCGCCCAGAGAATATTGTTTGATGACGATGACGAGATGATCCCCGAAGACGCCAAGAAGCACAGCGACTCAAAAAAAAACAATGAGCGGGAACGGAATACTGATGCTCGCTGACGCCTTGTCGGCCGCCCTCATCGGCCTTATTTCCGCCGGTCATTGCCTCGGTATGTGTGGTGGATTGACCGTCGCCTTCGGCTTTCACAGCCAGGGAGGCGGAACTCTGCTGGCGTACAACCTGGGGCGTATCAGCACCTATACCCTGCTTGGTTTACTGGTTGGAGCGGGCCTGGCCTGGCTGCCACCCGCCTTCATGCCCTGGCTGCGGCTCTTGGCAGCCATCCTGTTGGTGCTGATTGCTCTGTATTACCTCAACATCGGTGCCTGGATAACCCGAGTCGAACAACTGGCATTGCCGCTCTGGCGACGCCTGCAACCACTCACGCGCCGTTGGCTGCCGGTGCGCAACGCTGCTCAGGCTTATCGCATCGGTTTGGTCTGGGGGTTTTTGCCCTGCGGACTGGTTTATACCGCTCTTGGCTATGCCGCCACTCAGGCGCATCCAACGGAAAGCGCGCTGATGATGTTTGCGTTCGGGTTGGGTACCCTACCAGCCATGCTGGCTACCGGGGCGTTTAGCCAACAGCTGAATCTGATGTTACGGCGCCAGGTTGTGCGATGGGTCATCGGCGGTCTCCTACTGACGTTCGCCGCCTGGCTCGGTATTCAATCCATCCAAATGCTTTAACGATGAGGGCTCTATGCATTGTCTATTCGGTTACGGCAGCCTCATTTGCACACACAGCCGCAGTCGCACAGGCGTCAGTGGCGATGCCTTTCCAGTGGAATTGACAGGCATCACCCGCCGCTGGTCCGTTCCCGTGCCCAGCTATCAAGCCACGGCGGTCGGCGCCCATGAAGACCCCGAAGGTCGTTGTAACGGAGTGGTCTTTATGGTCGATGAGGATAACCTGGCCCGTTTCGATGAACGCGAGCAGGGTTACCGGCGTATTGCCGTGCCGTGGCACAGGGTGACACCAAGTACCGACCTGCCGCTGCCTACTGCCTTGCCGCTTTGGGCCTATGTGGGGCACAACAAGCACGAACCTTTGCCGGGGCGGCCTATTATGCAAAGCTATCTCGATGTCATTTTGAATGGCTGCCTGACTTATGGTGAGACCTTCGCACGACAGTTTCTAAGAACCACCGCTCCCTGGCAGCATCTGGTCGATGACCGGCCCCACCCCAACTACCCAAGGGCAATGAACAACCCCGAGTTGCCACCCCGGGTGGATGCATTGCTGGCCAGTGAACTGCCCGAGCTATTGGCCGGGCGCACTCTCTTTCAACAATAGCCACCTGATGGGCATCGGTCCGTTCCGCGTTCCAACTGGAGCGTAACGTGATCGATGCCGAATTCATGGTGGAGCAGCTCCGTCGCGCGGCGAATAAGAAATTCATCCCCCTCGGCTTCGGGTTTGACCAGATGAGCGGTCAGAGCGGTCTCCGTCGTGCTCATTCCCCAAATATGAAGATCGTGAACGTCTTTGACACCCTCCATCCGGTTCAATGCCTCCAACACCGCCGTACTGTCGATACCTTTTGGAACGGCATCCACAGCCAGATTGAGGGAGTCTTTCAGCAGTGACCAGGTACCGATGAGGATTACTAGGGCGATAAGCAGGCTCACGATCGGGTCCACCCAGGAGGCCCCGCTATATAAGATGATCAACCCCGCGATCACCACCCCAAGCGACACAGCGGCATCGGCGGCCATGTGCAGGAAAGCACCTCGAATATTCAGGTCCCGATCCCGGTCAGCCATGAACAGGAGCATGGTGGCGGTGTTGATCAGAATCCCGATAAAGGCAACAGCGATTACCGTCGGGCCGGAGACAGCCACGGGTTCGTTAAAGCGGCGAATGGCCTCCCAGGCAATACCGCCAATGGCGAACAGAAGAATCAGAGCATTCAACAACGCCGCCAGAATAGTGGATTTCTTCAGGCCGAAAGTCCGTTTGCGGGTACTGGCACTCTGTGCCAGGTAACTCGCCCCCCAAGCCAGCAAGAGCCCCAATACATCGCTCAGGTTATGACCGGCATCGGCCAGTAGAGCCAGTGATCCCGCAAACACACCGAACCCTGCTTCCACCGCTACGAAAATCAAATTCAGCGAGACGCCGATAGCGAACGCCCGGTTGTAGTTCACCGGGCCATGGTCGTGGCCGTGGGGGTGTGAATGGCTGTGCGACATAAAGACTCTCCCGTGAAATTCAGTTGACACCCGTCCTATTAAAAACCCTGCAATGACTATAGGTTCAAGCCCTGCCCCATTAAAAACGACCGCGCTTCTGTGCTATACCCTAATAAAGTTTAGACACACAACTGACCAAAAGACCGCCCACTGTCCGGAAGAGGAGTCTGACCATGCGTTTTGACCAGATCACCCTGAAAAACCTGATCCACAGTTATAAAGACTGGCCGGTGGAGGGCAACACCTTCAGAGACCTGACCCCCCTGTTCAATGACAATAAGGCGCTGCATCTTTGTGCTCATGCGTTCGTGGAACGCTATCTGGATACAGGCCTGACCCATCTGGCCGCCATTGAAGCCCGAGGGTTCATTCTCGGGAGCATTGTGGCCTACCAGTTGAATATTCCCATTATTCTGGTGCGCAAAGACGGCAAACTGCCCGGAAAGGTGATCAAAGACACCTTCACTATGGACTATGGGAAGCGCACCCTTGAAGTACAGGACGGTTGCTGCGGCGAAGGCGATAAGGTGCTGATTTTCGACGACCTGATCGCCACCGGCGGTTCCGTGCTGGCCGCCTCGACATTGATCCGAAAACTGGGCGCCGAGGTGGCCGAAGCGGCCGCCGTGGTCGACCTGCCGGATTCCGGTGGCATCAAGATGCTGGGCGACGCCGCCATCCCGACATTTACGCTGCTGGCCTACGAGGGAAAATGAGCGGCAAGATAAGTTGCCAACCAAGAAAACGGTAAGAATTTGTCATTTGGGAACCAAAGGCCGATACAGTGGGTATAACATATAGGAACATCGTTCAGGGGACATTCAGAGCCGAGAGGTAATGATGTAGGGATCCCGCCACACAAGGAGGCCGTAGAGGTGACTTATGACGACGGTATGCATTGAACTTAGAAAAGCCATTATCGAACCGGCGCTGATCGCCGCCGGATTGGAACTTCGCCTACTGGCGCCCTTATTGGAAGCCATCGCCATTGCCGAGCAGGAGCGACACAACGGCAATCGTCACGGCCCGTACGGGATGACGGCATGGATGCATCGCCGGGTCTGGGATCACTATATCGTTCAGTCCCCCGACCTTGCCTGCCGAATTCGCGGTCTGGCCAGCCAAAGACGCTTTCTCGAAAACCCTCATGCCGAACTCGACTTGAATTGGGGCTACGCCACCGCTTTGGCCGGTTTGCACTGTCAATACCACGCTCAGGGGGTATTGCCGGGTGAAGGCCAATTCGATGAAGCGGTCGACTTATGGCGGCGGGCTTTTCATCGCGGCCATCGGGTGGATGATCGGGTGTTTCGTCTGGCATTGGGTGAGGATCGACGCAGCACGATTGTGCTGGCAGCCTAGTGGTATTAGGCATCAGGCTTGTACCGCCGTGGTTTTGGTGGTAGAACACGCGCCCAAAATGATCAGACAGTGACCACATCATGACCGCGCAAGCCTCCGTCGACCAACCGTCCAAAACCGAGTTCAACAAACTGCAGAAACGCCTGCGGCGGGAAACCGGTCGGGCCATTGCCGATTTCAACATGATCGAGGAAGGCGACAAGGTCATGGTCTGCCTGTCCGGCGGGAAGGATTCCTACACCATGCTGGACATCCTGTTGAACCTTCAACGCAGCGCGCCTGTCTCTTTTGAACTGGTGGCCGTGAACCTTGACCAGAAACAGCCGGGCTTTCCCGAACACATCCTGCCGGATTATTTAAAAAAGATAGGTGTGCCCTACCACATCCTGGAGCGCGACACTTACAGCATCGTTCAGGAAATGGTACCCGAAGGTAAGACCACTTGCGGAATTTGCTCCCGCCTGCGCCGTGGCACCCTATACGCCTTCGCGGACCAAATCGGAGCGACTAAAATCGCACTGGGTCATCACCGCGACGATATTCTCGAAACTCTGTTCCTGAACATGTTCCATGGTGGCAAGCTCAAGGCCATGCCACCCAAGCTGCTGAGCGACAGCGGCACCAATATTCTGATCCGGCCACTCGCCTACTGCCGTGAAGCGGACATCATCCGCTTCGCCGAGCATCAGCAGTACCCAATCATCCCCTGCAATCTGTGCGGCTCCCAGGAAAACCTGCAACGCCAAGCGATCAAAGCCATGTTGCGGGAGTGGGAAAAACAGTACCCCGGGCGGATCGAAAACATCTTCCGTTCCGTACAAAACATTGCTCCGTCCCAACTGGCGGACCGCAACCACTACGACTTTCAGTCCATGCAGGCGACGGGCATCCCCTTGGCTCCGGTCAGTGATGGCGGAGAATTCAGCCCGATGACGCAAACCACTGTAAACACCTGGGAACCGACGGATCTGTGACGTTATTTGTTAAAAGCTGTTATTTGTCGTCGATAGAGCTGGCAAGCAAATTTAATTCCGCTACCATGGTCCGGTGCGGTCGCGGTTTGGAGAGAAGCCGGAATTACCGCATTGGACGGGAGAACATATTGTGAAACTGACAACTCACTGCAGCACCTGCAGTTTGCACCCCCTCTGCTTGCCCCTGGCTCTAAACACAAGTGAAATGGACAAGTTGGATGCCATCATTCGGCGTGGGCGTCCGGTCAAGAAAGGCGAGCTTCTATTCCATCAAGGTGAGCCTTTTGAGTCGATTTTCGCAGTACGTACCGGCACCGTAAAAACATTCACGTTGACACGTGAAGGGGAAGAGCAAATAACCGGATTCCACCTGGCCAGCGAAATGATCGGCCTGGACAGTTACGATTCCGTGACTTATCCGGCCACTGCCAAAGCGCTGGAAACCAGCAATATCTGCGAAATTCCTGTTGATCGTCTCGATGAACTCTCGGGTCAGCTGCCTGAACTCCGCCGGCAAATGATGCGTTTGATGGGCAAGGAGCTGCGCGAGGAACAACAGATGATGTTGTTGCTCAGCAAGAAGAGCGCCGAAGAGCGCATCGCCTCTTTCCTATTGAATTTAGCGGCCCGGTTTAAACGGCGTGGCTATTCCGGCACCACCTTCCGGTTGACAATGTCGCGCAGCGATATCGCCAACTATCTCGGCATGGCCGTGGAAACCGTCAGCCGGGTGTTCACCCGCTTCCAAAAGCAGGGCATCCTTGCCGATACCGGCAACGCCAAAGACATTCAAATAACGGAAGTCAACATTTTGATCGATATGGCCTCCCTGGCCGATTGTGAACGTATGGATCTTGGCATCGGCGCATAACCCGCCCCCTCCCCGGGTCATTCGCTGGATGACCGGGGGTTCTATTGATCTGGATCAAATTCGGTACTCACCCCGACTGACTCAAATCAAGTTGCCCCACTCCCCCATGCTTAAACTGAGACTATCTTCCCGTTCAAGGAGCTCGGTCTCATGTATTTCGATGTCGTAGTTGTTTCCAGTCTGGTGGTTGTGGGTTTGATGTTCGCCTTCATGGCCGGTTTCGTATGGGTCATCCGTCGGGACATTAAAAAACACCCCAATAACAAATAATCGAAGGCTAACCCTGGTTCCGCCAGTGTTCGCAATAGCGCTGAATCATCCAGCCAGCGATTGAGAAACCGGGCGATACCTTGGGCAAGCGGTCGATATGGAACCACTGGGCGTCGTGGATTTCATCCTCGGCCATGCGAATCTCGCCACCGGAATAGTCCACCCAATAACCCAACATCAGTTGGTGGGGGAAGGGCCAGGTCTGGCTGCCCTGGTAGCGCAAATTTGTGACCTCGACACCCACTTCCTCGCGAATCTCCCGGTGCACGGCCTGCTCGGCGGATTCACCGGTCTCAATGAAGCCGGCCAGAGTGCTGTACCAGCCGTTTGATTTATGGCGAACCCCCTGCGCCAGCAAAACTTCCGGCCCCCGCGTAATCAGTACAATCACGCAGGGACTGACACGGGGGTAAAACCGCAACCGGCAGGGTTCGCAACTCATGGCGGGCTCGCCGGGGATCGCCTCGGTCGGTCGACCGCATTGCCCACAAAACCGATGCTGGCGCCGCCAATCCAACAGCCCTTTGGCGCGGGCGGCCAATGTAAAAGCGGTTTCGCTTTGCAAACCCAGCTCACGCAGGCTCACGGTCGGCTGCTCGGAAGTCTCTCCCACCCGAGCGGTGAAATAGGCATGTCCGTCCAACAGGCCAACAAATTCCTCACCATCGAAGGTCAGCCCCAGTTCGGAACGTTTATGAATGGCGGAGTCACCGGCCAGAACAAGATCACCGCCCTGCCACAGTAACAGCCGATCGGTATCGGAGCGCTGGGGGGCCTTGCCCGGCAGTTCGATCAGATGGTGATTCAGTTCGTATAACACTGGGATTCCTATCGACTGGTCAGCGAAAGAGACAATTGTACTACGCCTTCTTCATCGCTATCAGTCGAGAAACCGAAATGCCGACCCAACCGCAACATAGGGTAATTTTCCGGCAACACATCGGCGACAATACGGGACACACCCTGGCTCCGGGCGTAGTCGAGCGTTTTATTCATTAAATAAGTCGCCAGCCCCGTGCCCTGGTGGGAAGACGCCACCATGATGGCGAATTCCATGGTGTTGGTGTTCACATCGGTCCATAACCGCATTTCCCCGACAATGGCTCGGTCCGCCAGGGCCACAAACACCATTTCCCGGCGATAATCGATCTGGCAGAGCGTCGCCAATTCCCGATGCTCGAAATGCAGACGACTGCCGAAAAAGCGCAACCGTAAAGAGTCGGCATCGAAACGGCCATAAAACGCCTTCAACTCAGGCTCATCTTCCCCGCGAATCGGACGAATCAGCACCCTTTTCTGGCCTTTGAGTTCGGCCGTTTCGACCAACTCCGAGGGGTAAGGGTTCAGCGCGGGGCGTTGTGGTGGCCCCAGGCAGGCTGCAACACCGAGCACCAAGAGCCCCTCTCCGGGTTGCAACAGGACGTTGGCCTCCAAACCGGCCAGTTCGGGCAGATCGGTCACCATCTGCGCGAGGGCTTTCAACGCCCGAATCAAATGCGCCATATCACCGGCCAAGTCATCCGAGCGCTCCGCCAGCACTTCATAGCTGTGGGAACGCATGATCATTTGTCGGGCCAGCGAGGCGTTCAGCGGTGGCAACGCTACCTGTCGGTCGGCCAGCATATCCGCACGGGAACCGCCTTCACCGAAGATAATCAAAGGGCCATAGGCTTCGTCCCGCGTCATTCCCATACTGAACTGAAGGTTATCGATCTTGCGGCGCATGGGTTGCACACCCCAACCCAGCGTGCGACTCTCGGGAAACCGTTCGGCCTTCTCCTGTTCCAGCTCGATCCTGGCTTCCTGCAATGCGGCTTCATCAGCCAGTTCAATGCGCACGCCCCGCCACCGTTCCGACGGCGTCTCGTTATAGGCGAAGGGGTAACAATATTCCTCATGCACCAAGCGCAGTGAAGCCGGGAAATACCGAGGCGTCAGTCGTTCAAGAACACGGTCGAAATCCACCCCGAAGGTACTGTCGACCAGGCTGAAGCCATAGAGGCGCATCAGCATACGGGCCTCGGCCCAGGTGAAATAACGCCGGTTTTGTTCCTGCGCCTGCCGAAACAGCTGATCGGTCTGGGCCTTGTCCGGCTGGAAACCCAACGCCATGGAAGCGGGGGTCTCACGCAACCGGTCCTGCGCCAGTTCGTGCCTTGCCAAGGTAAAAAACGCCTCCACGGCATCGTTTGGCGAATCGAAATTCAGCAGGCCAGCGTCATCGAACTTCCGACGCGCCTCAACAATGCTCACACCGCCGAGAAAACAGGTCAGAATCATCCGGCGGCTGCGTTTTATCCAGGGCAGCAGATGAGTCGCCACTTCGGTACTGTCGGAGCGTCTGTTGGGGCTGTGCACCACCAGAATCCCCCCAATGGCGGGGTCCCGTTCGAGAATCTTCAGTAGATTAACGTAGTCTTCACCGCCCGCCTCCGGCGGCAATATGGCCGGGTTATAGCCGGTTTCATCGACGTACCATAAATCCTCTAGCTGGTCTTTTAATCGCTCAACCGGCGCCAGCTCTCCGCCCAGCACATCCAACTGTTGGCGGGCCAGCATAGCGGTGCCCAAACCATTGCTGATGATTGCCAGGTTCGTACGGTGTAATGGCCGAGCGCGGGAAAGAACCTCCAGACCACTGAACAAGCCATCGACACTGTCGACCTGCAACACACCCGCCCGGGTAAAGTACTCATCATCCACAGCACGTCGATTGGTCAGACCCGGTGGCAATTGCGCCTGGGTTTGGGTACGAATCGCCAGCACCTTTTTCGAACGTGCGGCCGCTCGCATGGCGATCAGTAAGCGGTTGGCATCCCGAATCTGTTCCAAGTGGATCAATATGGCCTTTACCCGGCGATCAGTGGAGAGATAATCGATGATGTCAGAGATGCGCAGGTCCGCACTGGCCCCCGCCGTCAGAAAATGTGAAAAGCCGATGCCTCTGGCCCCGGCCCAATCCAACAAAGCCGACCCCAACGCCGCTGAATGGCCCACATAGGCCGAACGGCCCGGCTGAGCGTCGATATGGGTGAAGCTGGCGTTCAATTTTTCCTCGGGCACCAACACACCCAGACAGTTCGGTCCCAAAATCCGGATATTCAGTTCACGCGCCAGCTTCTCGATGCGTTCATTCTGCAATTGCCCAAGCGTCAAACGCCGGGAAAGCCCGCCAGTCAGAATAACGACGGCTCGAGTGCCTTTGCGTGCCAACTGGCGCAGTACCCGCAAAATGGATTCCGGCGGCAGGCAGATAACAGCAAGATCCACCGGTTCAGGCACCTGCCGTACATACCTGTAACCGGGGTAGCCGAATACCGAACGATAACCTTTGAGGTTGATCGCATAAATGGGATGTGGGAAACCGGCCTGCTTCAGGTTTTGGGTCACCACCGAGCCCATACTCCCCGGTCGCTCCGAGGCGCCAAGCACGGCAATACTTTTGGGCTGGAAAAAACTGCTCAGGTCCGGCATGGTGCCACCAAAGTCGGGATGCAAACGCAAATACTCTAGACTTATACTGCCTTGCCTTTCAATGGGGTTTCCCTATGAATCGAACAGCGCTCATACATCATCCGGTATGCCAGCTCCACGACATGGGAGAGGGCCATCCCGAATCGCCAAAACGACTCGAAGCCATACTAAACCGTTTGGACGAACAACACTTGACCGAGCGCATGATTGTGCAGGAAGCCATGCTGGGCGAATCGGCTATGGCCGCTCTGATCCATCACCCTATCTATGTGGAACAGATCGAGCGTATCAGCCCGAGCCATGGGCTGATCAACGTGGATCCGGATACGATGATGGGGCCCTATACCTGGGAAGCAGCCTACCGGGCGCTGGGTTCCGGCGTCCAAGCGGTGGATGCCATCATGGCGGGGGAATACGAACGAGCCTTCTGCGCGATTCGCCCACCCGGCCACCATGCCGAACCGGCGGTTACAATGGGCTTCTGCTTCTTCAACAACGTCGCTGTGGCGGCAGCACATGCCCTGAAGCATCACGGCTTAAAAAGGGTGGCGATCCTCGATTTCGATGTTCACCAATGCAATGGCACCATCGAAGCTTTTCAGGACAGGCCGGAAGTGATGGTCTGCAGCTCTTTCCAACACCCCTTCTACCCCAATACCCATTGGCAGACCGAGCATCGACACATCATCCTCACACCGCAGGTCGCCTTCGCCACCTCGGAAGATATGCGTGAAGACTGGGAGGAAAGCTGGCTGCCCGCACTAAAAGCCCACCAGCCGGAGATGATCTTCATATCAGCAGGCTTCGATGCCCACACCCTGGACCCGCTCGGCCAACTGAACTGGCAAACCCAGGACTATTATTGGCTGACCCGTCGTATCGTCGAACTCGCCGAGGATCTCTGCCACGGCCGAATCGTCTCTATGCTGGAAGGCGGCTACCACCTCAAAGCCCTGGCCGACTCCGCAGAACAGCATGTCCGGGCGCTGATGGGGTTGCCCTCGGCTGAGTGACTATCGGCTGTGGTTCGTACCGGAAGGGGGAAGGGTGTCTGGGGGTCGTCGTGAATACCTATATGTAGACTAGACCGAAGCATCCATGCTTCGGACTTCCCCCAGACACCCTTCCCCCTGCCGGTACTTGTATCGGGGCAAACTATGAATCGTAATGCCTTAATCAGTTTTCGCCGCCAAAGAAGCCCCTGAGGCCCGGAGTGCCTATTTGAGGATGTCCGAGGCAGGACGCCGAGGCCAAGCCCCCATGGAGGGGTTGAGTGGGCGGCATACCGCGCGACCTCAAATAGGCACTCCGGGCCTCAGGGGCGGACCAAAGCCACCCAAAAAAAGCGCTACAGCCTAAAAACCATCCACCTCCAACTCCCGATAAGGAACATCGCGACCAGGCTCCTCCAGGCTGATGCGCCCAAGGATGCCGCCTCGCAATTCCTTGAGGATGATCTCGCTGACCCGGTGCCAGTCCACCTCCCGGCCCAGCACACAGGCACGCTTGCGCGCGATTTCAGCCATACAGTCCATCGCGCCCTCGGGGATATCCGTCAGTTTGTAACGCTCCTGAAGGCGTTCAGGGTAGCGCTGCATCAAATAGTCGACCGCGAACAGGGCGATGTCCTCATACTCCACGGCCGTATCGCGTATCGCACCGGAGGCCGCCAGCCTGTAACCACCCACCTCGCTGTCCGGCGACGGCCACATGATTCCGGGAGTGTCCATCAAGGTGAAATCGTCCGCGATCTGAATCCGCTGCTGGCGGCGTGTAACGGCGGGCTCGTCTCCCACCTTGGCAATACGCCGACCGACCAGACCATTGATGAGCGTGGATTTGCCCACATTCGGGATGCCGACCACAACCGCCCTGACCGGCTTACCAATTCCACCCCGGAACGGCGCCAGCTTGCGGCACAGATCCGGCACCTTCGCCAACTGACGCTTGTCGGTCATCACCAGCGGCATGACCGTCATAGACTGCTCCTCGCCATAGAACTGGCGCCAAGCGTCAGTAATGTCCGGATCGGCCAGGTCGGCTTTGCTCAGCAGGCGCACGACCGGCTTATCGCCACGGACTTCGGACAAGACGGGATTCATGCTCGATTTCGGCAAACGGGCATCGAGCACTTCGATCACCACATCGATCTTGGGCATGATTTCACTGATTTGCCGACGGGCCTTGGCCATGTGGCCCGGAAACCAATTGATCTTGGCCATGGGGAGACATCCTGCTGGAAAAAGGCCGGGCAGTGTACCACAGATGGGATTAACGGTCGGAGCGCCCCTGCAAGCCTCCGGTGTGCAGTACACCGATGCGCGCGTGGCGCAGCTCTGGTTCCCGGCTCAAATGCTGGATCGTGGCGAGAAAGGTTTTGCGGGTGTATACCGGGTCCAGCAGATAGCCTGCCTGTTGCTCAAAGGCCTCTCCGAATGAGATTTCCTCATCATTGGATCGCCCGAATCCGCGCCCGGCATGGCCCGTCCACAGCTCATATCGTGCCGCCATCACCCCTGCCCCGGTCAGTTGCTGACGCAGTGTCCGGTAGTCTTCCGGGTCCCGATAAACCGGTACGCCCACCACCCGACAACGGGAAGGAGCGGACAGTGCCAGCCCTGCCAGTGTCGTGCCCGAACCAACCGGGCAGACGATCAGATCCAGATCACGTCCGGCCAACTGCCACCAACTCGCCGAACCGGCCAGGGCCTCAGGAGACCAGCCGCCCTCGGCAATAAACAGGGAGTGAGGATAACCGTCTTCCCATTGACCGGCGAACCCTGGAGTGTGGCGCTCGGCGTATGCCTCCCGACTGAGAAAATGCAACGTCATGCCCCACTGTTCGCAGTCTTTCAACGTCTGGGAAAACAGGTCCGGGCGCGGACCACGCACAACGCCGACGGTCTCGAAGCCCCATCGATGACCGGCATAAGCAAGAGCGTGGAGGTGATTGGAATAGGGTCCGCCCACCGATATCAGGGTGTGGGTACCATTGATTCTGGCTTTTTCCAGCAATGGCAGAAGCTTGAACCACTTGTTGCCGGAAACAACGGGATGCAGGCGGTCACCACGAATGGTGAATACCCGGGGGTGGTCCGGCCAGGGGGTACGATCCACCTCCAGCCGGACAGGATCAGGCCAGGACTTCATTCAGCGCGAAGCTAACTCGATTTTCGGAAAGCGGCGACGTTACCGGAAACCACCCGATGACGCGAGCAGAAGTTGTGGGTGCCGGCTTCGAAGTCGGCCGGTTGATCGACCCGTTTGACCGGAACGCCACATTCTTCACACTCGGGGCTGTCATAGTGCACCAGCCAGGCCTTGTATTGCTCAAGGGTCACGCCACATTTCTGCGCCGCGAACGCAAGGGGACGCTCCAGGTAGTCCGCCAATTGACGGGCGGGCATGCTGATGTGTCCCGCACCGGGGTGATAGGCGACGAATACCAGCTCTAGGCCTTCAAGACGCCCGAAGAAATTATCCAGATCACCGGCGTCCTGTTCCATTTCGACCAGTTGCTCTTTGAGAGAGTCCTGTTCGGCCTCGAACTGCCGCAGTCGATCCTTCAGTTCGTCGATTTCGATGTTCTTTTCCGTCAGCACCTCTTTCAGGGCCACCACTTTGGCGTGTTCGCCCGCTTCGGTGGTCTGCTGGGTACGCAACAGCTCGAAATGTTCGTCCTTCAGTTCATCGTACCGGGCCTTGTAGGTGTCGACCTGATCCTGTAACAGAACCTGGCTCTTCTCCAATTTCCGGTAATTGGACTGGACCTTATCGAACAGCACCTTGTTCTGGTTGCTTTGCTGCTCAAGCTCCTGGATGCGATTGCGATAGGTTTGGGCCTCATTTCGCATGGCCCGTTTCACCTGCTCGATTTCGTCTTTATGCTGCTCTTCCAACCCCGCCAGACGCTGTTTCTGACGCTGGGCCAATACCGCCAGTTTCTCCTGATACTCTTTGGCTTGCTTTGCGAGCTCCGCTTTCAGGTCGTCTTCGCTGTAACCGGCCAACATGGGCGGTTCCACGGTATCGGATATGACGGGCAGGTCTTCGAAATCCCCCACGTCCTCGACCTGTTCCTTGATCACCGGCGGCTCGATGGGCGCCGAAGGGGCGTCGGTAATGATACCCAGCTTGTTCCGTTTTACGGCATCGCGAATGAGTTGAAAATGGTTCAGCCCATCCCGCCCACGAGGCTCCCACAACTCGTTCTGATACCAGGAGACGGAGCATTGGCTGCGGCAGGACAGCCGAATAGGGCCATTGCCCAGATCGGGGCCGGAACCGGCTGTGTCGGCCAGGTGACGAAGGGGGATATTCCAGTCCTGGTCGGCGAAACCCCGGTCATCAAAATCGATCAGGAACAGGACAACACTGTGCACTTCCAGGGCGGGTGTTATCCGCAGGTAGGCAGCCTGCACCTCACGCGAGGCAAGGCCTGAAATTCCAACCACACCATCAAGCACGGCTTCGAATTCGGTATAGCGCATCTCTTTACTGATGCCTTTCTTACCGAAAAAGAAGATCGCCTCGATCAGATCTTTGTTGCTGCGAAATGCCATAGGAAACCCCAATTCATACCAACATCCGAATGTCAGAGAAACTGCGATGGCCCTCATGACTGTCATTATCGGGTAGGAAACGCATGATACGCCAAAACCGCGTTGACGGAGTGTAACTCCTGTCGCGATAGGGAAATGTGATCTGATCGTCAAATGGCTTCCACCAGACGGTCAGATAATGGAATCTGTGAACGAGTTTGTTCACAAAATGAGCAAAACACCCGTTTCTAACAGAGATTTGTTGCTTGAATGAGAGTTATTCGTCAAAAATCCGGCCCACCAATCCAGGAAGGCCGGGGTAAAACCCTGTTCGGGGAACCTGTTTTTAAAGTGTCGCCGCCAGCTCGGCACCCTGTCGGATGGCACGCTTGGCATCCAGCTCTCCGGCTTCCAGTGCGCCACCAATCCTGTGACCCATGCGACCACCCTGCTCCAGTTCATGGAACAGATCCAGGCGGGATTCCTGACCGGCGCATATCACCACTTGATCGACCGGAAGCGTTAGGTCTTCACCATCGACGCGGATATGCAGGCCGGAGTCGTCGATAAGGCGGTATTCAACCCCCTTGAGGAATTCGACGCCCCGATGTTGCAGCGTGGCGCGGTGAATCCAACCGGTGGTCTTGCCCAAACCCTTGCCGACCTTGCTGGTCTTGCGTTGCAGCAACCAAACCTTTCGGGGGCTGGGAGTCGGCTGAGGGGGAATAAGGCCGCCCGGGACACTGACACTTAGATCGACGCCCCACTCCTTCATGAAGGCATCGATATCGAGACTTGGGGATTTGCCCTCGTGCACGAGCACCTCGCCAACATCGAACCCGATGCCACCGGCACCCACTATGGCGACCCGCTCACCGGGTTTGACCCGGCCGCTGACGATATCGACATAGGATACGACACTGGGGTGATCAATACCTTCGATTCGGGGTATGCGCGGGTTGATGCCTGTCGCCACTATGATTTCGTCAAAACCGGCCAGGTCGCTCACGCCGACGCGCTTGCCCAGCCGAATGTCTACTTTATTCCGCTCCAACTGGACCCGGAAATAGCGGAGGGTTTCATAAAACTCCTCTTTGCCTGGAATCCGTTTGGCAAGGTTAAACTGGCCGCCGATTTCGTCGTGTTCGTCGAACAGGGTGACCTGGTGGCCACGCTGAGCCGCTACCGTCGCAGCGGACAGACCTCCCGGCCCGGAGCCAACGACGGCAATTTTTTTCGGGCTTTCCGCTGGCAGATAATTCAGTTCGGTTTCGCGGCAGGCTCGCGGGTTGACCAGGCAGGAGGTCAGTTTCATTTCAAAAATGTGGTCGAGACATGCTTGGTTACAGGCGATGCAGGTGTTGATGGCGTCGGCATCGTTCTGTTGGGCTTTGTTGACGAAGTCCGCATCCGCCAGGAAAGGCCGAGCCATGGAGACCATGTCGGCCTGACCGGAGGCGATGATGGTTTCGGCGACTTCGGGGGTGTTGATGCGGTTACAGGCCACGACAGGAATGGTGACTTCCCGGCGAATTCGCTCGGTCACGCGGGCGAAGGCCCCTCTGGGGACTGAGGTGGCAATGGTCGGTATTCGGGCTTCGTGCCAGCCGATCCCGGTGTTCAACAGGTGTACACCGGCCTGCTGCATGACTTTGGCCTGTTCTACGATCTCATCCCAGGTATTGCCTTCTTCGACCAGGTCGATCATCGAGAGGCGATATATGATGAGGAAGTCGTCGCCACAGAGGGCGCGTATTTCCTGGACGATTCGCTCACCGAGGGTAATGCGGTGGCGTATGTCCCCGCCCCATTGGTCGTTGCGGTGGTTGGTGCGCGGGGCGGTGAATTGGTTGATCAGGTATCCTTCGGAGCCCATGACTTCGACGCCGTCGTATCCGGCTTCTTTGGCCAGTTGGGCGCAGCGGGCAAAATCGGCGATGGTGCGCTGAATCTGGTCGGCATCCAGTTCTTTGGGTTTGAAGGGGTTGATGGGGGCTTGGATGGCGGAGGCGGATACGTTGTTGGGTATGTAGGCGTAGCGGCCGGTGTGAAGTATCTGCAGGCAGATGCGGCCGTCTGCTTGGTGGACGGCCTGGGTGATGACTTTGTGTTTTTCGGCTTCTTCGGGGGTGGTGAGTTTGGCGGCACCGGGATAGGTGAGGCCTTCTTCGTTGGGGGATATGCCCCCGGTTACGATCATGGCGACCCCACCACGGGCACGTTCGGCGTAAAAGGCGGCCATGCGGTCGAATCCGTTCTTGGCTTCTTCTAGCCCGGTGTGCATGGAGCCCATCAAAAAGCGGTTTTTCAGGGTCAGCGGGCCGACTTCCAAGGGAGTAAAGAGGTGAGGATAAGGATGCGTCATATAAAACCTTTCAACCGTTTCAAACAGTCGTTTTAATTTTGGCAATAGCACCATAGGTGACTGTTCTGAGTCAAGGTTATTTTGGGTGGTTGTCGTTGGGACCGGTGGCTTGCTAGGTGGCAGTGGTCTGCCTTGATAGCGGTGGCTGTCGTTAGGCCCGGTGGCTTACTGGGTGGCAGTGGTCTGCCCCGGTTGATAGTGGTGGCTGTCGTTAGGCCCGGTGGTTTACTGGGTGGCAGTGGGCCGCCCCAGTTGATGGGGGTGCTTATTCCGGGTCGCCGTGAATCCTTCCATGGAGGCTAGACCGCGGCATCCATGCCGCGCACTCCCCGGAATAAGCACCCCCACCAACCGGGGCCTTATCTGGCGTCAGTTCAGGGTCTAAACCTAGATATATTGTGCTCATGACTGGTGTGGGAATATACGAGATATGACGAAACAGGCAAAGATAGAGTGGGGTAAATTTGGAGGAGTTACGAGGACCAAGATGGCGTTAGGTTCTACAGAACTGTCAGGAGTATGCAGGTTTAGCATCTCCCGTCTTCCGTGAAGCATTAAGCGTCAAAAATATTGGCGGAACGGACGGGACTCGAACCCGCGACCCCCGGCGTGACAGGCCGGTATTCTAACCAACTGAACTACCGCTCCGAGTAAAGAAGTGGTGGGTGTGAACGGGATCGAACCGCTGACCCTCGCCTTGTAAGGGCGATGCTCTCCCAGCTGAGCTACACACCCACTAAAGAGGTGACGACCGATCTTTCCAGTCGCAGCCAAGGTTTCCCTTAGCTCATACTACAAATTAAGTGGCGGAACGGACGGGACCGATTGGACCGGCACTCCGGACCGCGACAAGGCCTTACCTATCCTACTTAATTTTAAAGTGGCGGAACGGACGGGACTCGACTGGGCCGGCATTCCGGACCGCGACAAGGCCTTACCTATCCTACTTAACTTTAAAGTGGCGGAACGGACGGGACTCGAACCCGCGACCCCCGGCGTGACAGGCCGGTATTCTAACCAACTGAACTACCGCTCCACAAACAATCAGGTTTAGGTTCTGCAACCATGTTTTAGCGGGTTTGCATCTCCCGTCTTCCGTTATGCTTTAAGCTATCAGGAAGAATGGCGGAACGGACGGGACCCGACTGGGCCGGCATTCCGGACCGCGACCAAGGTCTTACCTTAGTCACTTGCGAAGTGTAAATGGCGGAACGGACGGGACTCGAACCCGCGACCCCCGGCGTGACAGGCCGGTATTCTAACCAACTGAACTACCGCTCCGCGAAGTGGTGGGTGTGAACGGGATCGAACCGCTGACCCTCGCCTTGTAAGGGCGATGCTCTCCCAGCTGAGCTACACACCCACTTCGCAATGGATTTTAAAGCCTCCCGGCTACCTTCTGCGAGACCGGCCTAAAAGGTCAGTGCCCCGTCGAAAGTGATGCGCATTTTATCGATTTTCCCAATGGAGTCAAACGTTTAGCGCATTTTTTTAGGTTGAAAGTTGTATGATCAAAATTCATACAGGAACTGACTACAGGAGCACCAGTACCATTTGCGGCCAAAAGGTTATCAGCAACACGACGGCCATCAATACCAACATCATCGGCAGTGTGGCCAGGTAAAGCTCGGTGATGGATCGCTTAAACCGGTAGCTGGCGATGAAGAGGTTCATGCCGACCGGGGGTGTGAAGTAGCCGATCTGCATGTTGGCGACGAAGATGATGCCGAGGTGGATGGGGTCGACGCCGTATTCCATGGCGACGGGGAGGATCAACGGGACGATGATGATCAGGGCGGCGAAGATGTCGAGTACGGCGCCGAGTGCCAGCAAGCCGACGTTCAGGCAGAGCAGGAAGACCCAGCGGCTGTCGATGTGGGCCTGTATCCATTCGAATACTTTGCCGGGAACCTGGAGGTCTACGAGGAGGTTGGTGAAGGCCAGGGCCACTCCCAGGATCAACAGGATGCCGCCGACCATTTTCATGGATTCAGCAGCAATGGCGGGTAAGCGACGAAGGGATATTTCCCGATAGACCAGGGTTTCGATTACCAGGACGTAGAGTGCGGTGATAGCGGCGATGTCGGAAATCACCAGCCAGCCGCTGAACAGGCCACCGATGACGATGACGGGTATGCCCAGTTCCCACTTGGCTTCCCAGAGTGAACGACCGAGTTCACGGGCATTGAAGGGAATTAACGGTACGGGCTGGTGGCGTTGCTGCCACAGGCCGAGCAGCCACAAGGCCAGGATCATTAATATCGCGGGGATCAGCCCGGCGATAAAGAGCGATTGAATATCGACCCCGGAGATGTCCATCTGCTGGGCGACAATGCCATAGAGGATGAGTGGAATGGCGGGGGGCAACAGCAGGCCGAGGCTGCCTGACGTGGTGATCAACCCGAGTGAGTAACGCTCACTGTAACCGGCCTGTGTCAGGGCGGGAAGCAACAGTGCCCCCAGGGCGACGATGGTGACTCCGGAACCGCCTGTCAGCATGGTGAAGAAGGCGCATGCCAGCAGGGCGATTAATATCATGCCGCCGGGCAGCCACCCGAGCGCGGCTTGGGAAACCCGCACCAGTCGGTTGGCGGTTTGGCTTTCGCTGAGCAGGTATCCGGAAAAGGTGAACAGCGGCAATGCCATTAGCAGGGTATTTTCAGTGAGGCGGTACAATTCGATGGGTAGGACCATCAGGTCGATATCCGACACCCAAAAGCCCCAGGCGGCGGCTGCGAGAATGATGACAAACAAAGGGGTGCCCAGCATCGCGAAGAGTGCGATCAGCCCCGATACCAGGCTATTCATAGGCCGTTTTCCTTTGTCCCACTAGGGTATACCAACCGAAACGCCAGGCCATCAAACCAAAACCGAGGGGCATGATCAGTTCGAACGGCCAAGCGGGAAGCCCTGCGAAGGCTGGGGTGCTGAACACGTATTCGTCGTACACAAAACGCGTTGAGTGCCAGGCCATCAGGCCTGATACAAAACAAGCAAAACCGGTGGCCAGACGTTCGACCAGTGCCGCAGGCAGGCCGGAGAGGTAATGCTTCAGGGCGTCGATGGCGATGTGTTCACCGCTGCGTGTTGCCACCATGGCGCCCAGGATGGCGAGCCACAGCACCAGCATGCGGTTGAACGGGTCGATCCAGAACCAACTGGTGCCGGCCAGGTTGCGCAGTAGAATCTGGGCGACGCTGAGCAGCACCATGGCGAGAAGTATCAGGGCCAGTAACCATTGCTCGATCCGCGCCAGGAAGGCGTCCAATCGGCGAATGGCAATCATGAACCCGACCGCTGTATGGCCAGCAACCGCTGTACCCGGTCATAGATAGCTTGGGAGAACTGTCCTTCCTGGATGAGGATTTCCGTCGCCACAGCCGATTCACGCTCCAAGGCCGCGCGGTCTTCTTCGCTCGGGTGAATGATCTCGATGCCCAGGCTCGCCAGCGCCTCGAACGCATTGCGGTTGTCCTCCCGTGTCTGGGCATCGATGGTGGCGCTGGCTTGACGCAGCTCTGTGTCGACTATATCGCGGTCTTCTTCTGACAAGCGGCGGTAGGCTCTGTCAGAGAGGGCAACCACGCCGTAGGTGTACATGAAAGGCGCATCGGTCAGATAATCCAGTCGGCTGTACCATTGCAGTGTGATAGCGCCGACTGGCGGCGCTACGATGGCGTCGATAGCGCCTGTTTGGAGAGCCGTGAGTACGTCACCGACGTTAAGGACGATAGGGTTGATTCCGAAGGCCCGCGCGATCTCCTCCGAGAAGGGGTCATTGGCTGGAAGCCAGAGTTTCTGGGCTTTCAGGCTTTCCATGGTGGTAATGGGCTGCTGGCTCATGCCATAGGCGAAACCCGCTTCGATCAACCCGAAGGTTTGCCAGCCGCTGGCGGCGAATCCGGCTTCGATATCGGGTGATATGTCCGCCCGCACGGCATCCACTTCCTCGTAGTTGCGAAACAGTAACGGAGCATTCAACACCTGGGCATCGGGATAGGCACTTGCCAGGGCACCGGCTTGAATCAGTGCGCCATGCAGTTGACCAATGCGTATTTTACGCTGAACCGCCTGATCATCCCCCATAACACCGCCAGGATAGAACTTCAGCTCCACCCGGCCTTCGGTTTTCTCTTCAATGGCTTTTCCAGCCCGCTTCAGCTCGTTGAGCACGGAATTCCCATCCGGGTACTGAGTGGATATTTTCAGTGTTTCCGCCCCGGCGATCAGACTGAACCCAGCCACACTCAGGAAAGCGATCATTCGTAGAGAACGTTGCATCAAAATCATAGTTCCTCTCGAACCTGCCGAAAGCAGGCATTAGAAGTAGTCGTCGGCGCTCGCCAATAATTCCTGTGCCCGTTTTTGGGCATAGACGTTTTGCAGCGTCAGACCTTCAACATAAGGGTCCTGGCTTAACGCATCCTTAAGCAGACGATCATGGAGTTCGCGGTCGAAGACCAAACGGGCGTACTGAGAGGCATAATACAGCTGCACAATGAGGTTTTTACCATCGGCGGCGGCCAGTGCCCGCTCGTAATATTCTTTGGCGACGTCGGTTTTGCCACCCAGGCTTGGCGGCAGAATACTGTTCATCACACCCAGGTAGAGTAAGGCAGTGCCGTATTCATATTCGGGGTCTATCGATACTGTTTGCTCAAGTACGGCTTGAGCCTGTCCCAGTTGGGCAATGGCCAGCCAGTCTTCGCTGTTGGCCTGTATGTAGCTGGCCCAGGCCGTTCCCAAGGTATACAGATAGGGGAGATCGTCTTCATCCTGCCATTGGTTCAGCACCTCCGGCAGCACATCGGGATCGACCTTCCTCAACTCGCACGCGGCTTCGTCGTAGGTACAGAATGCCGCAAAGGCGTAGTTTAATGCTTTATTGGCCATGCGTTGGCGCCGATCCGAGTTCTCTTCGGCGATAAAAACACCGGCGTAGGCGCTGTTCAACGAGGCGGCAGTCAGCTTCATTTCTTCGCTATTGGGATAGGTGTCGACCAATGCGTCCACCATGAGCAGATAACTGGGCAGACCGTCTTCAACCGTTTGCAGGTCATCACTGTTCAGGATGGCTCCAGACAGGTTTTCGGGCAATCGCAAGGTGGCACAACCGGCCAACAGCAGTGCAAGGCCAAGGCCTAACCCTAGTTTGAGCATAGTCAGCTCCCTTAGGTGAAAGTCAGCCCCTCTTTGAAGGAGGAGTGTCGGCATTATATACACCTAAAGTGTCAGTAATAAGGTGCGAATGGTCACTCTATGGCACCGCTTTGGTTTTCACTCTAAGCTACCGGGGTGTTTTAGCGGTTACTTTCTTTTATGACTGGCAGTCCCGTTACCTTCAGTGCCCTCCTTGCCGTCGCTCCAGCGCTTGAGTATTCCAGCATGGCTGTTTGGGCATGGAGTGGATTTATCCTGTTGCTTATCGTGCAACTGGGAGTCATCCTCGGCTTGCAACGCTCCCGCATTCGCTACCGGAAAGCGAAACAGGCGCTCGATCAATCCCACCAAAAACTCGAGGAAAGAGTCGCCGAGCGGACTCGTCGCCTCACCACCATCAATGCTGACCTGCAACGGGAAGTACAGATTCGAGAGACCACGGAATCTCAGTTGCTGGAAACCCAGGCTTTCAACGATGCCATCCTGAATGCCCTCCCCACCCTGCTGGTGGGTGTCGACCAGACGCTCTGCGTGACGCACTGGAACAGAGCCGCCGAAACAATAACCAGCGTGAAGGCGGAGGATGCAATTGGCAAGCCCCTGGTACTGTTGCACCCCTACTTTTGGGATCTGGAGCCCATGGTGGAGGAAACTCTGCTCAGCCAAAAGGTCAATGCCCTTGAGCGGGTCAAGGTTAACCAGAATGACGATACTCCACTGTATTTCGACATCGCTGCCTATCCGTTTCGCTTGCCGCACCACCCCGGCGTCGTGTTGAGACTGGAAGACGTTACGTTCAAAGTGCGCTTTGAAAACACCTTGGTACAAAGTGAAAAAATGCTGTCCATGGGGGAGTTGGCCGCCGGACTTGCGCATGAAATCAACAACCCGATGGCATCGATTCTCCAAGGCGTACAGAACGTGCAACGTCGGTTGGATCCAAAGTTAAGAAAAAATCAGGAAGTGGCGGACTTGGTCGGACTGGACTTTTCCCGGCTGGAAGAATACCTCGAACGACGCCGCATCCCCACCCTACTGGCAGGCATTCGGGATACAGGTGAACGTGCCGCCCTGGTGGTGGTTAACATGCTCGAATTCGCGCGCCCACCGAAACGCCACTCCGACCCGGTCTCGGTCCATCAGGTGTTGAAACATACGCTCGAACTGGTGGAAGCCAGCCTGCATCAATACAGCCACGTTGCCCGAAAACTGGAAATAGATCTTGAATTGAAAGCCGCACCCGATGTGGTCCGAGGGAACGCCAGCGAATTGCAACAGGTATTCCTGAACCTCATTCGCAACGCCCTTCAGGCGATGGATAGGCCGGACCAAGGCCCCAGTGCCCGACTGGGCATCGAATCGCGTCGTGTCAACAGCCATGTACAGGTGGTGATAGAGGACAACGGCCCAGGCATGGACGAGCGAGTACAGCACCACTTGTTCGAGCCTTTTTTCACAACGAAAGAAGTGGGCGTGGGAACCGGCCTGGGCCTGTCGGTCTCCTATTTCATCATCAGCAAACATCATGGTGGGCAGATCGACGTCGACTCACGGCCGGGTCGCGGCAGTCGGTTCATCGTGACGCTGAACAGTTGGGACAAGGCTAATCAAGAGGCTTGACCAGCTCTCGCTCCCGGTTCAAGGGGTATGGCGGATAGTTCTTCCAAAAATCCACCAATGAGAAGCGACTGAGCACCTCCGCGTTGTAACGCTCCTTTCGTGCCTTGGCTTCGTCATAACCCTGATAGGCTAGGTATTGCAGGCAGGCCGCGCAAACCCTTGGCTTTACTTCAAAGGGACGCACACTGGTTGCAATGCAAAGGGTTTCCTCTACCGGTAACTTGGGGCAATGGGTGATGTGCATAAGCTGATCGGCAACCAAAACCACCCGGGAATTCTTATAACAAAGCGTGTGATCGAGCAACCGTCCCACATGCCACCGGGAAACCCGCAGTCCTTTTCGCTCCAGAACAGACCGCTCGTCGCCGGTAAGATGCACCTCTGGATCAAACAATTCGAATTGCCCCAGTTGATCCGTCCCCATCCGGGTGCGCATCTCATTGAAATCATCGAACGTCAAAAAGTCGATCAGGTTCACGCAGCCACCCTTTAACGTTGGTTTTCCAGAATCGTGGCAATACGACTTTCCGCATCGGTCCTTAACCGAAACTCCACCCGACGTGAACGCTCCGGATCTTCCTCGCCGTTCTCCGCCACAATGGGTTTGGAGGACGACAGGCCATTAGCGGTCATGTGTTCCTTGAGCCATTTTCTTTGGTTTGCCACACTCTCGAGATTCAGAACATACGCAAGTGTCGACCGGGTCCGCTCCTGACTGAGCCCCATATTGAGAATGTAGGCTTCGTCCTCGGTACGCCCCAGCCAGCCGCTGGATGTATGGCCCTCGATACGCACTTCGGCGATATCGTCCCGGTATTTCTCTGACGTGATAATCCGCAGATAACGCGGGAAGAATTCAGCAAGAATGGTTTGAAATGCCGGTTTCAAATCGCTCTCGCCCCGCCCGAAAATCAGCTCTTCACGTTTGAAGCGTATGCTGAGATCCGGATTGATCTCCGCCCCCCACCGGTCAAGATCCGGTTCGAATTCCGTTTTCAGGTCCTGATAGAGCTGGGTCCGCAGTCGATCATACAGTACGGCCACATCTCGAACTTTGTTGCGTTCGATTTCAGCATCCACCATGAAAACGATGGCCACCAGCAAAAAGACCATCATCAGACCGGCCATCAAGTCACTGACCGATACCCAGTGCTCTTCCTGCTCGATGTGCTCTTCGTTACTTCTCATTTCCGCTGTTCAGCCAGGGCTACCAAATCGTGCAGGCGATCGGTCAAGGGGGTGTAGTCGTTCACAAATTTTTCAGATAACGCGGTCAACTGGTAACCAAAGGTTTTCATGGCTTTGTTCAGTTCGGTCTCCAGCGCCTTATCCAGTTTTTTAATCTGAGTGTCATTGCGCGCAAGCAGTTGTTCCAATTGCTTGCCCAGTCGTAACTGGGTCGCTTCCGTGCCCTCAAGCAACACGGCGCTGACCTGCCGACTGGTGTCACGAATACCGGTAGCCGCTTCTTCGAGCAGGGTACGCATTTGACGCCCCTGAGTATCCACCAGCTCTTTCATGCCTTCTGTCAGTTGGAGAATACGGTTTTCAAGCTGCGGCAGCCCCTCTTGTGCATCAACCACCAGAGTGGAGAACGTCGACAAGTATTCTCGTAAATGCTCACTTTGATTTTGCAGTGCCGACAGTAGGGTTTCCATATCCTCGGCAACTCCGGTGAAAGAACGAGTCTGTCTGATCAAGTGCTCGAAAGACTCGGCGCCGGTTTTGGCGCTGGCCGCACTTTGCCGGTTGGACTCAATCAGTACCTCTATCTGAGCCTTATTCTGCTCTTGCCAAAAGATCATCTGGCCAACAGCTTCGTTCAGGCGGCGAAAATTCTCTCCATATTGTTCTTCAATACGTGTGTTGAATTCCCGCATGACATGGCTGATGGCTTCCTGAAGTGCTTGCTTATTGGCCTCGGTCATATCGTGCTGATAATTCCGGATGGTCTCAAGCAAGGCGAGTTGCTGACTGTGACCTGCCTGATGATGGCGCTCCAACATCTGTGTTAAGGGTTCGGCTTCTTCCGTGGAGAGATGATTGGAGATTCGTTCAAGATGCCAGGCAAGATCGTCGATAGTAGCGGTCAGCTTGGATTCACGATGAGCCCGCACTCTCATGCTGGAAATGGCGTAGCGAAACTTTATGGTCAACGCACCTGCGAGCCCAGCGATGGACGTCCAGAAGGCCGTTTTCAAACCTTCCAACAAAGCGGGAACGCTTGCTTGAATAGAAGTCGTATCGAACTGGGCCAGCCCAAGAGCGACCCCCAGAAAAGTGCCAAAAATACCGATACTGGTAAGAATGCTGGGCGTGTAATTGGCCGTATGTGCGGAATAAACCGGGCCATGGAAGTACAGTAACAACAACCCGATCAACCCCATGAACACCCAGGTGAGAGTTGAAAAGGAATCCAGAATTTCCATACGGCAATCCTAACAAAGAGACGACGGCCAGTATGCCACTGGTAAAGGGGAGGCTTAAAGACCCAGTTCAATGGAGGGGCAATCGGGAAAGCGGGAAAGGTTCGGATTACGACGCAAACCGCGTCGTAATCCGAGCAGGCAGTGGAATCAACCGCCCAGATAGCTTAGCAATACACCGGCGGCGACGGCCGAACCAACCACACCGGCCACATTGGGGCCCATGGCATGCATTAACAGGAAGTTTTGGTTATTGGCTTCCAAACCGACCTTGTTGGACACCCGCGCCGCCATCGGTACGGCGGAAACACCAGCGGAACCAATCAAGGGGTTGATGGGGGTTTTCGACATGACGTTCATCGCCTTGGCCATTAACACCCCTGTAGCCGTACCCACGCAGAACGCTGCCAGGCCCAGCAACAGAATACCCAGAGTTTCAATATTCAGAAACGCTTCGGCACTCAACTTGGAGCCAACTGCGAGACCCAAAAAGATAGTGACGGCATTCATTAGAGCGTTTTGGGCTGTATCGCTCAGACGGTCCACCACGCCACTTTCTTTCATCAGGTTACCAAAGCAGAACATACCCAGCAGAGGCGCGGCAGACGGCAGGAACAATGCAACCACAATCAACACCATGATGGGGAAAATGATCTTCTCCCGCTTACTCACAACCCGTAATTGAGTCATGGTGATTTTGCGTTCGGCTTCTGTCGTCAGGGCACGCATAATGGGCGGCTGAATCAGTGGCACCAGCGCCATGTAGCTGTAAGCCGCAACGGCGATCGCACCCAGCAGCTCCGGTGCCAACCGGCTGGCGACAAAGATGGACGTCGGGCCATCGGCACCCCCGATGATGCCAATGGCGGCTGCATCGGCGAGGCTGAAATCCATCCACCCCATCGAACTCATCCAAACAGCACCGATGATGGTGCCGAAGATGCCAAACTGCGCCGCAGCACCCAAAAAGAGCGTTTTGGGGTTCGCCAGCATGGGTCCGAAATCGGTCATTGCCCCGACACCCATAAAAATGAGCAGAGGGAATACACCGCTTTCAATACCGACATGGTAGATGTAATAGAGCAAGCCACCGGCGGACATCAAATGTCCTTCGGCATCGTAGACCGGTGCCGCATACATACCGGCTTCGGGAATATTCACCAGAATGGCACCGAAACCGATGGGCAGCAGCAGCAATGGCTCAAACCCCTTGCGGATCGCCAGGAAGATCAGCAGCAGCCCGACGATAATCATCGAAAACTGCCCTATGGTCAGGTTGGCGAGTCCGGAGTCGGACAACAAAATATTCAGCTTATCCATCAATCCAACCTCACAGCGTCAGCAGGGTATCGCCAACGGATACCGAGTCGCCTTCTTTCACCGTAACGGCGCTCACGGTGCCGGCTTGAGGGGCGCTGACCTCGGTTTCCATTTTCATGGCTTCGAGAATCATAACGACCTGGCCTTCCTCGACTTCATCGCCCGGTTCAACCAGAACCTTGAAGATGTTACCAGCCAGAGGGGCGGGAATTTCAACGCCCGATCCGGCAGGGGCAGAGGCCGCGGTACTGACTTCGCCACCTTCGGTGATGTCGGTTTTGTAGGATTTGCCATTGATGGTGACGCTGACGCCGCCGGACGCATCGACTTGAGCCACATAGGACTTGCCGTTGACGTTGACGGTATAAGTGCCGCCTTCGGCGCTGCCTTTCTTGGCGGCAGGGGTGGCATCTTCCGCTGTAGGTACCGGCTCGAAAGCATCCGGGTTACCACGGTTTTGCAGGAATTTCAGGCCGATTTGCGGGAAGAGTGCGTAGGTCAGCACATCGTCAACCGGTTCACCGGCCAGCTTGAAGCCTTTTTCTTTGGCGATACCTTCGAGTTCGGCGCTCAGCTTGTCCATTTCGGCGTCGATCAGATCGGCCGGACGGCAGGTGATCGGCTCGGCACCGTTCAACACCTTGGCCTGCAGTTCCTTGTTGAACTCAGAAGGCGCCGCGCCGTATTCGCCTTTCAGAATCGCCTGGGTTTCCTTGGAAATGGACTTGTAGCGTTCACCGGTCAGAACATTCAGGACGGCCTGGGTACCCACGATCTGAGAGGTAGGAGTTACCAGGGGAATGTAACCAAGGTCTTCGCGTACCTTCGGAATTTCATTCAGCACTTCGTCGAATTTGTCACCAGCGCCCTGCTCTTTCAACTGGCTTTCCATGTTGGTCAGCATGCCGCCCGGTACCTGGGCCACCAGGATACGCGAATCCACACCGCGTAACTGGCCTTCGAATTTGGCGTATTTTTTCCGGACGGTACGGAAGTATGCAGCGATTTCCTCAAGCTTGAGCAGATCCAAACCAGGATCACGATCGGTGCCTTCCAATGCCGCGACAAGGGACTCGGTCGGAGAGTGACCGTAAGTCATGGACATGGAGGAAATGGCCGTATCGATGTGATCAATGCCCGCTTCGATGGCTTTCAACAAGGTCATGGAGGACAGACCGGCGGTCGCATGAGCATGAAGACCGATGGGAATATCGAGGGCTTCCTTCAAACGGCTGACCAGCTCGAAGGCGCCGTAAGGAGTCAGAATACCGGACATGTCTTTGATCGCCAGAGAGTCGGCGCCCATGTCTTCGATCTGCTTGGCCAAATCCACCCAGTTCTCGGTGGTATGCACCGGGCTGGTGGTAAAGGAGATGGTGCCTTGTGCGTGGGCGCCGTTTTCTTTCACGGCAGCCATGGCACGCTGCAGGTTGCGTGGATCGTTCATGGCATCGAATACACGGAAAACATCGATGCCGTTTTTGACCGCACGCTCAACAAATTTATCGACCACGTCGTCAGCATAGTGACGATAGCCCAACAGGTTCTGGCCGCGCAGCAACATTTGCTGGCGGGTGTTGGGCATGGCTTTCTTCAATTCACGGATGCGGTCCCAAGGGTCCTCACCCAAATAACGAATACAAGCATCAAAGGTCGCGCCGCCCCAGGATTCCAGGGACCAATAGCCGATTTGATCCAGTTTTTCACAAATCGGTAGCATGTCGTCAATACGCAGACGGGTCGCAAACAATGACTGGTGAGCGTCGCGCAAGACGACGTCGGTCATTTTGACGGGGTTTTTGTTAGCACTCATGGCAATCGCCCTTAACTATCGGTTAATCGGTTCGCGGTTCAGTGGCCGTGCACGGCCTTGACGGCAGCGGCGACAGCGGCCACTTCCGAGAGGTCGTCTTTGGGTTTACGACTTCCCCGCTTGGGTTCGGGTTCGGGCGCCACGTGCCAGCGCATGACGAGACGGGACATGATCGTAGTACCGATCACGAGGATGGTTAAAAAGACGAAAACGGTGCCCATGCCTAACAGCATGAGGCTAAAACCGCCCAGCATCAGTTCGGACATAAGGAGAAATCCTTGGTTCGACCATGGAACGCCCGGTGCCAGGAGAGGTGTGGTACTGGCGGTGGAACGTCCGATGCTCTCTTGTTTCGTTTGGGTTCGGATTGTCTAAAGGACCTTCTTTGGGTCCTTTTAATTATCTGCATTATCTGTTTGGCGCCGATAAAACCGGGGTTAAGGCGGCGCCGAGCGACGGTAGGGTACCCTAAGTGCGAGAATTGGCGCAACAACGGCACTTTCGGCAATCTTCGCAACGAACTGTTGCAAGATGCTGAATTGGCGGCGATTTTCGGCTTGCCTGGTGGGCTCCAATCGCTACACTCGGCGCCTCTCATACTTTGGTTTATAGAGGCTGAATGCGCCTTATTCTTGCTCCGATGGAGGGCCTGGCGGATGTCTATCTGCGTCGGCTCATCACTGCCCAGGGCGGGTTCGACCGGGTAGTGTCCGAATTTGTCCGTGTTGTTGACCGTTTACTGCCGGAACGTGTGTTTTACACCATTTGTCCGGAATTACTGGAAGGTGGAAAAACCCGCTCGGGCACACCAGTGCGCGTTCAACTTCTGGGCAACCATCTTGAGGCCATGGCCGCCAACGCCCAGCGTGCCATCGAACTTGGCTCGGACGGGATCGACATAAATTTCGGATGCCCCAGCAAAACCGTCAATCGCAGCCAAGGAGGCGCTATTCTGTTGCGCGAACCCGAAACCCTCTACCGAGTGGTCAAATCCGTCCGCTCCGCCCTTCCCGCTTCTGTACCGGTCTCTGCGAAAATGCGGTTGGGTTACGAAGACGCCACATTCATGTTCGAAAACGCAGCGGCGATCGAAGCCGCTGGTGCCACCGAGTTAACCGTTCATGCCCGCACCAAAGTACAGGGTTATGCTCCCCCAGCACATTGGGGGGAACTCAGACGCTTGAAGGATCGCCTGAGCATACCTTTAATTGCCAATGGGGATATCTGGAGTGTTGCGGATTACGAGCGCTGTATCACTGTCACGGGCACCCCGGATGTCATGCTTGGGCGGGGAGCCATCCGCACTCCCGACCTGGCAAAGAGAATACGCCACCCTGAAACTGCCTCTCTTGAATGGCGGCACTATCGCGGTCTGCTGGCTGAATTCTGGCGCGAAGTACGGGAACAAATGCCTGCCCGCTATTGTGCGGGTCGCCTGAAACAGTGGCTTAACCATCTTCGTCAGGCCCACCCCGATGCCGAAGACTTGTGGCAAACCACCCGGCCATTAAGGGATCTGGAACAGCTGGACAGGCTATTGCTTGATCTGGATTAACACCCCTTAAAACAGCCGCTGCTATAGTTTTCAGCATTGAAGCTCTGCAGCTTGTGCCACCTCACGGGCCTCAGCCGATACCCCAACTTCCCCTGAACACAGCAGGAGTGGCCTGTGGTTGAACCCAACCCGATCGCAACCGTTCTGGTCACCTTCGGCGGCCTTTTCCTGATTGGCCTGGTGGCCGACCTGGTCGGTCGCCGCACTCCCCTACCCCGCGTAACCCTACTGCTTCTGGCCGGTTTTGCCATTGGCCCTTCGGTTCTGGATTGGCTGCCTCAGTTCACCATCCAATGGTTCCCGGTACTGACCAATATATCGCTCACCATGATTGGTTTCCTGCTTGGGCAAAACCTGACCCGAAAATCACTGGGTAAATTGGGGAAACCGGTATTGGTGATTTCACTCGCCGTGATTCTTCTAACCATTGCTTTGGTCTTCGGCGGGTTATGGCTGGTCGGCGTTCCTTTGGAGCTCGCCCTGTTGCTGGCAGGAATCGCTACGGCAACAGATCCCGCCGCCACCCTGGATGTCGTTCATGAATCCAAGGCCAAGGGGCGGTTTACCGACATTCTATTAGGCATTGTGGCCATCGACGATGCCTGGGGGCTGCTGCTGTTCAGCCTGATACTGGCGTTTGTCCATGCCCTGGGTGGTCATCATGGCATCGCCGACGTTCTGTCTACGGGGTTATGGGAGATTGGCGGCGCAATCATGCTGGGGCTGACTCTGGGAGCCCCCATGGCTTACTTGACCGGCCGTATTCGCCCGGGGGAACCCACTCAGGCTGAAGCGTTGGGTATCGTGCTGTTGTGTGCTGGCGCCGCTGAGTGGCTGGGTGTCTCCTACATTTTGTCCTCCATGATCCTTGGGGTGGTGGTCGCCAATACCGCCAAACACCACGATCGGCCGTTTCGAGCGATAGAGGGCATCGAATGGCCATTCTTGATCATTTTCTTCCTGCTCGCCGGTGCATCCCTCCAGTTGGATACACTCCAACAGGCTGGCTTGCTGGCCGCAGGCTATGTCCTGTTACGGATATTGGGGCGTCTTGTCGGCGCTGAGCTTGGTGGCTGGTTATGTCACGCGGATGCGCCCACCCGGCGATGGATGGGACCCACTTTATTGCCTCAAGCCGGGATCGCGATAGGCATGGCACTCATCGCCAGTCAGGAATTCAGTCAGTTCCAGGAGATTCTTCTGCCTATAGCCTTGGGTTCAACGGTTGTTTTTGAGGTTTTGGGGCCTGTTGTCACACGTTGGGCTTTGTTGAAGACAGGCGATGCCAAGCAGAATGGCAAACCACAATAGAAACCTGGGGTTTTGGTTCGATCAGAAATATCAGAAATAAAAGAAGGGAGAAGGGAAAATGGCGCGCCCGGCACGATTCGAACGTGCGACCGCCTGGTTCGTAGCCAGGTACTCTATCCAGCTGAGCTACGGGCGCGTACTGCATCGGGATTTATACGCCGTGATGCGACAGCGTTCTGCTTCTCGGTCAGCAAAAGACCCGACTCGCAAGTTCAAGTCAAAAGTGGCGCGCCCGGCACGATTCGAACGTGCGACCGCCTGGTTCGTAGCCAGGTACTCTATCCAGCTGAGCTACGGGCGCGTATCGACGAGAGCCGCTAAGCGGAATTCGCCGTACTGCCATCAATGGATTGGATGAAGAACATCCCGACCATCGAGGGTGGCAGATGGCGGAGAGAGAGGGATTCGAACCCTCGATGAGATTTCTCCCATACGCCCTTAGCAGGGGCGCGCCTTCAGCCACTCGGCCATCTCTCCGAACAACGGCGCGCATATTACCATGTTTTTCTTAAAGGACAAGGAAAAACTTCAATAAAATTAAGCGATTAGCTCAATTTCCGGTAACAGGCACACCATCGAAAAGGCCTTACAGATCCTCATCACCGTCGGGATTGCCCATCTCGCGCTGAATACGCTGATAGATTTCCTCCCGATGCACGGCGACATCTTTCGGTGCGTTCACCCCGATACGGACCTGATTTCCTTTAACACCCAATACAGTGACGGTGACTTCGTCACCAATCATCAGCGTTTCACCTACCCGGCGAGTCAAAATAAGCATGTAAGCTCTCCTAAGTTATCTGGAACGTTCCTGATATCCAGTTCCTGTTTGGCTTGTCGTCGTTGCGACCGGCCCGACCGGACCAGGATCCCTCTCGACAAACTCTCTGCAGTATCAACCACATACGTTTAAATTACAGCCGGACCGCGCACATTTTTTAAAATCAGTGCGCCAACCGACCCCTCTCCCTGTCAGAATACCGGGGCAGCGGCATTCTGCCTTCCATAAGCACCGACGACTTTCAGGAAAAGCCGTCAAGTCTATTTAACGGTTCTGCTCTCGCGCATCCAACTCGAAAGCCGAATGCAGGGCACGAACCGCCAATTCCAAATACTTCTCTGCAATCACCACCGACACCTTGATTTCCGACGTCGAAATCATCTGGATGTTGATGTTTTCCGCAGCCAGAGTATCGAACATCTTGGATGCAACACCGGCATGAGACCGCATGCCCACGCCCACTATGGATACCTTGGCAATATTGGAATCGCCCCTGACTTCACGCGCGCCCAGATCATTGGCCACTTCGGTCAATATCTTCTTTACGCGTTCAAAGTCGTTTCGGTGCACCGTGAAGGTGAAATCCGTGGTGTTGTCGTCTGCCACGTTCTGCACAATCATGTCGACTTCGATATTGGCCGCGCTTACCGGGCCCAGGATACGACTGGCCACACCGGGGATATCCGGTACGCCCAGCACCGTCAATTTAGCTTCATCCCGATTAAAGGCAATTCCTGAAATGACGGGTTGCTCCATCTTGTACTCTTCCTCTAGCGTAATCAGGGTGCCCGGTCCATCTTGAAAGCTGGACAGGACGCGCAACGGAACATTGTATTTACCGGCAAATTCGACAGAACGAATCTGCAATACCTTCGAGCCAAGACTGGCCATTTCCAGCATTTCCTCGAAGGTGATTCTGTCGAGACGGCGGGCATCGTCCACTACTCGCGGGTCCGTGGTGTAGACCCCATCGACATCGGTATAAATCTGGCACTCATCCGCCTTGAGCGCGGCCGCCAGAGCCACGGCCGTGGTATCCGACCCTCCACGTCCCAAGGTGGTGGTATTGCCCAATTCATCAACCCCCTGAAAACCGGCGACAACGACAACTCGCCCGGCTTTAAGGTCTTTTTGCATATATTCCACGTCAATATGCTGAATCCGGGCTTTGGTATGGGCGCTGTCAGTCACGATTCGAACCTGATCGCCGGTATAGGACCGCGCGCCACATCCCCGCTTGTGCAATGCCATGCACAACAGGGCAATGGTGACTTGCTCCCCGGTGGACAGCAACACGTCCATTTCACGCGGGTTGGGTTGATCGGTGATCGCCTCGGCCAACCCCAACAGACGATTGGTTTCTCCACTCATGGCGGAAAGCACCACCACCACATCGTGCCCTTCGTCGCAAAAAGACTTCACTTTGTCGGCCACATGCTCAATGCGCTCTGTTGAGCCCACTGAGGTCCCGCCGTACTTCTGAACGTATAGCGCCATTTACTGGTTCCGAATCCTGCTCCGATCCGCTGATATACCCCGGAATGACATCCCGGGCCCTATGCCAATTGTTGCTCCGCCCACCCCTGAACAGACGCCAGGGCCTCTGCCAGCCTGGTTGGATCGCTGCCCCCGGCCATGGCCATATCGGGCTTACCACCGCCCTTGCCACCGACCTGGCCCGCGACAAAGTTCACCAGCTCACCCGCTTTTACGCGGCTGACCTGATCTTTGGTCACCCCTGCTGCGAGCTGGACCTTGCCATCGTTTACGGCGGCAAGAACAATCACCGCCGACTTCAATTTATCTTTCAATTGATCCATGGTCGAGCGCAGAGTTTTGGCATCAGCCCCTTCCAACTGGGCGGCCAATACCTGAACCCCATGAACATCGCGAGCCGAAGCGGCAAGATCCGCCCCGGCGGAAGAGGCAAGCTTGGCTTTCATCTGCTCAACGCTCTTCTCCAGTTCACGAATGCGCTGCTGAGTCTGCTCGGCCTTATCCAACAACTGGTCAGGACCGCATTTATACAGGCCGGACAGCCTGGCCACACGGTCATCCTGCTGATGCACGGCCGCCAACGCATAAGGACCGGCCACCGCTTCGATCCGGCGGACGCCCGAAGCGATGCCGCTCTCGGAAACGATACGCAACAGGCCGATGTCGCCAGTGCGGTTGACATGAGTACCGCCGCACAGCTCCATGGAGAAACCATCTTTACCCATGGATAGCACGCGGACTTCGCTGTCGTATTTCTCACCGAACAAAGCCATAGCGCCCTTGGCTTTGGCGGAGTCGATGTCCATCAACTCAGTCGTCACCGGCGTATTGGCAAGAATCTGTTCGTTAACCCGGTTCTCGATGGTCCGCAACTGCTCTGCGGTCACCGCCTCCAGGTTGGAGAAATCAAAACGCAACTTATCGAACGTCACCAACGAGCCCCGCTGCTGCACATGCTCGCCGAGGGTTTCCCGTAATGCCGCGTGCAACAGGTGAGTGGCGCTGTGGTGCCGCATGGTGTTTTCACGCTCTTCGCGTGCAACGGTGGCGTTCAGCCGGTCACCGACTTTCACGGTACCGCGCTTGACCTTCACTTGGTGCAGATGGTGACCCTGCAGTTTGGTGCAGTCGTTGACCGTCAGGTCGGTAGAGTCGCTGTTGAGGACGCCATGGTCGCCAACCTGACCACCGGACTCGGCATAAAAGGGAGTCTGGTCCAGAATAACGATACCCTCATCACCCTCTGCCAAAGATTCGACCCGGTTCTCGCCTTTCAATAACGCCACTACCTGGCCTTCGGCCACCAGAGAGTCGTAACCGAGGAAGCGGGTCTGACCTTCCAGGCCAAGATCAACGTCTTTGCCCATGCGGAACTTGCTGGCTGAACGGGCGCGTTCCCGCTGGGCCTCCATGTGCTCTTCAAAACCTTCGAAATCTATTTCAAGGTTGCGTTCCCGCGCCACGTCAGCGGTCAAATCCGCCGGGAAACCGTAGGTATCGTACAAACGAAAAACGAGTTCACCCGGCAGGGTGTTGCCTTGCAGCTCGGCGATACCGTCTTCCAATACCTGCATGCCGTTATCCAGTGTGCGGGCAAACTGCTCTTCTTCGAGCAACAGTACCTTTTTAACATGATCCTTGAGGTTGGCGAGCTCGGGATAGGCTTCGCCCATCTCAACCACCAACGCGTCGACCAACTTATAAAAGAAAGGCTTTTCCTGGCCCAGTTTGTAACCATGGCGAATCGCCCGGCGTACGATGCGGCGCAGCACATAGCCCCGCCCCTCGTTCGAAGGCAGAACACCATCCACGATCAAGAAAGCGCACGAGCGGATGTGATCGGCAACCACCCTCAGTGACCGGTTTTCCATATCCTGGCAACCGGTCTCCATCATTGTCGCTTTAATCAGATTCTCGAACAGGTCGATTTCATAGTTGGAGTGCACGTGCTGGAGTACTGCAGCCAAACGCTCCAGACCCATGCCGGTATCGATGGATGGATTGGGCAGAGGCACACGGGAACCATCTTCGAGCTGGTCAAACTGCATGAACACCAGGTTCCAGATCTCAATGTAACGGTCGAGGTCGTCGTCTTTACTGCCCGGAGGGCCACCCGGTACATCCGGGCCATGGTCGTAGAATATCTCAGAGCAGGGACCACAGGGGCCAGTGTCGCCCATCATCCAGAAGTTGTCTTTCTCACCCAAGCGGGAAAGACGATCCGCCGGGACGCCCACTTCGTTGATCCAGATATCAGCAGCTTCGTCATCGTCGTGGAATACGGTGACCCACAGGCGCTCTTTGGGCAGGCCAAGTTCTTCCGTCAGGAAGGTCCAGGCGAAACGAATGGCGTCGCGCTTGAAATAGTCGCCAAAACTGAAGTTGCCCAGCATTTCAAAAAAGGTGTGGTGGCGGGCGGTATAACCGACATTTTCCAGGTCGTTGTGCTTACCACCGGCGCGGACACAGCGCTGGGAGGTCACCGCCCGGCTATAGGGACGCTTGTCTTTACCAAGAAAGACGTCTTTGAATTGCACCATACCGGCATTGGTAAACAGCAGTGTCGGGTCGTTTCCCGGCACCAAAGGGCTACTGTCTACCAGGGCATGGCCCTCGCGTACGAAATAGTCGAAAAAGCGTCGGCGTATTTCGGATGTCTTCATGTCGGTCTGGCGTCCTGTTCCGCAGGTGTAACACCGGCCTCGGTTCGAGCCGATTAAATTCGTTCAGGGGGTATAGACTGCCTGGATTACAGACGCAGAAATGGTAACACCCCAAAGGGCGCCAATAGTACACAGAAGGTGGCGGGGACACCAGTAGACAGGGGCTCTGGGGCCGATTATGAGAAGAGGTCCACTAAAGGGTTCAGCGGCGTTTTGTTTAAAAGAGGTTCAATCGGCGGTTTCTTTCAAGGCATCCAACGCGTTCATGGTCTGGTCGGTATTGAACCCCCGGTAGGCCAGAAACCGTGCGATTCGAGCTTTTACCTTGGGGTCGGAAGCATCGTCACGCCCCAGTTTTCGTATTGCAGCCTCCCGGGCCAGTTCGAACCAGTCTTCATCGGCTGAAGCCAACAGATCATCGACCTGCTCGGCGATCCCTTTTTGACGGGCTTCATGGCGGATACGGATGGGACCACGGTTTCTGGCCACCTGAGAACGGAAGAACGCCTCGGCAAACCGTTCGTCATTTTGCAGGCCGGTCTCGACCAGGCGCTCCAAAACCGATTCTATTAGTGCAGCGTCTTCTTCCGGGAACTTCTGGCTCAACTTCCTGCGCAACTCCGCCTGGCTGTACTCCCGCCGGGCTAGAAGATTCAACGCTACGTTCCAGGGGGTGTCCGACATTCAATCTTCGTCCTTGGGACCAATCCAGGTGAAAGGATTGTTGGCCACTTCCCACAAATAACCATCCGGGTCGGAAAAATAGCCTGAATAACCGCCCCAAAAGACTTTTTCAGCAGGCTTGACCAGTTTTGCTCCGGCCTCGACCGCTTCCTGCAGCGTTTGATCGACCAAGGCATCGGTCTCAACATTGTGCGCCAGCGCCACACCACTAAAACCACTGCCCTCAGCCGACACACCGGCATCTTCAGCCAGCGCCTCACGGCCGTAAAGACCAAGCCAGGTCCCGTTTAACGTAAAGAAGGCAACGTCCTCAGAGTCGAACTCCATTCTGGGGAAACCCAGGGCTTCATAGAAACGGATCGACTCTGTTATATCCTTCACTCCCAGGGTGATCATGCTGATTCTGGGTTTCATCTGCGTCCTCCTTGTTGATTTACCGCTACATGCTGAATGGGAAACGGAAGAAGCCTAAAGACAGCATCTTCCGTCTCCCGTTAAGCATTAAGCCAATTAAGCTTTAGCCTCTTCTTTTTCAGCTTTTTCAGCCCCTTTCTCTTCTTCAGCTGGTTTGCTGGTTACGAGATAGGCCTCGCGAATCTTAGTCTCAATGGCTTGGGCAATATCACGGTTGTCTTCCAGGAACTTGGCGGCATTGGCCTTGCCCTGCCCGATCTTATCCCCCTGATAGCTGTACCAGGCACCCGCCTTCTCGACCAAGCCGAGTTTAACGCCCAGATCGATGACTTCGCCCATGTGATAGATGCCCCGGCCGTAGTGAATCTGGAATTCGGCCTGCTTGAATGGAGGGGCCACCTTGTTTTTGACCACCTTGACCCGTGTTTCAGAGCCGACGACTTCATCGCCTTCCTTAATGGTTCCGGTACGACGAATATCGAGACGAACGGAGGAGTAGAACTTCAAAGCGTTACCACCGGTGGTGGTTTCCGGGCTGCCGAACATGACGCCGATCTTCATACGAATCTGGTTAATGAAGATCACCAGGCAATTGGCGGTCTTGATGTTACCGGTGATCTTACGCAACGCCTGGGACATCAAACGGGCCTGCAGGCCCACGTGTTGATCGCCCATGTCACCTTCAATTTCGGCCTTCGGTACCAGAGCGGCAACGGAGTCGACCACGATGACATCCACCGCGTTGGAACGCACCAGCATATCGGTGATTTCCAGCGCCTGTTCGCCGGTATCCGGCTGGGAAACCAGAAGGTCGTCTACATTGACACCCAGCTTGTTGGCGTAGGATGGATCCAACGCGTGTTCGGCATCCACGAATGCACAGGTTCCGCCAGCCTTTTGGGCTTCGGCGACAACTTGCAAAGTAAGAGTGGTTTTACCGGAGGATTCAGGCCCGTAGATCTCTACGACCCGGCCTTTGGGCAGACCGCCAATCCCCAGAGCGATGTCCAGCCCCAGAGAGCCGGTCGGGATGGCAGGCACCTGCACATGCTTCTGGTCGCCCATGCGCATGACCGACCCTTTACCAAATTGACGCTCAATTTGGCTGAGCGCTGCGGATAAGGCTTTTTCTTTGTTGGCATCCATCATCTATCCCCCAGATGAAATTACTGTATGAATGAACAGTATTCTTACACAGTCTTTGTCGGAGTGACAAGCAGGAATTTTGTTTTTGTGGTTGGGAGACGGGAGATGCTTGACGGAAGAAGCTGAAAAGCCAGTGTAGCGCGTCTCCCGTCAATTCAAAGTTGTTGCAGCAAACCTGTCAGGGCGGCGACAACGCTTTGCTCGCGGATGGCCGCTCGGTCACCTTCGAACTGATGGCACTGAGCGCGAACGCCTCCCGGCAGCGCCCAGCCGATCCAAACGGTGCCAACCGGCTTCTCCGGGCTACCGCCCGAAGGACCGGCCACGCCGGTAACCGATATACAAAGATCCACCCCGGCCCGGGCTCTCCCCTGCTCGGCCATCGCCAGTGCCACTGCCTCACTTACGGCCCCGTGCTCCCGAATCAGTTCCGGCTTTACGCCCAGGGCTGCTTTCAATTCATTGGAATAGGTAATCCAGCCGCCTTCATACCAGTCGGAGCTGCCGGCCTTTTCCGTCAATGCGCCACCAATGCGCCCTCCAGTGCAGCTCTCTACAGTAGCCAGACGCAGTTTCTTTTGCGTCAACTGGCGGGCGAGTTGGTCCACCAGATCAGTCAGAAGCGTCATTCATTTCATCCTGTGGTTGATTCGAATACCATGAGCGGTCTTTTTCACGGACCAAGAAAACGACCCAAGCATGTCGCAGATCAGCCCCAGTAAAAAGCAACATACCCCGATGATGCAACAGTACCTGAGCATCAAAAGCGAGCACCCGAACGATCTGGTGTTTTATCGCATGGGGGATTTCTACGAACTCTTTTACAACGACGCCGTCGAAGCGGCTCGTCTGCTGGATATCACCCTGACCAAAAGAGGTCAAAGCGCTGGGGAGCCCATCCCCATGGCCGGTATCCCCTATCATTCGGCCGAAGGTTATGTCGCGCGCCTCGTGCGCCAGGGACATACGGTCGCCATCGCGGAACAGATTGGCGACCCCAATGCCGCCAAAGGCCCGGTCGAACGGAAGGTGGTTCGGGTTCTGACTCCCGGCACCCTGAGTGACGAAGCCTTCCTGAATGACCGACAGGAAAGTCTGCTGGTGGCCATGCTGCCTGCCAACGACCATTATGGTTTGGCGGCACTGGATATGGCCTCCGGCCGCTTTACCGTTCAGGCTCTTGAAGGCGTGGATGCGCTAACCGCCGAGTTGGAAAGGCTCCGCCCCAGTGAGCTGCTGTTGCCCGAGGACATGAAAGCTCCAGACCTCACCACTCAAACGGCCATTCGCCATCAACCAGTCTGGTTGTTCGATCTGGACAGTGCGCTGGAGCGCCTGACCACTCAAATGGGCACCCGTGATCTAAGTGGTTTCGGTGTACAGGATATGCCGTTGGCGTTGCAGGCCGCCGGCTGCCTGCTCACCTACGCGGCCGACACCCAAAAAAGCACCCTGCCCCATATTCGTTCCATCGTGCCGGAGCGCCATGATGATTCAGTCATTCTGGACGCCGCCTCACGACGGAACCTGGAAATTGATATCAATGTGCGCGGAGAGGAAGACCATACCCTCTTTCAATTAATGGACCATTGCGCCACCAGCATGGGCAGCCGTCAGCTAAGGCGCTGGCTGGGACGCCCACTGAGGGACCGCCAGGAACTTCGCCAGCGTCAACACGCTGTTTCCACTTTGGTTAACGACTTCGTATTCGAGCAGGTCAAAAGCACACTTAAACCCATTGGTGACATCGAACGGGTACTGTCCCGCGTCGCCCTGGGCTCGGCGCGGCCACGCGACCTGGTTAGGCTGCGCGATGCCATGGCGCAGCTGCCGATCCTTCAGGAACAATTAACTCCGCTGGACGCGCCACGCCTTCAAACCCTGAAGGAAGACCTGCACGAACAACCTCACTGGACGGAAGTGCTGGACAAGGCGCTGATCGACAACCCCCCTGTGGTCATTCGTGACGGCGGGGTCATCGCCCCGGGTTTCGACGAAGAGCTGGACGAACTGAGGGGTATCGACGACAACGCCGGGGACTACCTCATCCGCTTGGAAGAACAGGAACGCGCCCGCACGGGGTTGTCGACGCTGAAAGTCGGCTACAACCGAGTTCACGGTTATTACATTGAGATCAGCAAGGCTCAGGCGGCTGAAGCTCCGGATGAATACATTCGCCGTCAGACGCTGAAAAACGCTGAACGCTTTATCACACCGGAACTGAAGCAGTTCGAGGATAAAGCCTTGAGCGCCAAGAGCCGGGCACTGGCTCGTGAGAAGTTTCTTTATGAGGCACTGGTCAGAGATCTGGCGGCAGACCTGGCAAACCTGCAGCGCATGGCTTTAGCCATGGCAGAACTGGACGCTTTGGTATGTTTGGCGGACTGCGCGGACCGCTACAGTTGGACGGCTCCGGAGTTGACCGATGAAGCGGAGCTGATCATTGAAGAAGGCCGCCACCCTGTGGTCGAAGCTATATCGGACGCGCCTTTTGTGCCTAACGATCTGACTCTGGACAATGCCGCTACCACGCTGGTCATAACCGGGCCGAACATGGGGGGTAAGAGTACCTTCATGCGTCAGGCGGCAGTCATTGCGTTACTGGGACATATCGGCAGTTTCGTGCCTGCGGCCAAGGCCCGCATCGGCAGCATAGACCGGATCTTCACCCGCATGGGCTCTTCCGACGATATCGCCGGTGGACGTTCCACCTTTATGGTGGAAATGACGGAAACGGCGAATATCCTGCACAATGCCACGCCCAACAGCCTGGTGATCATGGATGAAGTCGGGCGTGGTACCAGCACGTTCGACGGCCTGTCACTGGCCTGGGCTGCAGCCTCGCATTTGGTGCAGCACACCAAGGCACTGACGCTCTTCGCTACGCATTATTTCGAGATGACGGCGTTGCCGGAGCAACACAATAGCGCTCATAACCTGCACTTGGATGCAACGGAGCACGATGACAGGCTGGTCTTCCTGCACCGCGTTCAGCCGGGTCCGGCCAGTCAAAGTTTCGGGATTCAGGTGGCCAAGCTGGCGGGGGTACCGGACGGCGTCATCGAGGCGGCACGTCACAAGCTTCTGGAGCTGGAGCAAGCTCCCGCGCCCGCCCCGGTTCGAACCGTCTCCGTCCAGGAGGCGCGCCCGGAGCCTTCCAGCCCCATGCAGGCTGACCTATTCGCCCCCATCAGCCAACACCCGATGGTGGACGAATTGGCCGATCTCGACCTGAACGGCCTGACGCCGCTCGAGGCGCTGCAGTGGTTGTATCGTCATAAGGCGTCTTTGTAGCGCCTTTTATGCCGAGGTTCCGTCGGCCAGGGGGCTTCGGTTTATTGACCGCCCATATAGGCGATCCAACCAAAAAGCCATTCTGTTATTCCCAGTGGCTATAAAAGTGTCGGCAAAAGGTCTTAGATGCTGCTTGAGGGGGCCGGGGGGTATCACTAGAATACGCACACGTTTCGATTTGAATTGGGGAGAGGGACCCGATGGCTTTTGTTGTTCTCGAGAACTGTATCAAGTGTAAATACACCGATTGCGTAGAGGTCTGCCCGGTCGACTGTTTTTATGAAGGTCCGAACTTCCTGGTGATTCATCCGGATGAATGCATTGACTGCGCACTTTGTGAACCGGAGTGCCCGGCGGAAGCCATTCTTTCTGAAGACGAAGTGCCTGAAGATCAGGTCGATTTTATCGAGTTGAATGCGGAACTGTCCGAAGTGTGGCCCAACATCACTGAACGGAAAGACCCGCTGCCGGACGCGGATGAACAGAACGGTGTTCCCGGCAAGCGCGAGAAGCTGGAGCGGTAATCCTGGTTCAAGCAATCGGGTGACATAAAAAAGAGCGCTAAAAGCGCTCTTTTTTATGGATTGAAAAAGTGGGGAATCAGGCGCCGAACAAGGCGGTGGCAGACAGCCCCTGCTTCTCCATGATATCGCGCAGACGACGCAGCGCTTCCACCTGAATCTGGCGAACACGTTCGCGGGTCAGGCCAATCTCACGACCCACTTCTTCCAGAGTACTTGTCTCATAGCCGCGCAGACCGAAGCGACGGGCAACCACTTCACGCTGCTTCTCGGAAAGATCATCCAGCCAATGGTCGATGCTGGAACGAAGGTCGTCGTCCTGCAGCGTTTCGGAGGGGTCGGCTGATTTTTCGTCGGCAATGGTATCCAGCAGACTTTTTTCAGAGGCCGGGCCGATCGGGGTATCGACCGATGTCACCCGCTCGTTCAGCGCCAGCATCCGTTTAACGTCGTCTACAGGGCGTTCAAGCAACTCGGCGATGTCTTCGGCCGTCGGTTCATGATCAAGCTTCTGAGCCAGCTCACGAGCGGCGCGCAGATAGACATTAAGCTCTTTCACCACATGAATCGGCAGACGGATGGTGCGGGTCTGGTTCATGATGGCCCGCTCAATGGTCTGACGAATCCACCAGGTGGCGTAGGTTGAGAAGCGGAAACCCCGTTCCGGATCGAATTTCTCGACAGCGCGGATCAACCCAAGATTGCCCTCTTCGATAAGGTCAAGCAGGGTCAAACCCCGGTTCAGGTAACGGCGGGCGATTTTCACCACCAGCCGCAGGTTGCTTTCGATCATGCGCTTGCGACCGGCCGGCTCACCTTTTTGGGCCAGGCGCGCAAAATAAACTTCTTCCTCGGGGCTTAACAGCGGTGAGAAGCCAATTTCATTGAGGTACATCTGGGTTGCGTCCAGTGAGCGCTGCAAACCACTGCTGTTGCTCACCGCATCGCGGAACTCGGACTCTTCGGAATCGGATTCGAAGCTGTCGTCGGCATCATCCGCGTCCTGCTTCAAGGACGCCAGGTTTTCATCAAAGCTGGAGGAATCCAGGTAGTCGCTGTACTGCTTGAATTGATCTTCCGCCAAAGCGGAGTCATGTTCCCGGAGTGCTGCCATAGTCGTTCACCTGTGTGTTTGGGTCGGTATCGGCCGACCGAGGCTTGACTTGAACCGGTTAACGTTGGGGCAGATACCCCATTGGATCAACCGGTTTGCCCTCTCGCCTGATTTCGAAGTGCAAACCGGGCTGGTCACCCTGCTTGCCCATTCTGGCGATTACCTGCCCCTTCTCTACTTGATCCCGCTCCGCGACCAGCAGTTCCTGATTGAAAGCGTAGGCGCTTAACAATGAGTCACCGTGTTCGAGGATGATCAGATTCCCATATCCGGGCAGGCCATTCCCCGCGTAGACGACAGTACCTCTTGCCGCCGCTCTGACAGAGTCTCCAATCTGACCGACAAGATCAACGCCTTTACGCTCAGACAGATTTGGACTAAATGTTCGCACTATTTTCCCATTGTGCGGCCAATCCCAACTTAAATTCCTGACTGTTGAAGTTGACGCTGTAGATACTTTGACGTCAGCTTCCTGACTGTTAACTTTTGTAACGGATTGTGACGAGCTTGCTGCCGACGGCGGAGCGGTTTGAGGTCTTGTAACAGTGGTCGGAGACGGCGGGGGTGACGCCTCGCGCAGAGCCAGGGTTTGTCCTACATAGATGGTGTAATTCGAGCCGATATTGTTGGCATGGGCCAGTTTTTTGTAATCGAGGCCATAACGGAATGCGATCGAGTAAAGTGTGTCGCCTCTCTGCACACGGTACTGACCTGGAATCCGCGTGTTAGAGGGGTTCGAGACAGCCGGAGCAACAGCGGGCCTGGTGTTTGAAACAGGGCGGGAACCACCATCGAGCGAGGAATAGGCGGCATTGTTCAGGCATCCGGACAGCAGGCTGCCACTCAACCCTGATACCAGCAAAATTGACGCTATTTTGGTCCTCGAAATCAACAACTCGCTCCCGGATTTGACCATCGGTCGAAATCAACTCAAACACTGTTCATGTGTCTGTAATATTCCGTAACTTTAAGACTCTGAAAATTATTAAGAATAATTATTCTAAAAACCCCTGGGTTTTTAAGGCATTTTGTGAGGTGACTCTAACTTAAGATTTGACAACTCTGAAAGTGCTACTTTTCCATGTCAGTCCAATCACCGTTAGGGCTCCCAACAGCATAGCAGCCAGGCAACCGGCCACCAGGGCGGGCTCTCCGGTGTATTGCTCATACCCGCCAGGCAACCACCACTGCTCCCCCGCCTGCCAGGGCCACACTTTTATCAGGGCGCCCAGAATAAACCCCAACATGAACCCCATGACCCGGTCATGCCAATGCTTCAACAACCAATTCAATACGCGGCTGAAAGCGAGGATACCGATCAGACACCCCAATGCCACCCAGGCAATAATCGGCAAGTCGCGGGCGTGCACCGCCTCGACCACCGCCGGGTAGAGACCCAGTAGCAGCAGAATGAAACTGCCGGATATGCCGGGCAACAGCATGGCGGAAATGGCCAGCGCCCCGCCCAATACCAAGGTGACCGGGCTTACGGTCAAGCCCACTCCGGAAGACAGCGCTATACCGGCGGCTATCGCCGTGCCTGCGATCATTAATAGAATGTCCCAGCGGTGCCAAACCTGATGACGCATCAAAAATACGAGGGAGGCGGCAATTAACCCCAGAAAAAAAGACCACAACAGCTGTGGCGAGGTCTCCAACAGGTTATGAATGAAGCTGAGTACCGTAAAAAGGCTGACCAGTATGCCGACACCCAGGGCCAGCAGAAAATTGCCGTCAATATGCTGCCAAACAGTACGAAATTCGCCCTTTCGCAACTCGCCCAGCAAGGAAAGTTTGATGGAAGCCAGCGCCGCGACGAGTCGTTCGTAAATGCCCGTGATCAGCGCCATGGTGCCTCCCGATACACCGGGCACGGCGTCAGCCGCTCCCATAACAGCGCCTTTCAATATCCAGAGAATTACTTGCTTAATCATGTCTTTTGCACGCCTTTGAGCATGGGCACGAAACGAACCGGTTCAACTTTATGTGTATGGAGCTCATCGCCATCCCTTTCTATAACGGTTAAATACTGTTCTTCCGAGCCGACCGGTAATATCAGTCGACCACCATCAGGGACGAGTTGATCAACCAGTTCCGCCGGGGCTTCATCCGGCGCGGCCGTACCAATGATGACATCGAACGGACCTTCATTCGGCCATCCCAGGAAACCATCGTCCAGTTTGAGCCGAGCGTTGTAGATCTTTAGTGTCCGTAAGCGCTCGCGAGCTTTTTGCTGCAGCGGTTTGATACGCTCGACCGAAAACACCTCATCCACCACCTGAGCCAAAACCGAGGTTTGAAAACCGGAGCCTGTGCCTATTTCCAGCACCCGCTCATGGTGTCTGGCACCGAGCACCAGTTCGGTCATCCGGGCAACAATGTAAGGCTGTGACAACGTTTGCCCGTAACCAATGGGTACGGCGGTGTCTTCATAAGCCTTATGACCCAGGGCTTCATCGACAAAAATGTGCCGGGGTACCTTGGCAAAGCACTCCAAAACCCGGGTATCTCTAATGCCCCGTTCAAACAACCGCTCGATCAGGCGTTGCCGGGTCCGTTCCGACGTCATGCCGATGCCCTTGAGGTTCATGCCTCCCGCTCCTCCTCCAGCGCCACCGCCTCGCGTAGCGCTACGGTGGCGTAGCTGCCGGCCGGTAAAAAGAAGCGAAATACAGGATCTCCCTCCTGCCAATCGAGCGTACCCTGCTCAGGATAAACGCGGGTTTTACGGCGGCTGCGCTGCATGCGCCGTGCTTTCAACCCTTCCAGCCATTCCTGGTCATCGGCCAAAACTGCGGCTTCCCACTCATCCACGGCGCTTACGTCGCCCGTGATATCGCCCGGGAGACTTGCGGTAGGCGACAAACGACCGCTTTCCAGACGGCTTAGATCGTCCTCGGCGGGCGTTTCACACAGAAAACCACCCTGCCCTTCGCGGAACTGGGCAAAGTCGCCCGGCAAGAGCTGGTTCCAGCTCCCTTGTTCAATGCGAGCAGCCAGCAATTTATTGAACAAATAACTGCGTACGGCCGACAGGTGAATCCCCTGCTGGCCTCTCTGCAAACGGGCTTCCCCACGGAACCACTGCAGCGCTCGTACAAGATTCGCCCCGCCGGAGCCAAACCGTTGCGAACCAAAATAATTGGGAACGCCTTGCGTCACCAGGTGCTGCCATCGTTCTTCGAGGGCCTTAGGGTCTCCGTTGAACTGACGCAGCCGAATCACAAAGTGATTGCCCACCAACTGCCCGGTCTTCAATTTTCGCGGATGACGCGCCTGCGACAACACTCTCACACCTTCGATGGACAGTGGCTGAACCGGGTCCTCGCGGCCGGGTAAATGCAGCGAAAAGGTCTGAGTGGTGACGGCGTGTCGGTCTTTTAGGCCGGCGTAACTGACAGCCCGCACTGGCAAATTGGCCCAACGCGACAACTGCCGGGCTACCCAGGCCGTGTTTTGGCCGGTTTTTTCCAGCGTCAACCAAAGATGCTCCCCTTCACCAGTAGCTGTTTCGGGCAGTACTTCCTCGACACGAAAGTCTTCGGGTGTGTCTTTCAGGCGGGCGGTGCCGACGGGGCCACCCCAGGCATAAGGCAATTCGGCGTTCATCGGGTGTGTCATAGGGATTCCAACAGGCATACCGCCTCGGTGGCGATGCCTTCCTTGCGGCCGGTAAAGCCCAGTTTCTCGGTGGTGGTCGCTTTAACGTTCACCTGCCCCGGTTCGGCTTCCAGGATATCGGCGATGGTCAGCTTCATACTGTGCTTATGGTCTTTCAGACGGGGAGTTTGGGCGATAACGGTAATATCCACATTCACCAGACGGAACCCCAGTGACTTGACCCGGTTATAGACCTCGCTCAACAACCCCCGACTGTCGGCTCCCGCCCAGGCGGCATCGGTATCCGGAAACAGCTCGCCGATATCGCCCAACGCCGCCGCACCCAACAGGGCGTCGCACACCGCATGCAATACTACGTCGCCGTCCGAATGAGCTAATAGGGCGGCATGGGCGGGAACGGACACGCCTCCTAGCTTGATATCCGTGGGGCCGGAGTCGTTATCGAAACGATGAACGTCGAAACCGTGGCCGATTCTCATAGTCATTAGTGCTGTAACCGCCCTTGTTGCATCAAATAGAACTCAATCAATGCCCGGTCTTCCGGCCGGGTTAGCTTAAGGTTGTCCCGCGCGCCTTCGACCAGATCAACCGGCAACCCGGCCTGTTCGATGGCCGAGGCTTCATCGGTGATGGCCCTCCCCTCGCCCAAGGCGGACTCCAACGCGTTTTTCAGATCCGAGTAGCGAAAGCATTGAGGGGTCATGGCCGCCCACAGCTGACTGCGGTCGACGGTGGTTACCTGTCCATCGCCTCCCAGGCGCTTCACGGTATCGCTCAGGGGTGTGGCGAGAAGGCCGCCGCGACCGGTGTCATGACAGTGTCGGCGAAGCTGTTCGATGTCTTCCGGGCGCACGCAGGGACGAGCGATGTCGTGGACCAATACCCAATCCTGCGGTTCGGCGTTCAGTGCGCGCAAACCGGCCAGCACCGAGTCCGCCCGTTCGAGACCGCCCACCGTGGTACCAATGCCGGGGTAGCGCTGGGCAATGGCATGCCCTTCGCGGTCGTCCTCGGCCAAAATGAGGAGGCTTTGGCCATCGATTGGAATGGTTCGCCAGAGATCGAGCGTCCATTCCATCAGGGTGCGGTCGGCGAGGGTGCAGTATTGTTTGGGTCGGTCGTGTCCGAAGCGGCGCCCTACTCCGGCCGCGGGTAACAGCAGATGGTCGGTCATGGGGTTATTGATTCAATTCCTCGGTGGGGATGACGTAAAACACCTCCCCTTCCTTAACAAGCCCGAGATTACTCCGGGCCAGTTCTTCGATGGCGTCCAGGCCGGATTTGAGGTCGCTGACCCGGGCACGCAATACTTGGTTCCGGGCTTCGCTTTTATCTATTTCGGCCTGCTGGCTGGCTATTTCCGCGTCCAACCTGTGCACATCGCGCCAACTGTTCTCTCCGAACCAGAGGCGATATTGCAGGACGATCAAAATAAACAGCAGGCTCAGTTGCAGCCAGCGCATGGCGCTCCTCTTCTATTTCCATGAATGGCCGCTATTCTGACCCATTCGGCGGTTTAGTGCCATTGGTTCGCTTTCTGGTTTGTGGCGGTGGGTTGGTTCTGTGGCTGGGTTGGCTTTTGCTTTCGCGCTTTTTTTGGTTGGAACCCGCGATGGGTGCTGGGGGGCGTTCTTCCAGGGGCCGCCGTGAATCCTTCCATGGAAGCTTAGCTTCGGCATCCATGCCGAAGATACCCCTTCCAGAACGCCCCCCAGCACCCATCGCTAGCCTAAGTTGGCTAAAGCATCCATGCATCCCATAAAACCAAGATCCGTTGAACCTACTATAAGTGTGGAGCTTGGCAGAACTCTGAATGAGGATTTAGAAAGAGCTTTGGGTTGGAAATAAGCGAGGGGGTGGCGGGTGTGATCATAAGGGGGAGTCGGCAGCAAGGATGCTGCCGCCTAACTTACAAGGAAGTATTCACAGCGACCCCGTTGATCATACCCACCACCCCCTCGCGACCCCACAGCCACAACAGACTAACGAGCCACAAAAAAAGGGAGCGAAAGCCCCCTTCTCATAACCACTGGCGAAGACTAAAAATCAGCCTTGGCCTTTGATCTCTTTGAGGCCGTTGTAGACGGCTTTGTCGCCCAGGGCTTCTTCGATGCGCAGCAGTTGGTTGTACTTGGCTACGCGGTCGGAGCGGCACAGTGAGCCGGTTTTGATCTGGCCGGCGGCGGTGCCTACCGCCAGGTCGGCGATGGTGGCGTCTTCGGTTTCGCCGGAACGGTGAGAGATAACGGCGGTGTAGCCGGCGTCTTTCGCCATCTTGATCGCCGCCAGAGTTTCGGTCAGAGAACCGATCTGGTTGAACTTGATCAGGATGGAATTGGCGATGCCCTTGTCGATGCCTTCTTTCAGGATCTTGGTGTTGGTGACGAACAAGTCATCGCCGACCAATTGGATTTTGTCGCCCAGCTGCTTCGTCATATAAGCGAAGCCATCCCAGTCGGACTCGTCCAGACCGTCTTCGATAGAAACAATCGGGTACTGCTCGGTCAGCTCGGCCAGGTAATCGGAGAAACCGTTGGAGTCGAAGACTTTGCCTTCGCCTTTCAGGTTGTATTTGCCGTCTTCGTAGAATTCGGAAGCAGCACAGTCCATCGCCAGAGTGATGTCGGTGCCCAGTTTGTAGCCAGCGGCTTCAACGGCTTCTTTGATGACGGCCAGAGCAGCGGCGTTGCTTTCCAGGTTCGGGGCGAAACCACCTTCGTCACCAACGGCTGTATTCAGACCTTGGGCGCTCAGTACCTTCTTCAAGGCGTGGAAGATTTCAGCACCGATGCGCAGGGCTTCCTTAAAGGAAGGGGCGCCGACCGGTTGAATCATGAATTCCTGAATGTCGACGTTGTTGTCGGCATGCTCACCACCGTTCAGGATGTTCATCATCGGAACCGGCAGGCTGTATTGGCCCGGTGTGCCGTTGATGTCGGCGATGTGTTCGTACAGCTCAACACCTTTCTCGGCGGCGGCGGCTTTGGCGGCGGCCAGGGAAACGGCGAGAATGGCGTTGGCGCCGAAGTTGGATTTATTCTCGGTGCCGTCCAGTTCGATCATGGTCTTGTCCAGACTGGCCTGATCCAGTGCGTCGAAGCCCAGCAGAGCATCGCGGATCGGGCCATTGGCGGCAGCGACGGCTTTCAAAACACCCTTGCCCAGGTAACGGCTCTTGTCGCCGTCACGCAGTTCCAGCGCTTCGCGGGAGCCGGTTGAGGCACCGGACGGCGCGCAAGCGCGGCCACGCGCGCCGGATTCCAGAATTACGTCGGCTTCCACGGTGGGGTTGCCACGGGAATCGAGCACTTCGCGTGCTTTGATATCAACGATCTTAGCCATGTCACTCTCCTAAGAGTTCGGTCCTGAAAGTTCGGTCAGCCTGTTATGTTGGCTCACCTCTATATGAAATCGTGCCGTGCTGAGTCTGGTACCGGTCGCGGGAATTCGCTTGAACTCCCGAAAATCTGTCGGTAATACCGTAAATTTGTAGTTTTATTACAAAACCGGCGCGCGGATTATAGGCCTTTAGCGCCGGATTGCGAACCCTATTCAGCTATTCCCCTGCCGAACGGCACCGATGAAACCACTGAACAAACCGTGGCCATCCCGCGGCGTGGAGGTGAATTCGGGGTGGAATTGGCAGGCCACGAACCAGGGGTGATCGGGAATTTCGACGATCTCAACCAAGGCACCGTCGACGGAACGACCGGCGATGCGAAGACCGGCTTTTTGTAAGTCTTCTACATAATGGTTGTTGACTTCGTAACGGTGACGGTGACGTTCGACGATGCGGTCCTTTCCGTAGCACTCCCGGGAGAGGGAGTCTTCTGACAACATGCACTCCTGGCCGCCCAGGCGCATGGTGCCTCCCAGGTCCGCCTGTTCGTCACGCTCCACTTTCTTGCCGTCCGCTTCGATCCATTCGGTCACCAGCCCTACGACCGGGTGACGGGACTGACGGTCAAACTCGGTGGAGTGGGCACCTTCGAAGCCTGCGACGTTGCGGGCGTATTCGATGACGGCCACCTGCATTCCCAGGCAGATACCCAGGTAAGGTACTTTGTTTTCGCGCGCATAGCGGGCGGCGGTGATTTTACCTTCCACGCCTCGATAGCCGAAACCGCCCGGAACCAGTATGCCTTGAACGCCTTCCAGGCATCCGGTGCCGTTCTTTTCGATGTCTTCGGCGTCGATGTAGCGGATTTTGACTTTGGTGCGGGAACGAATACCGGCGTGGTCGATGGCTTCGATCAGGGATTTATAGGCGTCGAGCAGGTCCATGTATTTACCGACCATGGCGATGGTGACTTCGCCATCCGGGTTGAGTTTGCGGTCGGTGACGTCTTCCCAGTCGCTGAGATCCGGTTCGTGGCATTCCAGACCGAATTTTTCGACAACAATGTTGTCGAGCCCGGATTTATGCAGCATGCCGGGGATGCGGTAGATGGAGTCGGCATCCGGCAGGGGGATGACGGCGCGCTCTTCGACATTGGTGAACAGTGCGATTTTCCGCAGTTCGGCTTTGCCGACGGGTTGTTCGGAGCGGCAGACAAGGATATCCGGCTGCAGGCCGATGGTGCGCAGTTCTTTGACCGAGTGTTGGGTCGGTTTGGTTTTGACTTCACCGGCGGTGGCGATATAAGGCACCAGGGTGAGGTGCATGGAGAGTGCGCGGCGGCTGCCGAGTTCGACTTTGAGCTGACGTACGGCTTCGAGGAACGGGAGGGATTCGATGTCGCCGACGGTGCCGCCAACTTCGACGAGGGCGACGTCGGCATCTCCGGCGCCTTCGATGACGCGGCGTTTGATCTCGTCGGTGATGTGCGGGATGACCTGGACGGTGCCGCCGAGGTAGTCGCCTCTGCGTTCTTTGCGCAATACGTCCTGGTAGATGCGGCCGGTGGTGAAGTTGTTGCGGCGCGTCATGGTGGTGCGGACGAAGCGTTCGTAGTGGCCGAGGTCGAGGTCGGTTTCGGCGCCGTCTTCGGTGACGAAGACTTCCCCGTGCTGGAAGGGGCTCATGGTTCCGGGATCGACGTTGATATAGGGGTCAAGTTTGAGCAGGGTCACCTTGAGCCCTCTGGCCTCGAGTATGGCGGCCAGTGATGCCGATGCAATGCCTTTTCCAAGTGAAGACACTACACCGCCGGTGACAAAGATATAACGCGTCATAAAGATCCCATCCGATATTCGCAAGGTGTGGTGAGGTGCTAACAAAACGCCCGAACGCTACACGCAATACAAGCCCCGGTGGCTGTGCTTTGGGGCCACGGAGCAGTTGGTGCAAGGGGTTTTTGTGCGACTCAAGATGGGAGGCCAGAATAGCAAAAAGCCTCCCCCGGCTCAATTGGAAAGTTCGCTTTTTTAATTCGGGGGCTGAACCCGCAGAGGGAGCCGATGGGCTCGTGGAGGGTCGCCATGAACCCCTCCCTGGGGGCTAGACCGCAACATCCATGTTGCGGACTTCCCTCCACGAGCCCATCGGCTCCCTCTGCTAGTCTTGGTTGCCTAAAGCAATAGGTTCATAGCTTATGACGAAACCGGGTTCATTTTCTTGGGCTTGCCAGTCACGATCGACACAGAGGTCGGCGACGGCGATCAGTTGATCCCCCGAATACAGCAGCGGCAGTCGATCTCTCACCCAGGGTGGCAGTCGGTATTCCTGGAGCAGGCGTTTTAAATCGCGGCTCTTCGAGCGACCGGCTGGCCAAAGGGTCTCACCACCCTGGCGCATTCTCCAGTTGAGAGAAGGAGCATCCGTTTTGATTCGGTTGGGGCCGTTACTCATAGATTTGAGTGAAAGAGCACCGACGCCGGTCCAATGAACAGTGCTGCCTTGGATAACTTTGGGTGGCTCACCGGGTTCGGGTAGGTCGGGCACCCAGTACAGTGCGGTGCGGAAGCGGCGGACAGAGCCATGGCCGATCTGGACGATGGGCTGGGCGTCCGGCTGGGCACGTACAACTTCGTTCAGGATGCGCTGCATCAGCGCTTCCGAGGGTGGACGGACGTTTTGTCGGCGCAGCCAGAGGTGGATGAGTGACAGTATTCTGTCTTCGGACCAATCGTTGAGTTGCACGGCTTTGAAGGCGCCGTCGTGGGCGAGACGGTGGTCGAGCTCCTGTTCGAGTTGGTGGTCCTGTTGTTTGGCGGCCTGGCTTAGCTGGGTGAGGCTTCGGTTGAGGGTTTGCCGGTATTGGGGCCAGCGTTCGGCGAGCCGGGGAAATATTTCATGCCGGAGGTAGTTGCGGTCGAATTGGGTGTCGGTGTTGCTTTCGTCTTCGATCCAGTCGAGGTTGTGTTCTCGGGCATAGGCTTCGAGGTCTGACCGGGGGATGGCTAGAAAGGGGCGCAGCAGCCGGTAACCTTGGCGTTGTGTCTCGGGTTGCATGGCGCTGAGACCATGCAGGCCGCTGCCGCGCATGAGGCGTAGCATGAAGGTTTCGAGTTGGTCGTCCAGGTGGTGGGCGAGCAGGAGGCTGTGGCCGGGGGCGACCTGTTCGTCGAATAATTGATAACGTGCCTGGCGTGCGGCGGCTTCGAGGCCTTGGCCTTGTTTTTCTATGGTGGTTTTTATGGCGATGAATCGGCAGCCGAGTTGGAGGCTGCGTTGTTGGCAGTGGTGTTGCCAGTTGTCTGCCTGGGGGCTGATGCCGTGATTGATGTGCAGGGCGATGATCTGGCTGGGCACTTGGGTTTGGCAGAGGGCGTGCAGTAATACCTGGGAGTCGAGGCCGCCGCTGTAGCCGACGAAAATTGGGCGGGGCTCGCTGTCCGAAAGCCGGGTATGGATGGCGTTGAGAAGTCGGTTGGACATGTCAGTCGGTGAGGCTCAGTCCCGGTTGTTTGGTTTGGGGAAGTGTCCAGAGGTAGCGTAGTTTTTCCCGGTCGCCACGCCGCCAGAGTTCGGACCATTTGGGGACTTTGACTCGTTCGATGAAACGGGCGCCGAGCCGTTCGCAGGTGCGGATGGAGGCTGGGTTGTCTGGGTTGCAGGTGATCCAGAGTTGTTTCATGCCGTGTTCGAGTGCGACGGGGGCGATGAGTTCGCAGGCTTTGGCGGCGTAGTGATGGCCCCGATGAGGGCTGTCGATGCCGTAGCCGATTTGACCGGCGTAGGCGACGAGGGCATGGCTGGTGCCGATGCGCAGGTCGATCTGGCCAATGAGGGTGCCGTCGAGCAGTACGATGTCGAACAGGTAGGCGGGTGCGCCTTCGAGGGCGCGCTGGCCTTCGAGGTATCGGTTCAACAACAGTGCGATTTCTTCACCGACTATCGGTTCGTACTGTCGAAATGGATAGGAATAGGCAGCGGTCATTGGCCCCTTCGTCCCGTTGGATAGGAAGGTCAGTCGAATCTGCCCTTAGCATAGACCGAAACCTGGGCGGGTTTCGAGTCTGGTGTTTGGTTTTGTGGCTTGGTTGGGGTTGGGGGTAAAACCCGCCACCTCCGCTAGCCATTATCGCCGGTGGGTACTGACGTTGTCTGAAGGTTTAGGACTCGATGCCGTAGGACATTAAACGCTTATAACGGCTGTCGAGCAGTTCTTCCACTGGCCGGGTGCGCAGTTCATCTACCTGTTTCGTGAGTTGGGTTTTCAGGTTTGCGGCCATGAGCCCGGGGTCGCGGTGGGCGCCGCCCAGGGGTTCTTTGACGACGGTATCGACCAGGCCGAGGCTGTGCAGGCGTCCGGCGGTGATGCCCATGGCTTCGGCGGCGTCGGAGGCGCGTTCGGCGGTTTTCCAGAGGATGGAGGCGCAACCTTCGGGTGAGATGACTGAGTAAGTGCTGTATTGCAGCATGTTCAGGTGGTCGCACACGCCGATGGCGAGTGCTCCGCCGGAGCCGCCCTCGCCGACAACGGTGGCGACTACCGGGGTCCGCAGTGAGGACATTTTCAGTAGGTTGTAGGCGATGGCTTCGCTTTGGCCGCGTTCTTCGGCGCCGATGCCGGGGTAGGCTCCGGGGGTGTCGATGAAGGTGAGAACGGGCATGCGGAAGCGTTCGGCCATTTGCATCAGGCGCAGGGCTTTGCGGTAGCCTTCGGGTTTGGGCATGCCGAAGTTGCGGCGGACTTTTTCTTTGACGTCACGGCCTTTCTGGTGGCCAATGATCATGACCGGTCGGTCGTCGAGGCGGGCGATGCCGCCGACGATGGCGGCGTCGTCAGCGTAATGCCGGTCGCCGTGCAGTTCGTCCCAGTCGGTGAAGATGTGTTTGACGTAGTCGAGGGTGTAGGGCCGCTTGGGGTGGCGGGCCAGTTGGGATATCTGCCAGGAGCTGAGGTTGGAGAAGATCTGCTCGGTCAGTTTGACGGACTGTGCGTTGAGCTTTTCGATCTCGGAGGAGATGTTCAGGTCGTTTCGGTTGCCGACCAGACGGAGTTCCTCAATCTTGGCGATCAGATCCGCTATCGGTTGTTCAAATTCCAAATAGTCTGGATTCATACCCGTTCCCTAATCGAGCCGCTTTTGCGGCTCAGCGAATAGCTTTCATCGGGGTTCTAGCCCACTCAGTGGCCCTGGCCCGCGTCGATTGCCGGGGAGACCTCAGCACCCAACGCTCGTTTTGATGAACGCAGAGAATATTTTTTAAGAACGCTCAGCCTAAAAGGACGGCTTCCATTGAGCAAGAGCATCAATACTTATTGAGCTTTGAACAAACGGAAAAAGTGTCCGTTGTTAATCCTGATACCGGAACTGGAATGCGCCGTCGTCGAAGGTCTGGCGCAGCCGGTGCAGGGTTTCATCTTCCAATGGAATTCTGTGTTCAGGGCCGAGGCGTACCTGTCCCCTGGCCAGGCCGGATTCGTAGTTGACCCACACCGGTGTGCCCTGCCCTTCGGCGAGGTCGGGGCGGATCAGTTCTTTCAGGCGGTTCATGAATTCTTCCGCCTGGGCTTCGGTGACGGTGAATTCGATACCGCGAATCAGTTCCTGGCGTGCCTGAATCAGGGTGTAGATTTTTTGGGCGCGTATGCGGGCTCGGTCGGCGTAGTCGTCCCAACCCACTTCGGCTTCGACGATGATGACTTCGTCGGGTTCGAGCATGTCTTTGTAAGTTTGGTAGTCATCTCCGAAGAGCGTCATTTCGACCCGGCCGGTCCGGTCGTCGAGGGTGACGATGGCCATGGTGTCGCCGCGCTGGGTTTGGCGGGTGCGCACGCCTAGCACCAACCCGGCCAGGGTTTTGGTGGCTTTGCGCATACGGCGAAGCTCATCCGGGGAGACGTCCAGTTCGCCCAGGCGCATGGAAGCGATTTTGCGCACTTCGTCTTCGTGTTCGTCGATGGGGTGGCCAGTCAGGTAAAGCCCGAGGGTTTCCTTTTCGCCCATCAACCGCTCTTTGAGCGAATGCTGCAGCACCGCGCTGTAGGGTTCGTAAGGGTCGGCGGCGGTCTCGGCCTGGATTTCGCTGAACAGGTCCACCATGCCAGCGGCCTGGTTGCTGGCGGATTGCTCGGCGGTTTTTACGGCGTCTTCCAAGGCGGCGAGCATCATGGCCCGATGGGGGGCGAGCTTGTCGAGCGCTCCGGCTTTGATGAGCGCTTCGATACAGCGTTTGTTGACTTTGCGGCTGTCAACCCGTTCGCAGAAGTCGAACAGGTCTTTGAAGGGGCCGCCTTCCTGCCGTGCTTTCACAATAGCTTCGACCGGCCCTTCACCGACGCCTTTGATCGCGCCGAGACCATAAATGACCTGGTCGTCTTCGCTGACGGTGAACATATAGGCGCCTTCGTTGACGTCCGGCGGCAGTACGTCGATGCCCATTTGACGGCAGTCTTCGATGAAGATCACCACCTTGTCGGTGTTGTCCAATTCCGAAGACATGGTGGCGGCCATGAAGGCGGAGGGGTAATGGGCTTTCAGCCAGAGTGTCTGATAGGACACAAGAGCGTAGGCGGCGGAGTGCGATTTGTTGAAGCCGTAACCGGCGAATTTTTCCACCAGGTCGAAGATTTTCATCGCCAGATTGGCGTCCACGCCTTTACTTTTGGCGCCTTCCTCGAAAAAGCTCCGCTGCTTGGCCATTTCCTCGGGCTTTTTCTTACCCATGGCGCGACGCAGCAGGTCGGCGCCGCCGAGGGTGTAACCTGCCAGTTCCTGGGCGATCTGCATCACCTGTTCCTGATAAAGGATGATGCCGTAGGTCGGGGCCAGGATGGGCTTCAACCATTCGTGCTGATATTGCGAATCCGGATAGGAGAGTTCTTCGCGGCCGTGCTTCCGGTTGATGAAGTTATCCACCATGCCCGACTGCAACGGACCGGGCCGGAACAGGGCCACCAAGGCGATCATGTCTTCGAGGCAGTCGGGCTGGAGGCGCTTGATCAAATCTTTCATGCCGCGCGATTCAAGCTGGAATACGGCCGTGGTCTGGGCTTTTTTCAGCAATTGAAACGAGGGTTCGTCATCCAGCGGTATATGGGCGATGTCGATGGGTGGTTTGCCCTCGGCTTCCAGGCGCGGGTTGATGATTTTCAGCGCCCAGTCGATGATGGTGAGCGTTCGCAAACCCAGGAAGTCGAACTTAACCAGCCCGGCGGATTCAACATCGTTTTTGTCGTATTGCGTGACCAGACCGCTGCCGTCTTCCTCGCACAACAATGGAGCAAAATCGGTCAGCTTGGTCGGGGCGATCACCACCCCCCCGGCGTGTTTGCCGGTTTGACGGGTGACACCTTCGAGCTTGAGCGCCATCTCCCAGATTTCCATGGCTTCCTCGTCATCTTCGAGGAAAGCCTTGAGTTCGGGCACTTCGCCCAGCGCCTTGTTCAGGGTCATGCCCGGGTCACCGGGAATCATTTTCGAAACTTTGTCGGCCAGGCCGTAGGATTTACCCTGCACCCGGGCCACGTCACGCACCACAGCCTTAGCGGCCATGGTGCCAAAGGTAACGATCTGGGACACCGCCTGACGACCGTATTGGTCGGCCACGTATTGAATGACGCGGTCACGCTTTTCCATGCAGAAGTCGACGTCGAAGTCGGGCATGGATACCCGTTCCGGGTTGAGGAAGCGCTCGAACAGCAGGTCGTACTCAAGCGGGTCGAGATCGGTGATGTCGAGCGAATAGGCCACCAGGGAACCGGCACCGGAGCCCCGCCCCGGGCCTACGGGAATGTCATGTTCCTTGGCCCAGCGGATGAAGTCCATCACGATCAGGAAGTAACCGGGGAACCCCATCTGGATGATGATATTGAGTTCGAAGTCGAGCCGGGCGATGTACTCGGCCCGTTTCGCTTCATAGTCAGGATCGTCCTGTTTCAGGGAGACCTTGAGGCGGCGCTCCAGGCCTTCCAGGCTGATTTTGCGAAAGAACTCGTCCATGGTCAGCCCATCGGGGATGGGGTAATCCGGCAGGAAATATTCGCCCAGGTGAACGGTTGTGGAGCATCGCTCGGCAATCAATACCGAGTTCTCGATAGCTTCGGGCAGGTCTTCGAACAAGGCCGTCATTTCTTCGGGGGACTTTAGGTATTGCTGGTCCGAATAGCGGCGCGCGCGTTTGGGGTCGTCCAGAACCACACCGTCGTTGATGCAAACCCGGGCTTCATGGGCATCGAAATCGTCCTGAACCAGGAACATTACATCATTGGTGGCGACTACCGGTATGCCGGCTTCCCGGGCTACCAGCAGGCTACCCTGGAGCAGGGTTTCGTCCTGATCGCGGCCGGTGCGCTGAAGTTCCAGGTAATAGCGGTTGCCGAAGGCGGATTTCCAGCCTTCAGCCAGTTGACGCGCCCAGTCGGCCTTGCCACGACTCAGGGCATCGCCGACATCACCGTGACGACCGCCACTGAGCAGGATCAGCCCCTCGTTCTTTTCGATCAGCCATTCCGCCTTGGTGATGGGGCGGTCTTTATGCTGGTTTTTCTGGTAACCGTCGGAAATGATTTCGGTCAGGTTCCGATACCCCTGGGGGTTCATGGTCAGCACCGTCATCAAAAAAGGGGCATCGGGCTCGGCCGGGTTCTCTATCCAGAGGTCGGCGCCCAGAATCGGCTTCACGCCCGCTCCCAGAGCCGTGTTGTAGAATTTGATCAGGCCAAAAAAGTTGCCGATATCGGTCATGGCGACAGCGGCCATGCCCCGTTCGGCCACAGCCTTGACCAGTTCCTTGGGACGGATCAAGCCGTCCAGAAGAGAATATTCGGTGTGGACTCTCAGATGCACGAAAGATGCGGACACGAGTCATGTTCTCCTGAAATAGGGTCCTGAAACGCCGCCGTTTTATTCGGAGATTTCCAGACAAGCCCGCACGGGGGCGTAGCTGCGGCGGTGATGCTCAATAATGCCGTGTTCCCGAATGGCGGCCAAATGCTCAGCCGTCGGGTAACCTTTATGTCGGGCGAACCCATACTGCGGATATAGCCGGTCCAATTCAACCAGCTCAAGGTCACGCTGAACCTTGGCGAGAATGGATGCGGCGCCAATGGCCGGAACCCGCAAGTCGCCCTGAACAATCGCCTCGGCCGGGCACGGCAGGCCCGTGGGCAGTTTGTTGCCGTCGATCTGGCAGAAATCCGGCACCAGACCAAGCCCGTCGACCGCCCGCTTCATAGCGAGCAGGCTGGCCTGCAAAATATTCAGTTCATCTATTTCAAGCACGCTGGCCCGGGCGATGCACCACGCCATGGCGCGCTCTTTGATTTGCTCGCTGAGGGCTTCCCGACGTTTGGCGGTCAGGGCCTTGGAATCCGTCAGGCCGTCTATCGGCCGGGTCGGGTCCAATATGACGGCGGCGGCGACCACGTCGCCCGCCAATGGTCCGCGCCCTACTTCGTCGACACCTGCAATGCGTTCCAAACCTTCGGTAAAGGCAAAACCGGTCTGACTCATGTCCTTCCTTCTATCACCTTCAATACAGCTTCCGCCGCCTGTTCATCGGCACCGCGCGCGAGTTGCCTGTGCAGGAAGCTGGCGCGCTGCTCGAACTGAGCGCGATAGGTCTGGTCGCTGAGAATTCGGACCAGATCCCGGCTCAGATTCTCTACCGTGGCGTCTTCCTGCAGATGTTCCGGCACCCAATCGGTTTGCGCCAATATATTCGGCAATGCCACCCAACGGGTGGTGGCCATGGCCTTCATGATGCGAAAGGTTAACCCATTGAGCCGATAGGACACCACCATGGGTCGTTTCAATAACATCGCTTCCAACGCGGCCGTACCCGATGCCAGCAATACGCCATCCGCCGCCGTCATGACATCGGATGACTGGCCGGAATAGAGTTGAATATGAAGGCCCTGGCCATGCTGCCGCACGGCGGCTTCGATCTGTTCGCGCCGGTATTCGTTGGCGGCGGGTATCAAGACGGTCAAAGCGCCGATTTCCGCCTGAACCCGAGTGGCGGCCTGCAGGAACAAAGGCGCAAGCCGGGCCACTTCGCTGCCACGACTGCCGGGGAGAATGGCCAGACATCGATCATTGGCGGGAACATCGAGCCGTTTACGAGCGGCTTGCCGGTCAGGCTCCATCGACAATTGATCGGCCAAAGTGTGACCGACAAAGGTGACGGGAACATGGTGTTTTTGATAGAACTCCGCCTCGAACGGCAGCAGAGTGAGCATGTGATCGACGGCCTTGGCGATCTTTTTGATTCGCCCCTGACGCCAGGCCCAGACGGAAGGCGAGACATAATGCACGGTTTTGACACCGGCCTCCCGCAATTGCCGCTCCAAACCCAGATTGAAATCAGGGGCGTCGATACCGATGAACACATCCGGGCGCCAGTGAATGCACCATTCGCGATAGGCTGCGCGTATCCGAAACAGCTCGCGCAGGCGGCCGACCACCTCGGCAATGCCCATTACCGAAAGACGTTCAATCGATACCCGACTGTCGAGCCCTTCGGCTATCATGCGGTCACCGCCAATGCCACCGAACTCGATATCCGGATGACGCCTGCGCAGGGCCTGCATCAAACCCGCACCTAAAATATCACCACTGGCTTCACCTGCCAGCAAGGCTACTCTCAACGGCCGGGTCATCAGCGCACGATGCCCCTTTTCGAGTGCTGAATGCTGGCAATGAAGGTACGAACCTCTGGATAGGTTTCGGCCTCGGGCTCCAGCTCTTCCAATGCTTCGCGAACGGTTTTACCTTCCCGATAGACCACTTTATAGGCCCTTCGCAGTGCGCGCATGGCGTCTCTTTCAAAACCACGCCGCCGCAGACCTTCGAAATTCATGCCGTGGGCAGTAGCCGGATACCCCTGGACGGTGACGAACGCGGGAACATCCTTCAATACCGTGGACCCCGCGCCCAAAAAAGAATGGGGGCCTACGGACACGAACTGATGCACACCACAGTTGCCACCTATGATGGCATGCTCACCGACATGGACATGCCCCGCCAACTGAGCGTTGTTGGCCATGATCACCCGGTCGGATACGACAACGTCATGGGCAATGTGCGCATAGGCCATGATCAGGCAATGGCTGCCCACCCGCGTCTCGCCGTTGTCCTGAATGGTACCCCGGTGCAGGGTGGCGAATTCCCGAATGGTGTTGTGGTCACCAATAATCAGACGCGTCGGCTCGCCTTTGTACTTAAGGTCCTGGCAGGCCTCACCCACACTGGCGAACTGAAAAATCTTATTGTGACGCCCGATGGTGGTTGGCCCGTTGACCACCACATGGGGGCCAATCCAGGTACCCTCGCCGATTTCGACGTCGGGGCCGATTACGCTGAAAGGGCCGATACTCACGCCGTCGGCGATCCGGGCACTGGGGTCAATCTGAACCGTGGGGTGAATCACGACGTCATCTTCCGTTCTGCGCAAAGGATCTCGGCGGTGGCAACGACCTGACCATCCACTTCCGCGCGGCAGTTGAACTTGAACATCCCCCGACGGGAGGACAACAGTTCGGAGTGCAGCTCCAGACGGTCACCGGGTACGACCGGCCGTTTGAATTTGACGTTGTCGAGCCCGGCGAACAGGTATAGATAGCCGTCGACCGCCCGGTTGCCGGTGGTTACAAAGCCCAGGATGGCGGAAATCTGCGCCAGTGCCTCACAAATCAGCACACCCGGAAAGATCGCCTGGTTGGGAAAATGGCCATTAAAAAGTTCTTCGTTACCCGAGACGTTCTTGAAGCCGACGATGCGGCTGCCCGCTTCCAGTTCGGTTACGCGGTCCACCAATAAAAAGGGGTAGCGGTGCGGCAGGTATTCCTTGATCGTCTCGTGATCGAGGGGTAACGACAGACTCATTCGTGGTCCTCTTCTGATATTTTCTTTGTGTTGGACAACGCCTCTTCAAGGTTTTTGAGGCGCTGCTCCATTTGTTCCAGCTGGCGCAGACGGGCGACGGTCCGGCGCCACTCCCGCGCCGGTTGAATGGGCCAACCGGAAGAATACGTGCCACCTTCGCGGGTGCCCTTGGTGATCATGGCCTGACCGGTAAAGTGACTGCCCTCGGCCAAACGAATATGGCCGGCCACACCGGCCTGGCCGCCGAGTATGCACCCAGCCCCCACTTCGGTGCTACCGGCGATTCCGACCTGAGAGGCCATGGCCGTGCCCTTGCGTACGATAACGTTGTGAGCGATCTGGACCAGGTTGTCGATAATGACATCGTCTTCGATCACCGTATCGGTGACCGCGCCCCGGTCGATGGTGCAATTGGCCCCGATCTCGACGCGGTCTCCAATGCGAACCGAACCCAGTTGGGCGATTTTGGTCCAGCCGCCAGCATTCGGAGCATAGCCGAAGCCATCGCTGCCGATCACCGTACCGGATTGGATCAGGCAATGGGAGCCCAACACCACGTCATAATAGAGCGTCACATTGGCCATGAGTTGGCTATGACTCCCCAGACTGACCCGGTCCCCCAGTACACAGCCGGGCCCGACCCGACAGCCTTCCGCCAGCCGACACCCGGAACCGATCACGGCTCCGGCTTCGATGGTCACCCCATCGCCCAGTTCTGCATCGTCCGCCACGATGGCGGACGGATGTATCCGGCCATTGGCAGGCGGTTGACGACTGAAACGATGGGAGATGCGGGCATAGGCGAGATAGGGGTTATCCACCAATATCAGCGCGCTTTCCGGGGGAGCCTCGACCGCCTGATCCGGCGTTAACAATATGGCGGAGGCCCGGCACTCAGGCAGTTGGCGACGGTACTTGTTGGAAGAGAGAAAACTCAGCGAGCCGGGCCCGGCGGCGTCAAGCGGCGCCACCCGCGTCAGCGGATGGTCCCACAAGCGCTCGTCCCCTCCCAAGGAAGCGGACAACGCATTGGCCAGCTCGCGTGCCGTGACCATTAATTACCTTGCTGTGCTTTATAGAGGGCGTTGAATTCCGCCAGTACCGCTTCGGTGATATCGAGCGAGTTGCGGTGATAGATAACCGCCTGCTTATCAATGATGATATCGAACTCATCACCGTTGACCGCCTGCTCGATCGCCTTGGCCATCAAAGGCTGGTGCTGGCGGACAAAGGCACTGCGCCGCTCGTTCTGCACCTGCTGCAACTGACGGACAAGCTGTTCGTGGCTGCGCAGCCGCTGCTGCAAATCGGCCTTCAACTGTTCTTTTTCGTCATCCGTCATGATCTCGGCATCGGTTTTTGCCTTGCTCTGCAACTGACGAATGGATTGCTCCAATGTCTGTACCTGCTGTTCTTCCTCGGCGAACTCCTGCTTCAGGGCGGCGGTGGCCTCCTGGGCGGCTTCGCTGTTGAACAGCACATAATTCTGATCCAGCAGTGCAATTTCCGCCGCCTGGACCGAGGCTGCCAGGCCCAGTGCGACGACAACGGTCAACACCCGGTTAATCAGTGTCTGCATGGGGCCTGCTAGGGTGGTCGCGATTGAATGTGTCACAGCAACTCCTGTTCTAGTGCGGTTAAGTAAATGAACCGGCGAGCGGCCGTCAGTATGACAGGCCGATCGTGAAGGCAAAGTTTTTCTCCAGGTCACCTTCCTGGGCGTTCAATGGCCAGGCATAGCTGAAACTCAGGGGTGCCAGAGGCGTGATCCAGGTCAGGTCGACCCCGGCAGCATACCGCATTTCCGAGAAATCGACGCCCTCCTCACAGCTGTCGTTATCCGCCCGGCAATCATCGGTGAAGACGTTGCCTCCGTCCAGGAACAAGGAGGCGCGGAACGAGCTTTGATCTTTGACAAAAGGCATGGGCACCAGCAACTCGGCACCGTACTCCAGCTTGATATTGCCCCCTATTGGAGACGGGTCGCTCAGATATTCACCCTCCTCATCGAAGTTGGGGGTACTCAAAGGACCCAGGGAACCATAACGGAAACCACGAACCGAACGCACGCCGCCGGAATAAAAATTCTTGTAAAACGGCAACCGGTCGGCATCGCCATAACCACCACCGTAACCCATGTTGGTGTGCAGGCGAATGCTGTATTCATCGTTGATCGGGAAGTATTGCTCGGCGTCGCCGGTCACACGGTAGTAGGTCAGATCCCCCAGCGGCGTCGCCACCTCGGTGGACAGGTTGAGCTGGCGTCCCGCCGTGGCCTTGAAGGTGCCGTTCAGGGTGTTGTAGTTCCATGAAACGCGGGCATCGATGATTTCGTAATCATCGCCATTCGCCTCTTTAAAGTCCGTCATTTCCTGGGGGGCACTGCTGCTCAGGAACAACTCATCCTGGGCGTAGCCTAACGCATAGGTCAGTCGCTGGTTCTCGGACAACGGATAGCCCAGCTTCAACCGACCACCCGCAGTGTTGGTGGCGTAGGTGCCAAAGGTGGCTTCGCTGAAATCGGTACGACGATAAAACAGATCGATGCCCCGGCTAACGCCGTTAATCGTGAAATAGGGGTCGGTGAAAGACAGGTTGTAGTCCTGCTTGGTCTCATTCACCGTGACCGAGGCGGAAAAGTCATACCCCTTACCCTGGAAGTTCTTTTGCTCCATCGACGCCTGAGCAAAGAAACCACCCGGATCGGAAAAACCGATGGAACCGGTGATTTGCCGGTTGGTCGATTCCTCGACTTCGACAATCAAATCGACCAGATCGTCACGCCCTTCCACTCTCTGGGTGCGGATATCAACACGGCTGAAATAGCCCAGCCGCTCCAAACGCCCCTTGGACAAACGAATGTTGCGATTAATGACCAGGGCTCGCTCCAACTGCCGAAGTTCGCGGCGGATCACTTCGTCATTGGTCTCGGAATTGCCCCGAATCTCGATCCGGTTGACGTACACCGGCTTACCAGGGTTCACCACCAGAGTGACGTCCACGGTTCTCGCGTCCCGGTCCGGGTCCAACTGAGGTTGAACATCGGCAAAAGCGTAACCACGGCTGCCCAGGGAGTCGGTAATGGCGGAGGTGATATTGCTGATGGCCACGCGGGAATACAGATCCCCGGCCTGCACGTCCACCAATCCGTTCAGTTCCTCATCCAGCCCGACCAGATCACCCGTCAGACGAATACCGGACAGGTGGTAGGGTTCGCCCTCAAAAACGTTGAACACCAAAGTGATATCGGACTTGTTGTCGGCGATGGAAACCTGATGGGATTCCAAGCGGAAATCGAGGTAGCCCCGATCAAGGTAATAATCTTCGAGGCGGGACAGGTCACCCGTCAGCTGCGCCTGGCCAAAACGGTTGCGGCGGGCAATCCACTGGAAGGTGTAACGGGAGCTGGTTTCGCGCAGTCGTAGGGCTTCCAACAGCTCCGCATCGGTAAACACCTCGTTCCCGGTGATTTCGATATGATCGATTTTCGCCACCGGACCTTCGGTGATGTCCAGCTCGACCTTTACCCGGTTCAGCGATAGCGGCGTGATTTCCGGCTCCACCGTGGCATTGTAACGCCCCTGCAGAGCGTATTGACGTTCAAGTTCAAGCTCAATGCCTTCAAGCAGTGATTGGCTGTAGATCTCGCCTTCCGCGAGCCCGACATTCTTCAGCACCCGTTCCAGGGTTTCGGTGGGAATGGTTTTGTTGCCGGAAAACTCGACCGAATCGATGGATGGGCGTTCGGTCAGTTCAAAGATCAGCTCATTACCTTCGCGCAAGACTCTGACATCGCTGAAATAGCCGGTGCCGTACACAGCCCGCAACCATTCATCGGCATTGTCGCTGTCGACCCGGTCACCCTCCTGAATAGGCAGAGCACGCAATACCGAACCCAGGGAGACCCGCTGCAACCCATTGATGGTAATCGCTGACAGGTCAAAGGGCTCAGCCCAGGCACCGACACTCAGCAGCAACGCCGTCAATGCTGCAAACGCTGGTCTCATAGAAACTCCCATTCTCACACAATAGTCAACCGGCCAGGAAACCGACTTGTTTCAAACAAAGTAAGCAGGACGAGGTTAGTAAAGCCGTCCGATGTCGTTAAAAAAGGCCACCATCATCAAACCGACAATCAGCATCAACCCCACCTGGGTGGCGATCATCTGAGTGCGCTCGGACAGTGGTTTACCGCGCAATCCTTCAATGGAATAAAACAGAATGTGACCGCCATCGAGCACCGGAATCGGCAGCAGGTTGACCACACCCAGGCTGATACTGATAAACGCCAGAATGCGAACAAAACTTTCCAACCCGCCCTGAACGGCGTCTCCCGCCAGTTGCGCCAGGGTGATCGGACCACCGATCTGCTCTACGGAAACATGGCCGGTCAGCATTTTGCGCAGCATGTCGAAGCTGAGGCCCACCATTTCCCAGGTATCCTGCAAACCGAGCCAGACACCGGTCCACGGCATAACGCGCTGGGTGGTGATCTGGTCTTCCGGCCATTCGAAAGGCTTGGCGCCCACTCCGATGAACCCCTGAGACTTGCCATCGACTTCCCGAATCCGTGGGGTTACATCCAATACCATTGTCCGACCGTCCCGGACTATCTCCACACTGATCGAGCGGCCCCCATTGAGCTGGATCAGTTCAACCCAGTCCAGCCACTTTTCAATCACTTGACCATCAACCCGCTCGATGCGGTCCCCGACTTGCAAGCCCGCCGCTTCTCCGGCTTCACCTGGGAATACCTGCCCAATAGTGGGGGCTACATCGGGTCTCCTGGGGTATAGTCCGAGGCTGACCATGGGGTTCGGATCGGACTCTCGAGACATCCACCGGTCGACAGCCACGTTCAGGTAACGCTCCTCATTACCACGGATCACCTGAAAGCCGATTTCGCCTGTATCGCCCACTCTGCGGGCCAGCGCCAGATTAACTTCGCGCCAGGTATCGACCGCGTCACCGTCAACCGAACGGATCAGATCACCCCGCTCGAAACCGGCCTCCGCCGCAGGCGTATCCACCGGTGGTTGATCCACGAGAGGTACAAGCCCTTTCACTCCAATGCTGTAGAGCAAAGCGAACGCCAGAATGGCAAATAAAAAGTTGGCTATCGGCCCCGCCGACGCCACGGCAATACGCTGCAAAGGCGTCTTCGACATGAATTCCTGATGCTTGTCGACCTCGGCCACCGGGGCTTCGCGCTCGTCCAGCATTTTTACGTAGCCGCCGAGGGGTATCCAGGCGATGGCGAACTCTGTGCCGTGTTTGTCGTACCAGCGATAAAGCGGCTGACCAAACCCCACCGAGAACCGCAACACCTTGATGCCGTTGCGCCGGGCCACCCAAAAGTGGCCATATTCATGCACCGTGACCAGGATGCCCAGTGCCAAAAGCAATCCGATGATGTTGATCAGAACACTCATGCGCCCAACTCCCGTATGGCGACGGCCGCTCTATCCCGGGCCCGAACATCGATCGCCAACAACTGTTCGACGGATTCCACAGGTTCCGCCCCCAACTGCTCCATAACGGCTTCATTAATGCGAGCGATATCGGGAAAAGACAAGCGACGATCCAGGAAAGCCGACACAGTCACTTCGTTGGCGGCATTCAATACGGCTGGCAGCGTGCCACCCTCACGAATGGCGTCTTCCGCCAGACGAAGACAGGGAAACCGCTCTCGATCCGGGTTGTCGAATGTCAATGCCAGGGTGGGGTCAAATGACAAGGGTTCCGCGCCGCTGACAATGCGGTCCGGGTATGCGAGGCCATAGGCGATTGGCGTGCGCATGTCGGGTGTACCCATCTGGGCGATGACGGAACCATCCAGATAGCGCACCATCGAATGAATGACGCTTTGGGGATGAATGACGACTTCTATCCGGTCCGGCGTCAGGTCAAACAACCAGCAGGCTTCGATCAGCTCAAGCCCCTTGTTCATTAAAGAAGCGGAGTCGACCGAAATTTTCTGTCCCATCGACCAATTGGGGTGGGCAACAGCCTGCTCAGGCGTCACATGGTTCAGTTGGTCGACCGTCCAGTCACGCAATGGACCACCCGAGGCGGTCAGCAACACGGAAGACACCCCCTGACGGCGATGCTCCGAGGGCAGACACTGAAAAATAGCATTGTGTTCACTGTCTATCGGCAGTAGCTCCGCGCCGGAATCGGCAACCGCCGCCATTAACAGATGTCCGGCCACCACCAGGCTTTCTTTGTTGGCCAGAAGAAGCCGCTTACCGGCTCGCGCCGCCGCCAACGAAGAGGTGAGCCCGGCAGACCCGACAATGGCGGCCATCACCATATCCACATCAGGATGTGACGCCATGTCGTTCAAGGCGGCCTCTCCCACCAGAACTTCGGCCGTGGCACCAGAAATCCGGCTTAACAACTGTTGCCTACCGGCTTCATCCGGCACCACCACATAAGAGGGTCGAAAGCGCTCAACCTGTTCGATCAACCGGTCGAGATTGCGATGCCCACTGATAGCAAACAACTGAAAACGATCCGGGTGCCGCGCAATGACATCCAGCGTGTTGCAGCCGATAGATCCAGTGGCTCCCAAGACGCAAATACGCTGGGGACGCTTCGGGTGCGGTTGAGATGGAGTCATCATGCCGGGTTATACCGCCACCAGGGCCAAAAGGAGACAAAACATGGGCGTAGCCGCGCACAGACTGTCGATACGGTCCAGAATGCCACCATGACCCGGTAAAAGCTGAGAACTGTCTTTGATCCCGCGATACCGTTTCAGCAGGCTTTCCCAAAGATCTCCCAGAACGGATATGGCCACCACCAACGCGCTCAGCACCAGCAGCAGTGCCCATTGGGAACGGCTCAAGTCACCCAGGAGCCAAAGGCCAATGGCAGCCGAAATAATCATCGAGGTGGTCATGCCACCATAAACACCCGCCCAGGTCTTTCCGGGACTGACCGAGGGTGCCAGCTTGCGTCGCCCGAAGGCGCGCCCGGCGAAATAAGCGCCGATATCAGCACCCCATACCAGCAGCATCAACCAGGTCAATACCAGGTCAGCGTCGGGGCGACCCTTCAAGACGTTCAACCCGAGCCAAAAAGGCAATAACACGGGAACAACGATAATCAAACGAACCCATCGCAGGCGGATCCATTTCTGACTGGCGGGATAGGAAACCACCAATCCGAAAGCCACGATCCACCACAGCAAAGACCACAGCGTGAGAGTCAGCCAGGTAACCGGTGTCACATTTTGTACCCAGGAAACAGCCAGCAACAGGGCGGCGGTTACCAAGGCCAACCCCAGGCGCGACCCCATTTTTTGAAAACCGGCGAGATTGGCCCATTCCCAGGCACCCAGGACGACAATAAGACCGATAAAGGCCGAGAACCAGACCGGCGGCAGCAGATAAATACCGGCCAGCATCAAGGGTGCCAGCACCAGGGCTGTCACTACACGTTGAAATAGCATGATCAGGAGCTCACGGTCTGTTCCAGTTGCTCGTCGGTCCGGCCAAAACGTCGTACACGACCGGAGTAACTGGCAAAGGCCCGCTGCAACGATGCCTGGTCGAAATCCGGCCAGTACTCATCGGTAAAATAAAACTCGGTGTAGGCGAATTGCCACAGCAGGAAATTGGAGATACGTTGCTCACCCGCGGTACGGATGCACAGGTCGGGGGCGGGCAAATCACCGAGTGCCACGCGGGCACCCAGGGCCTCTTCGGTCACCTGATCGGGCGTCAGCACGCCACAGGCAACATCGCGGGCCAGGCTTCGCGCCGCCTGGGTGATATCCCAATGCCCACCGTAGTTGGCGGCGATGGCAAGCGTCATTCCGGTGTTGTGGGCGGTCATGCTTTCCGCTTTGCCAATGGCTGCCTGGATCGCCTGACTAAAACCGCTTTTGTCGCCGATCACCCTAAGCCTCAGATTATTCTTATGAAGCTTTTTGACCTCGCGATTCAATGCCATCAGAAAGAGTTCCATCAAGGCATTCACTTCATCTTTCGGGCGACGCCAGTTCTCCGAGCTGAAGGCGTAGAGCGTCAACACCTCTACCCCGGCACGGGCACAGTTCTCAACCACGGAGCGTACCGACTTGAGACCCGCTTTATGGCCGGAAATACCGCCCAACAGGCGCTTCTTCGCCCAGCGGTTATTCCCATCCATGATAATGGCCACGTGGCGGGGCACTTTGGTATTGCCCTCTTCAATGGCTGTGATCATAGGCTATCCAAATTCGACATGTGTTACATAAAACAAAGGCAACATGGACTCCCATGCTGCCTTTGTATGCGGCCTACCGACAGATCAGACCGTCAGCAGCTCTTTCTCTTTGGATTCCAGATGCTCTTCGACCTGGGCAATGGCCTTGTCGGTCAACTTCTGGACGTCTTCCTCGGCGCGACGGCCTTCATCTTCGGAAAGCTCTTTTTCTTTGATCAGATCTTTAATGGTGGCGTTGGCGTCACGGCGACCATTACGGATGGAAACGCGTGCTTTTTCAGCTTCGGCACGGGCGACTTTAATCATTTCACGGCGCGTTTCTTCGGTCAGCGCGGGCATAACGACGCGGATTTTGTCACCGGACGTGGCCGGGTTCAAACCCAGGTCGGATTTCATGATCGCCTTTTCGATTTCCGGCACCAGATTCTTTTCCCAGGGCACGATAGCCAGGGTACGGCCATCTTCAACGGTAATGTTGGCCACCTGTTTCAAAGGCGTGGGGCTGCCATAGTAGTTCACCATCACGGCATCGAATATGGACGGATTGGCCCGACCAGTACGAATCTTGTTGAAGCCGTCGTCCAGGGCTTGCAGCGCCTTGCGGTTGTGGGCTTCGGTCTCTTTTTTAATGTCTTCGATCATGCGTTTATGTCCTCTACCATGAGCGTCCCCTCGTCACCCCCGACCATTAGTGATACCAGGGCGCCGGGTTTGTTCATATTGAATACCCGAACCGGCATATTATGATCCCGCACGAGGCAGACAGCCGTCAAATCCATCACCCCGAGCTGTTTTTCCAGGGCTTCGTTATAGGTTAAGCGTTCGTATTTTACCGCATCCGGATTTTTCCGGGGATCATCACTGTAGACGCCATCGACATTGGTTGCCTTCAACACCAACTCAGCCTCCACTTCAATGCCACGCAAACAGGCGGCGGAATCGGTGGTGAAAAAGGGATTGCCGGTGCCTGCGGAAAAGATGACCACGTCACCCTGGGTCATATAGCGGATGGCACTGCGACGGTCGTAATGTTCGACAATACCGGACATGGGAATGGCGGACATAACGCGACTGCGAATATTGGAGCGTTCGAGAGAGTCACGCATCGCCAGAGCATTCATCACAGTGGCCAGCATACCCATATGATCGCCGGTCACGCGATCCAAACCGGCTTCGTGCAGGGCTTTTCCACGAAACAGGTTACCACCGCCGATAACAAGACCGACCTGCACGCCAATGCCGACCAACTGGCCAATTTCCAGCGCCATGCGATCCAGCACTTTCGGATCGATGCCAAACCCCTGCTCCCCTGACAGCGCTTCACCGCTGAGCTTCAACAAAATGCGCTTGTAGCGCGGATGGGAGTCTTTCGTGGCCATGGCAAATATCTCCGAAAATCAGGGTTGGCGAATGATATGTCAAAACAGGGTTCAAGCGCACCTGGACATCGTCGCTCCTTGCCATCCATGGCACCGCGACATACGTCCGTCCCTGGACATAAAAAAGGGCAGTCAAGCTGCCCTCTTTTTTGCCTTAGCTGCCTTTGGCAGCGGCGGCGACTTCTGCGGCGAAGTCCACTTCTTCTTTCTCAATGCCCTCGCCCACTTCCAGGCGGGTGAAGCCCAGCAGTTCAGCACCGGCGTTTTTAACCAGGGTACCGATCTTGGTGTCCGGGTCTTTTACGAAAGGCTGCTCAACCAGGGAGATTTCGGCCACGAACTTTTTCAGACGGCCGGAAACCATCTTCTCGATGATTTCAGCCGGCTTGCCGGAGTTTTCGGCCTGGGCGGAGACGACTTCTTTCTCGCGGTCCAACAGTTCCTGCGGTACCTGCTCTGGAGAGACGTACAGCGGGTTGATCGCGGCGATGTGCATGGCGATATCACGGCCCAGCTCTTCGTTGCCGCCTTTCATTTCAACCGCTACACCGATACGGCCGCCGTGAACATAGGTGGCTACGGTTTTGCCTTCGCCACCCAGCAGTACAGCGCGACGAACGGAAATGTTCTCACCAATCTTTTGCACCAGCGCTTCGCGCTCGGCTTCCAAACCGTCGGCCATCAAAGCGGCGATGTCGGTTTGTTTGGTAGCGAATGCCTGATCGGCCACTTTGTTGGCGAAAGACAGGAAGTTGTCGTCACGCGCGACGAAGTCGGTTTCGCTGTTCACTTCCAGCAACAGGGCTTCGCTGTTGTCGTCTGAAGTACGGGTAACGATGATGCCTTCGGCGGCGGTACGGCCGGCTTTCTTGGCGGCTTTCAGGCCAGAGGCCTTACGCAGGTTGTCGATCGCCGCTTCGATATCGCCGTCGGACTCAACCAGTGCCTTTTTGCACTCCATCATGCCGAGGCCGGTGCGCTCACGCAGTTCTTTCACCATGCTCGCGGAAATGTTAGCCATGTTCAGTTCCTCAAAGTTTCGTTCAGTTCAGATCGGCCGGTGCGGTGCAGCCTGGCGGTTGCCAACGTTAGTCAATGCTTAATACAGCTTGATGAATCCTTTGCTTTGCATGACGCTGCACTGGGCTGATAACAAAAAGGGGCCTTGGCCCCTTTTTTATTGCCTTGGCCGAGGCCGGATTACTCTGCTGATTCGTCAGCGGCTTCGTCTGCCACTTCGACAAACCCGTCAGCTTCGGTCGCGTTGGCGGCCTTGGCTTCGAGTACAGCATTGGCAACGGAGCTGGCATAAATCTCGATGGCGCGGATGGCGTCGTCGTTGCCGGGGATCACGATGTCGACGCCGTCCGGGTTGGAGTTGGTGTCGACTACGCCGATAACCGGAATACCAAGCTTGTTGGCTTCCTGAATGGCGATACGCTCATGGTCTACGTCGATGACGAAGAGTGCGTCCGGCAGGCCGCCCATGTCTTTGATACCGCCGATGCTTTTTTCGAGCTTTTCGATTTCGCGCTCGCGCATCAGGCGTTCTTTCTTGGTCAGTTTGTCGAAGGTGCCGTCGCTGCGCTCGGTTTCGAGCTCGCGCAGGCGCTTGATGGACTGACGAATGGTTTTATAGTTGGTCAGCATGCCGCCGAGCCAGCGGTGGGCGACATAAGGCATGCCGGCACGGGTGGCTTCTTCGCGAACGATGTTGCTGGCGGAACGCTTGGTGCCGACGAACAGGACTTTGTTCTTGGAGGCGGCCATTTGGCCAACGCGCTCAAGAGCGGAGTTCAGTGCCGGTACGGTGTGTTCGAGGTTGATGATGTGGATCTTGTTACGGGCGCCGAAGATGTATTTGCCCATCTTGGGGTTCCAGTAACGGGTCTGGTGACCGAAGTGTACGCCTGCTTTGAGCAGGTCACGCATAGAAACAGTAGCCATAATGTCCTCAACTGTTCGGGTTAGGCCTCCACACGCCCCATGATCCAACCCCCTGGCTAGTGGCCCTGGGGCACCCGGAATCATGTGCCGGCGCATGTGAGAGTTAAGTTATACCGTCGACCAATGGGTCGATCGGCACACTCTGGACAGTCTGCCCGAGAGCGGCGCGCTTTATACCATACAGCCCGGCCAAAAACAAAACTTCCTTGGTGTGGTTTTGTGCCATCGGTCCGTGCCTGGCACCGGGTAAGGTGTCCGGGGTCGCCGTGAATCCCTCCATGGAGGCTTGGTCTCGGCATCCATGCCTCGAACACCCCCGGACACCTTACCCGGTGCCAGACACTCACAGCACCAACAAACTCCCACTCACGGATTCTTCCGACCATCCGAAACCCTCAATGCTGCAAGCTTTACCTAAAAGCATTAGAATACCCGGCCATTATTCATGTTCCGACTTGGGAATCGCATGCCTGTTACCATCAAGACCGCTGAAGAAATAGAAAAGATGCGGGTCGCGGGCCGCCTGGCCGCCGAAGTACTGGAGATGATCGGGGACTATGTTAAGCCCGGCGTCACCACCGGGGAGCTGGACCGCATCTGCCATAATCATATCGTGAACGTCCAGGATGCCATTCCGGCGCCGTTGAACTACGGCAACCCGCCCTTCCCCAAGTCTATCTGCACTTCGGTGAACCATGTGATTTGCCATGGCATCCCGAGTGACGACAAAGCGCTGAAGAAAGGCGACATTCTGAATATCGATGTGACCGTCATTAAAGACGGTTACCACGGCGATACCAGCAAGATGTTCTTCGTTGGCGAGGCGCCAGCCCATTTGGAGCGTTTGGTTCGGGTGACTCAGGAGTGTCTTTATAAAGGCATCGAGATTGTCCGGCCGGGTACGCGCCTGGGGGACATCGGCCATGTGATTCAACAGCATGCGGAAGGCAACTATTATTCCGTGGTGCGTGAGTACTGTGGTCACGGCATCGGTGCGGGCTTCCACGAAGAGCCGCAGATTCTGCATTATGGCAAGCCGGGCACTGGCATGGAGCTGCGCGAGGGTATGTGTTTTACCATCGAGCCGATGATCAATGCCGGTAAGCCGCAATCGAAAGTTCTGGGAGACCATTGGACGGTGATTACCAAGGATCGCAAACCATCGGCTCAGTGGGAGCATACCCTGCTGGTGACGGCCGATGGCGTTGAGGTGTTGACCCGCCGGAGCGAAGAATCCTTCTGATCCGGGTGCCCAACCCGCCCGGCCGGTCAGGCTTTCACACCGACCGGCCAGCCGTTTACCATTGGCTCACCTTCATGTGGGAAGAGTGAATGACGCTGATCGATTACGCCGACACCGATTTGGTCGATTACGATGCGCTCTGTGGCGCTTTGGCCGGGCAGGCGCCGATTCCGGTGCTGCGCAGGACGCTGGAGCAGCTGCAACAGACGCTGGATCGACGCTTTTTGCAGGGCGAGCCTATACGCAGCCTGGTTTTCGGGCGGGCTTGGGCGTTGGATCAAGTGATTCGAGCCGCTTGGCAACACTTTAAATGGGACGATGCCGAGCATATTGCGCTGATCGCTGTCGGTGGTTATGGGCGGGGTGAGCTGCTGCCCAAGTCGGATATCGATCTGCTGCTGCTGTTTTCCGAAGAATCGGACATCGAAGCCAATGTGGGGTCGATCCAGGCGTTTTTGACGCTGATGTGGGATATCCGCCTGGAAGTGGGCCATAGTGTCCGCACGCTGGCGGCCTGCCAGGAGGAAGCCCGTAACGATGTCACGGTGACCACCAATTTGATGGAATGCCGAACATTGTCCGGTAACGAGGCTTTAAGGGCCCGGGTGATGGAGCTGGTGGGGCCGGATGAGATCTGGCCCAGCGACGATTTCTATAAGGCGAAGTTGAACGAGCAGACTCATCGCCACCAGAAATACAACGAAACCGAATACAATTTAGAGCCCAATGTGAAGGCAGGCCCCGGTGGGCTGCGTGATATTCAGACCATTGCCTGGGTGGCCAAACGCCATTTCGGCGATACTGACCTGGGTGGCCTGGTGGAACGGAACTTCCTGACCGATGCTGAGTATCATGCTCTGCTGGAAGGCCAGGATGCGCTCTGGCGCATTCGTTACGCGCTACATTATTTCAGCGGTCGGGCGGAAGACCGGTTGCTGTTCGATTTACAGGAACAGGTGGCCGAACAGTTTGGCTACAGCGACAGAGACGGCCAGTTGGCGGTGGAACACCTGATGCAGGACTATTTCCGTCAGGTATTCCGATTGCGGGCGCTGAACATCATGCTGCTGCAGCATTTCGATGAAGCCATTCTCCATGCCGAAGATGACGATCAGGTTATTCCGATCAACAACCGGTTTCAGGTGCGCGCCGGTTATATCGAGGCTTTGGACGATAGCGTTTTCACCCGTACGCCTTCAGCGTTGATGGAGATTTTCGTTCTCTGCGCCCAGCAACCGGAAGTCAAAGGCATCAGAGCGGCCACCCTTCGGCAGATTTTCGCGAATCGGCATCGCATTGACGGGAAGTTCCGGCAGGATTTGCGCAATATCACTTTCTTTATGGAATTGTTGCGCAGCCCGGCGGGGGTTTCGACCAACCTGATGCGGATGAATCAGTACGGTATTCTGGGTCTGTATCTACCGGAATTCGGTCGCATTGTCGGGCAGATGCAATACGACCTCTTTCATGTCTATACCGTCGATGCCCATACCCTGCTCACCATCCGCAACCTCCGCCGCTTCCGCCACGCCAACAATACCGCCGAATTCCCCATCGCGACCAAGATCATTCATCAGTTGCCCAAGGTTGAGCTGGTGTATGTGGCGGCGCTCTATCATGACATAGGCAAAGGTCGGGGAAGCGACCATTCCACCGAAGGAGCGGAGGAAGTACGCCGCTTTGCGTTAAGGCACCGCCTCACGGCCTGGGAAACGGATCTAGTGATCTGGCTGGTGCGCAACCATTTATTGATGTCGACCACCGCCCAGCGCCAGGATATTTCCGACCCGGAAGTGATCAACCATTTCACTCAACAGGTCGGAGATATCCATCGCCTGAACTACCTCTATGTGTTGACCGTCGCCGATATTTTCGCGACCAACCCCAACCTCTGGAACAGTTGGCGGGCCTCGCTGCTGAAGAAGCTGTATAACGAGGCACTGCGTGCCTTGCGCCGGGGCCTGGAGAACCCGGTCGATAAGGAAGAGCGCATCGAGGAAGTCAAATCCCAGTCGATGAAGCTGCTCATCGACGACGGTTATTCCGAACAGGAAATTCTGGAGCTCTGGGACAATCCCGGCGACGACTATTTCCTTCGTGAAAGCCCGGAAAACATTGCCTGGCACACTCGTGCCATCGCCAACCATGGGCTGAATGTGCCTTTGGTGCTGATCAAGGAAACGGACGAGCAAAGCTTCGCCGGGGCCACCCAGATATTCATCTACGCCCCGGACCGCCCTCACCTCTTTGCCGATATCGCCGCCTGTCTGGATCAGTTGGAGCTGGATATTCAAGACGCACGAATCATGACGTCCTCCGCCTCCGATTTCAGTCTCGATACCTTTATCGTGCTGGATGAAGAAGGACACAGCATCGGCAACAACCCCGCCCGGCTGCGCGATATTCAACACCGCCTGTTGCTCGCCATTCAGGACCCGGAAGAAACAACCACGCCGCAGCGTCGAATTTCACGTCGGTTGAAGCACTTCAGCATTCCGCCGGAAATCACCGTCAGCAACGACCCAGTCAACCAACGCACCGTGGTGCAGATCATCACTTCGGACAGACCCGGCCTCCTGGCCGATATTGGCCGCACCTTCAAGCGCCTCGACCTGCGCATGCAGAGCGCCCGCATTTCCACCCTGGGCGAGCGTGTCGAAGACGTCTTTTTCATTGTCGATAACCAGAATGAACCGCTGCACGATGCCAAGCGCGTGGCGGAGCTGCAGCAACGTCTGGTTGAAACCATCGAACAAGGACAAGCCTCATGAATCCTTTGATGGATCGTCTCAAGCCCTATCCCTTCGAACGGCTGAGACAACTGGTGGCTGGCATCACCCCGGCCGATGTACCGGAAATCGCCTGGGGAATCGGTGAACCACGCCATGCTGCCCCGGCTTTTTTGGCCGACACCCTACAGCAGCACCTGAGCGGTTTCTCCAGCTACCCGGCCACGGCGGGCATTCCGGCACTGCGCGAAGCCATCGCTTCCTGGTGTCAGCGGCGTTTTCAATTGCCGCAAGACAGCCTGACGGCGGAAGCCCATGTACTGCCGGTCACCGGCACCCGTGAAGCCCTGTTTGCCGTGGTCCAGGCCCTGTTCGACGCCAGCTCGGCAAAGAACGAAGTCTGGATGCCGAACCCCTTCTATCAGATCTATGAAGGTGCAACTTTCCTGGCGGGGGGCGAACCACGCTATCTGCCCTGTCTGGCGAAAAACGATTACCAGCCGGACTATGACGCCTTGAGCGATGCGGACTGGGACCAGTGCCAAATGCTGTTCATCTGCACGCCGGGCAATCCATCCGGGCGGGTTCTAAGCCTGGAGCAATTGCAGAGCCTGATACGCAAGGCCCAGGCGCATGATGTCATTCTGATCAGCGATGAATGCTATTCAGAGCTTTATCGTGATGAAAACAATCCCCCGCCTGGGTTGTTGCAGGCAGCCGCGAAAATGGGCTTGAAGGACTACCGGAACTGTCTGGCTTTTCACAGCCTGAGCAAACGCAGCAACCTGCCCGGTTTGCGCAGCGGCTTTGTGGCTGGCGACAAACGTCTGATCTCCGAGTTTCTGCGTTTTCGAACCTACCACGGTTGCGCCATGCCGATTCCCCACCAGCAGGTTTCTATCGCCGCCTGGCGGGATGAAGCCCATGTGGTGGAAAACCGCGCGCTCTATAACGAGAAATACGCAGCGGTGAAACAGATATTGGGCGACAAGATGTCAGTGGACATTCCCGACGCAAGCTTTTACCTTTGGCCCGACCTGGGAAGAGACGATGAAGCCGTCACCCGGGAATGGCTCGCCAAAGCCAACGTCCGGGTGCTGCCCGGGCAGTATCTGTCGCGCACCGTCAACGGCCAAAATCCAGGCTACGGTCATGTCCGTATCGCGCTGGTGGCCGAGGTCGGGGCCTGCATCGAAGCCGCCGAGCGGTTGCGTTCACTCTTATGACGTGAACCACTGACGTGAACTGACCTCCAACCCGAACACACAGCCTTATGGGGCGGACGCCATGATCCGGATCTACGGAATTCGAAATTGCGATACCATTAAAAAGACCCTCGCCTGGTTTGAACAGGAAGGGGCGGACTATGAATTTATTGATTACAAGAAAACCCCTCCGACCGAGGAACTGCTGCGCAGTTGGTTCCCTCACGTCGGCTGGGAAAACCTGATCAACAAAAGAGGCACAACCTGGCGCAAAATAGAGGACCGGCGTAAAGAAAAGCTGAACCCCGAACGCGCCATTGCCCTAATGATCGCCGAACCATCGATCATCAAACGTCCGGTCGTCGAGCACGGCGGCCTGGTGAGTGTTGGCTATAACGAACAGGCTTTCCGGGACTTGCTGTCGCTGGAGCTTTGATAGCCGGGAAAAGCAAGATGCCGGATGGTAGACGCTGCCTACCTTCTGCGTCCAGCGTCTTCCGTCTCCCATCCAGCGTAACATCACTCCCGCCCCGGAGGCTGACGCCTCGAAACGTTTATGAATGAATTCCGGCACAGCGTGGCTACGCGCCCTGCCTGACGAATTGAATCTCACAGTATAAGGAGTCACACCGATGAGTTATTTTTCCCTGGCGGTCGGCACGGCCACCCGAAACAAAGAAGGCAAAATCATTGAAGCCTGGTTTCCGGAACCGCTGCTGAACCCAAACGACAGCCTGATTGGCGGTGTGTCGGAAGTGGTCAAGCTGAATGGGGGCAATGAGGTATTCGTTCTGGAGAACAGCCAGATGAATCCGCTTGCCGGTCATTTCAATGACGCCGGCCATGCGCTGAGCGCCCAATTCTGCCGTGCGGCGGAAAGCAGCCACCAAACACTGGTATTGGTGGCCCTGGAAAGCGACAGCGCTCCGTCTTCAGTGGCCGAAGGCTTTCTGAAGCTGCAATTGATTTCCCACCGGTTGATAAAACCCCACGGCTGCTCACTCGAAGGGCTGTTTGGGCTGCTGCATAACATCGCCTGGACCAACGAAGGCCCGATCGATCTACCAGAGCTGGCCGAGAGACGCATGGAAGCCCGCCTGAACGGGCGTGTACTGGAAGTCAACTGTGTCGATAAATTCCCGAAAATGGCGGACTACATCGTGCCTGAAGGGGTGCGCATTGGGGACACGGCCCGGGTTCGTCTCGGTGCTCATATCGGCAAGGGCACGACAGTCATGCATGAAGGCTTCGTTAACTTCAATGCGGGCACGGAATCAGTGTCGATGGTGGAAGGCCGCATTTCGGCGGGCGTTATGGTGGGCGACGGTTCCGATGTCGGTGGCGGCGCCTCCATCATGGGCACTCTGTCGGGCGGCGGTAAGGTGGTGGTCTCGATGGGCAAAAACTGCCTGCTGGGTGCTAACTCCGGTGTCGCCATTCCGTTGGGCGATCGTTGCACGGTGGAAGCGGGTCTGTACATTACCGCTGGCACCAAAGTCACCATGCTGGATGAGAAAAAGCAGCCGGTAAAAACCGTGAAGGCTCGGGAGTTAGCCGGACATTCCGGTTTGCTGTTCTGGCGTAACGCTGAAACTGGCCGGGTTGAGTGCCTGACCAATAAGAATGCCGTGGAATTGAACGAAGCGTTGCATTCTCATAATTAAAGTCTAGGTTGAACCCTCCCCTGCCCTGGTGCCGGGGAGGCGCATTTCACTCCGCACCCGCCTCGTTCTTTTCCTCGCAAACATACAACCGCACATCGGCATCCGCCAATATCTGCTGAATCGTTTCCGGCGGTGGCTGATCGGTAAACACCGCATCAGCTTGGGTGATGCTGCCCAACCGCACCATGGCTCGGCGACCGAACTTGCTGGTGTCCGCCGCCAGGAAGACGTGACGGCTGTGTTCGATGATCGTCTGGGCAACTCTGACTTCGCGGTAGTCGTAGTCGAGCAGGGAACCGTCCTCGTCGATGCCGCTGATGCCGATAATGCCGTAATCCAGCTTGAACTGGCGAATAAAATCGAGCGTCGCCTCACCGACAATCCCGCCGTCTCGTGAGCGCACTTCACCGCTGGCGATGATGACCCGAAAATCCTCTTTCTGGCTCATGATGGTAGCGACGTGAAGGTTGTTGGTCACAATTTGAAGGCCGGTATGGTTCATCAGCGCACGGGCGATGGTCTCGGTGGTGGTGCCGATGTTAATGAACAGGCTGGCGTGGTCGGGTATCTGGGTGGCCAATTGCTCGGCAATGCGTTCCTTGGCGGGTTGATTGAGAATCTGGCGGTCTTGATAGGACAGGTTCTCGGTGGAGTTCACCGGGCTGGCGCCACCGTGGAAGCGGGCGATCAGTCCTTCGTCGGAAAGCAGTGTCAGATCCCGCCGAATGGTTTGGGGGGTTACCTCGAACAGGTCGACCAAATCATCGATGGTGACATGACCCAACTGCTCAACGCGGCGAACAATGGCCGCCTGTCGGGGATTCAGGGGTTTTTCCATACTAGCCTGCCAAGCGAAATCAGAGACGGGCTCCCGGGTGGGAGCCTTGTATCTATCATTGAACCGAGCCTACTGTGCCGGAGCGGAGACTTTGGCTTCCAGCGCCTGCAGCCTGTCCGACAGGGTGACCAGACGTCGGTTGGTGTCCAGTCGGCTGGCGTCGATGGCCTGAATGGTCTCGTTCAACTCGGTGACTGTCTCATTCAAAGCCTGCTGAGTGGTCTGCACCTCGCCCTGCTCCAGTTGCAGTGTTTCCTGGGCCAGGGTGAGGGAAATCAGACGCTCCTCCAGCGATTTGAGATCGATCGACTCTAGGTCTTCGTTCAATGCGGCGAGGCTGCTTCTGATTTCCTCGATAGCAGCGGTCTGTTCCGATTGCTGAGTGTCGAGACGGCTGGTCAGCGACTGCAGCGACTGACTTTGCTTGTCCAGCTGGGTGTTGGCGGCGGCCAGTTTCTCGGTCTGGCTCTGAAGGCCAGCCTGCAATTGCCCTATCGCCTGTTGGTTTTCTTCAATCCACTCCCGGTTGCGCTTGTTGGCGACATCCCAGAGCTTACGGATCTCGGACATTTGCATGTCGGTTTCCGACTTGATCGCCCGAAACTGGGCATTGATCGCGGTTTCGTTCATCGCGACCGACTCGCCGGTTTCGTTCATGGAGCGCTCAAGCGAGGTAATACGATCATCGGCCAGTTGCAGCCGTTCTTCGTATGACGCGAGCATCTGGCTCTGGCTGTAGGCCATTAGGCCCAACCCGGTGGCTGCCACCAGCAAAACCAACAAGGCCACCCAAACCATGGAGCCGCCGCCTGTGCGACGGGGAGCCGGAGCCGCTGTCTTGGGGGGAGCCGCTTTGGTCTTGGCCGTCGCTGTCTCGGCTGCAGCGCCTTTGCGAGTACGGATCTCATCGCGATCCGGAACCATCCGGGGTAATTCATTGACTGGCTTGGAGTCCGCCATGTTAACGACCTGTTCCTGAAGTGAGCGTGCAGCCATTATAGGGTGCCCCCTGACAGGGACAAGCGCTGTCATGTTCATTTAAAGTGTCTATGGTATTAATAGCTGAAATCAAACAACCCCACCGGACCAATATAGCTGTGCAATATCAGAAAGAGAGTATCGCATGCTCGGCCCTTGAAACACCGCAAGACTGACCTGATCATAGGCAGGCGAGCCAGTTATCGGGCGACTTCGGGAATGTCTGGACCGATCTCAGTATCCCCAGTCGCTAAACAATAGACAGAACCCTGTAAGACAACTCATAGAGGGAGAGAACCATGGCCTTTGAATTGCCAGAACTGCCTTACGCTAAGAATGCGTTGGAACCGCACATTTCCCAGGAAACCCTGGAATACCATCATGGCAAACACCACAACACCTATGTCACCAAGCTGAACGGCCTGATTCCGGGTACCGAGTTTGAAGGCAAGAGCCTGGAAGAAATCATCAAATCTTCCTCCGGCGGTGTGTTCAACAATGCCGCTCAGATCTGGAACCACACCTTTTACTGGCACTGCCTGAGCCCCAATGGCGGCGGCGAGCCGACAGGTGCCCTGGGCGAAGCCATCAACGCCAAGTGGAGCTCTTTCGAAGCGTTCCAGAAGGAATTCGACGAGAAAGCCGCCGGTAACTTCGGCTCCGGCTGGACCTGGCTGGTCAAGAACACCGATGGTTCCCTGGAAATCGTTAATACCAGCAATGCTGGCACCCCTATCACCGAAGGTCAGACTCCGATCCTGACCGTCGACGTGTGGGAACACGCCTACTACATCGACTACCGCAATTCCCGCCCGAACTACCTGGCCGCTTTCTGGAAGCTGGTCAACTGGGAATTCGCAGCCGAGAACTTCGCGAAATAAGGCATGCCAGGAGCCGGCATACCGGCGCTTGGAACAAGGCGGGGCTCTCCCGCCTTTTTTATTTCCCTGATATCCCTGCCCGCTCGTTCGAGCCCCACCCTGCCTCATTTTGTATTAAACTGTGAAACCAATAGCAGTAGCCTGGCCCGCCCGACCATGATCAAGCGTATTCCAGTCACCAGCCTGAAGGTCGGTATGTATATATCCGATATGAATACCGACTGGATTCCCCATTACAACTACAGCCGGAAGGGGAAGATCGGCTCCGAGGAAGTGATCGACAAAATTCGCAAACTGGGCGTGCATGAACTCTATATCGACACTGACAAAGGTCTGGACTCCCCCGACGGCATTCCGCTGGAGGAGATAGACCGACAAAACGAGGCGGCTCTGCAGGAAGTCGGACTTCAGGCGCACTACAACCGCCCGAGAGTCGAGCTACAAGTAGAGCGCCACCGGGCGGAGGAGGTGCATAGCGAGGCCAAGACCCTGATCGACTCGGTTATGGGGGACGTCAAACTGGGCCGGTCCATCAATGTCGACTCGGTGAATGACGTGGCGGACAACCTGCTCGAATCCGTCCTGAGGAACCACAACGCTCTGGCAAGCCTGGGCCGTATCCGCCACAAGGACGCTTACTTAATGGAGCATTCGGTCAACCTGGCGGTCCTGATGTCCGTCTATGGTCGCTACCGCAAGTTTGATCGAGCCATACTTCACGACATCATGGTCGGTGCGCTGCTGCACGATATCGGCAAGATCAAGATCCCGGACAAAGTCCTCCACAAACCCGGACGGCTGAATGATGAAGAATTCGAAATCATCAAACGCCATGCCCTGTTCAGTGAGCAAATCCTGAAACACACACCGGGCATTTCCCCGTTGACGGTCTGTGTCGCCGCACAACACCATGAAAAAATCGACGGTTCTGGTTACCCCCATGGCCTGAAAGGCGATGAAATTTCGGAATACGGCAAAATGACGGCCATTGTCGACGTTTATGACGCCATCACCTCGGACCGGGTCTATCACCGCGGCATACCACCGACAGCGGCAATGAAAAAGCTGCTCGAATGGTCGGAACATCATCTCGACCGGCGGCTGGTGGAAACTTTCATCAAATGCATGGGTATTTATCCGGTGGGCTCCCTGGTGGAGCTGGAGAGCGGCTTGATGGGCGTAGTCGTGGAAATCAACGAACACAGCCAGTTGGAACCCACGGTCCGGTTGTTTTATAACCGCAAACTCAACCAACCTGTGCCGTTACGCTTGGTGGATCTGTCCAAACCCGGCAATCAGGACCGCATCCTCCATGCACTCGATCCCATCAAGGAAAAAGTGGACATTAATGCCTTGATCTAACAAAACCTTGATCCACCTCAGTATCGCCTTCCCGCCCCGCCTTAGAATGTGCCGTTTTTCGAATGGCACGAGACCCCATGACGACCTCCCCCGAACTCCTGTCCCCGGCGGGCACCCTTCGTAACATGCGATTCGCATTCGCCTACGGAGCGGATGCCGTCTATGCAGGCCTGCCCCGTTACAGCCTGAGGGTCCGGGAAAATGACTTCAAATTCGCCAACCTCGAAACCGGGATAAAAGAAGCGCATTCACTCGGTCGGAAATTTTACCTCGCCAGCAATGTCGCACCTCATAACGCCAAGGTTAAGACCTTTCTTCGCGATATCGAACCGGTGATCGAACTGGCACCCGACGCACTGATCATGTCCGACCCCGGTCTGATCATGCTGGTACGGGACCGCTGGCCCGAGATGCCGATTCACCTGTCGGTTCAAGCGAACGCCGTCAATTGGGCCGCTGTGAAATTCTGGCAACGGCAGGGAATAGAGCGGGTCATACTGTCGCGGGAACTGTCACTGGACGAGATCGAGGAAATCCGCCAACAGGTGCCGGAAATGGAATTGGAAGTCTTCGTCCATGGCGCCTTGTGCATGGCCTACTCCGGCCGCTGCCTGCTCTCGGGCTACATCAACCATCGAGACCCCAACCAAGGCACCTGCACCAACGCTTGCCGCTGGTCCTACAAAGCCCATCCGGCAACCACCGATGCCAGCGGCGACCTTATCCCCCAGACGGTCGAACGTTGGGAGCCCGGCACCGAGACCATCGCTACCGACCAAGCTCCCACCTCAGAGCTTTTTCTGTTGGAAGACCCCAGCCGCCCCGGCCAACTGATGCCAGCCTGGGAGGATGAGCACGGCACCTACATCATGAATTCAAAAGACCTTCGCGCCATAGAACATGTGGAGCGGCTGGTTCGCCTGGGCATCACCTCATTGAAGATCGAAGGTCGGACAAAGTCTCACTATTACGCGGCCCGCACCGCCCAAGTCTATCGCCAGGCCATCGACGACGCGGCTTCAGGCAGGCCTTTCAATCCTGACTTACTCTACCAATTGGACCACCTCGCCAACCGGGGCTACACAGAAGGTTTCTATCGACGCCACACACACGACGCCTATCAGAATTACGAGGAAGGTCGCGCGGTGTCCCACCAACAACAGTTCGTCGCCGAAGCCATGGGGATTGATGGAGACAGGTTATTACTCCGCGCCAAAAACAAGTTCCGCGTGGGAGACAGAGTGGAATTGATGACCCCAGGGGGGAACCTGACCTGGATACTGGACGACATTCAACTCCTCAAAAATAGCCAGACACTCGTCGAAGTGCCCGGTTCGGACTACGAAGTGAGCATTCCCTTACCCGAAACGCCGGACCCCTCGACGGCTGAATTCGGACTCCTGATGAAATATTTCTAGTATCACCCCAGGTAGGCATCAATTCGCTCAATAATCACGATCAATTCACCCACCGGTTCACGGGATTGCGCGAAATATTCCTCGGCATAAGGCTTAACCAAAGCCCCGTTTGGCAGCGGCATATCCGCGTCCAGCAAAGCCCGCAGGCGCTGCAGATAAACCCATTGCAGCCACTCTGGCAGGCTTAGCGTATCAATGGCGAAAGGCTGGGTGCTGGCCATCGCCTCCGGTGACGGGGGTACATCGCACCAGTGATCCAGCCGACGTAGCTCGGCTTCCAATTCGTTTAACAGCTCGGATAAATCAGACAACAATCTGCTCCTGTCAGGGGCGCTATAGTCCCGCCAGAACCCATTTACAGCTGGCGCCGATGGTCATTTTCAAAGGCTGCCCATTCTAGTAGCTGTGGACTGCCTTGTCAGGGACGGAAAAAGTGATTTGGTGTACACTCTGCCGCCCATTGCCGTACCGATCCAGTTTGGGAGCCGCATGATACAGAGCAAGACATTGGGACAGTTCCTGGAGCTATCAAAAGCCCGCTACCGGGTGTTCGACCTAGGTAGCCAACTGCGCAAACTCAGCAAAGACGATTGGCAGAGCTTCGATACCGGAGGCGCCTACCCCTACCCTCACCTCGGGCACGCCTGGCTCGTCCTGTTTATGTGGAATCCCGACCAGACCGAACAGCACTCGATCTGGTTCATGAAACTGCCATTGGATGAGCAGGCCAGCCTGCCCATTGCCGTACAGACCGATGTACTCAACCGCTTCAACAAAGCCCTGACTACAACAGATGCAAAAGAACGCCAACGGTTACTGACCGACCATCCCTATCAATTCACGCCCACCCCCGGAAAAATGGCAGCCCTTCATGCCCGCGCCGGACGACTATTGGGCGCGGAGCCGAGCGAGCACTATCAGCAGGCGCGACGCTACCTGACTCAACCGGGCCCGGTGGAAGGCTGGCAGACACTGGGTATTCAGGGCATCGCCGATACTCTGGAGCGCCTGAATGAGACCGACACAAAAGCATTGGCAAGGCGGCTGTCGGACCTGCCGTTCGAGCCCTGTTTGGCAGTGCTGGAAGCGTTGGAGCACCAACGACCGGCGCTACCTCTGGTCGAAGCGGTGATTGCCCTGGCCAACAACCACCAGGATGCCAAAGTGGATACCGCCGCCCTGCGAGCGCTGTCTCAATCAGACGCAAGGGGTTTGGTGCAGGAGTTCGCGGCCCAGGTATTGAATCGCCACCCCGATCATCTCGATCTGGTGCTTGCGCTCCTCACTCGCCACCCCTCTCTGCTGCAGGACACAGAACTCAGCCTGGTCGCGTTGGACCGCCTGGCACACCTGGCGGACCAGGATGGGTTTAACCGAGTCGTTCAGGGCCTTGCGTTGCAGCCTGGCCTTTCCGGATTAATTTTGAAGGTGTTGCGCCACCCAAGCCGGTCCGAACAACTAGCGCGGGCCATCGGTGGACTGATCGAATCCTCAAGGAGTGTTCAATGAGCCAAGCCTGCCCCTGCGGCCGTGGGAACGACTACCAAAAGTGCTGTGGTCGGTACATAGAAGCCGGAGCCCCCGCGCCGGACCCGGAAACCCTGATGCGCAGCCGCTATACCGCCTTCGTTATGCGCAATCACCCTTATCTGATCTCAACCTGGCACCCGAAAACCTGCCCTAACCTGCAGCCTTCGGATCTGGAAGGCACCGAATGGAAGGGTTTGGAGGTGCTGCGCAGTAAAACGGGTTTCAAGAAAGGCTATGTGGAATTCAAAGCCCGATATGTGGATGACGGCAAAGAGCAGGAACTCCACGAAATCTCCCGCTTCCAGAAAATCAAAAACCGCTGGGTCTATCAGGACGAGCTGGACGCCTGGCCGGGGGAAGGCTGAGCCCTTTTTATCATCAACCGATTCAAATCATCGTAGCGTTGGAAACCATATTGCGCATAAAGCCCATGTGCGTCCCTCGTGCCCAACATGAAGCTGCGTAGGCCCTGAAGGCGTTCGTCGTCCATTATGCAGGAAACCAAGCGCTTTCCGAGACCCTGGCCTTGGTATTCGGGGAGGATGAAAACGTCGGCCAGGTAGGCAAAACTGCTCTGATCGGTAATAACCCGAGCAAAACCGACCTGGCTTTTCCCGTCAAATACACCCCAGCACAATGAGTTCTCAATGGCCGTTGCCACTTTCTCTCGGGATATGCCAGGACTCCAATAAGACTGGCTGAGGTAGCCGTGAATAACGTCCAAATCAAGACGTTCTTTATTGGTATGAATGACAAAAGACATAGTGATTTCCATGAAAAACACTGTGAGCGAATCACTGTACCATGACGGTAAGACTCAGCTTAACGCTTCGGCGATAGCTTTTTGCAAAGCTGGTAGCCGCTCCTCCTCGAACCAGGGGTTGCGTTTCAGCCAGGCTATGTTTCGCGGGCTGGGGTGCGGCATCGGAAAGATTCCACGGTCGGGATCAGCCCCGTCTCGGACCGCCTCGGTTAAAGTCTTGTATTGACCGGCCAGATGCCAGTCCAGCGCGTATTTTCCAATGATCAGAGTGACTTCGATATTGGGTAACGCCGCCAATATCCGTTCCCGCCAGGTCGGGGCGCATTCCGGTCGGGGCGGACTATCGCCGGACTTCCCCTTTCCCGGATAGCAAAACCCCATGGGAAGAATGGCAACGCGGCTTGCATCGTAGAACGTCTCGTCGTCCACCCCCATCCAGGAGCGCAGCTTTTTGCCGCTGGCATCCGCGAATGGCTTGGCGGCTTCATGGGCTTTAACGCCGGGTGCCTGACCAGCCACCAGTACTCGGGCACGAGGGTCGATTTGCAGAATCGGCCTGGGTTCGAGAGGCAGGTGCTCGCGGCACAAAGTGCAGGCGAGCACCTCTTGGTGTAAATGATTGAATTCGCGATCAGTCATGAGTCTATCTTAGGCATGGAACGCGAATCTGACCAGCCTGCTAGTCCGCTCTGGATTCGTAAGTAATAACCGAAAATCGCCCGCCGTCCGGGTCCGCAATCTCAGCCATCCGTCCGACACCCGGGGCATCGAAAGCGGGAGACAACACACGCCCGCCAAGGGATTCGACCCGCGCCAGCACATCGTCGACAGAATCCACCGTAATGTAGAACCCCCAACCGCCACTACCGGCGGTTGCTTGCGCATTCTCGACAATACCTCCGATTCCCTCCTCACCTCCTTTGATCATGCTGTAGGTCGAGCCGTCCGGCATGGGCATATCTTCGACCTGCCAGGTGTTGGTCGGATACTACCTGTTCGACTGCGATCATCTGGATCAGGCCATCGAGCTGGCCGGTATGATTCCTATGCCGAACGGCACAAAAGTCGAAGTAAGACCAGTAAAAAACCACATCGAGTAGCGCGCTAGCATGGTGGCACAGGCCATACGCAAGCATTATCCCACCGCCTTGGCGAGCCTGGTGCGTCGCGTTCATTCGCTGGACTTGGCCGAAGACTGTCTTCAGGAAGCCTGCAGCCGGGCGCTGGAAGACTGGTCCCGTCAGGGCATCCCGGATGAACCCGGAGCCTGGCTGGACCGGGTCGGGCATCGTCTGGCCATCGATCACTTCCGAAAGCAGCATCGGTGGGACAAGCTTGCACCCTACATCGCCCATGAAATGGAAGTGGCCGAACACTACAGCGCCCAACACCTGGAGCAGGCCGCCAAAGAGCAGGACTTCGCCGAGGATGCCCTGCTGCGCCTGATATTCACCTGACGCGATCCATTCATCTACTGGCACCGGAACATGCCGAAACCCAGGGGCTTCTGGCGCTCATGATAGGACATCGGGCACGGCATCATGCCCGGCTCAGCCCCCTGGGGGAGTTGGTTCCGATGGAACACCAGGACCGAGCTCTGTGGGACCAACAATTGATACAACTGGCCGATTATCATTTGACACAGGCCCTCCAATTGGGTCGCGCCGGCCCCTACCAGTTACAGGCCGCTATCGTTGCACTTCACAACCAGGCAGCGACATTTGAAGTAACGGATTGGAAACAAATTTTGCTTCTATACAACCTGCTACAGGATATTCAGCCATCGCCGATTGTACGGCTGAATCGCGTGGTTGCCCTGTGGTATGCCACCGGGGACGCCCCCCCAGGCGTTTGAAGCCCTGAGCAAGCTCGAAACGGACCAGCCCCGGTTAACTCAGTATCTCGGTTACCACATTACCCAGGCCCATCTTTTGGAAGCGTTGAATCAGAACGAGGAAGCTCAAACCGCCTATAAAAACGCCTTGGAACTCAGTGCCAACAGCGCCGAGCGAAAAGTGCTGATCAAAAAAATAAACCGACTTTCCAACCAGAATCGTTAAGGAGGAACATTAGACATGACGACTACTCAATCCTTTAATCATTTCGAACCCAATGTTCAGACATTTCTGCTCGACCTGAAAAAGAACAACAACAAAGAATGGTTTGCCGACAACAAACCCCGCTACAAAAACGACGTAGTGGGACCGATGACTGACTTCATCACCGCCATGTCGACACCATTGAAGGGAATCTCCAAACATTACGTAGCCGACCCAAGAGGAAACGGCGGGTCAATGTTTCGGATCTACCGGGATGTGCGTTTCTCCAAGGACAAAACACCCTACAAAGAACACGTCGCCTGCCAATTCCGGCACGAAGCAGGAAAAGACGCCCACGCGCCGGGATTCTACATTCACCTCGGCACCGATGAAGTGATTTTCGGTGGTGGAATCTGGCAACCACCGGCCGATGCGCTCTATAAAATTCGGGATCGTATCAGAACGCATCCGGCCGAGTGGAAAAAGGTGACCGAAGACAAAACACTGAATACCACCTTCGGTGGCATCGCCGGAGACGGTCTGTCCCGCCCTCCAAAGGGGTTCGAAAGGGACCTGCCTTATATTGAAGACATCAAGCGAAAAAGTTTCTTTGCCATGAGGCATGAAGGTGCGGGCTTTGCCTATCAATCTGGATTTTTCGACGAGGTGATAGCCACACTTAACGACACCAAGCCATTGATGCGGTTTATTTGCAAGGCGATGGACCTGCCATTTTAATAACGGAGCCTGTTGGGTTACAAAGCCCCCAACCGGCGTGCCATTCTGCGGAGGTTGCTGGCATCCACTTCTAATAGTGACGCCGCCTGCCTCCAATTTCCATTCGCTATATCCAAAGCTTTTTTAATCTGCTGGCGCTGAGCCAGCTCGATGGTTTGTTTCATTGACAGTAATTCACCAGCGAACTCCTCAGTAAACGCTTGAGCTGTAGGTGGCTGTGGAAGCTCTGAACCATCTAGGTTAAGCCAGCTTGGATGCAAGGAGATGATATCCGACCGGTCCATCCCCTGCGTCAAGGCTTTCAACGCCGCCCGACTGATAACATGCTCCAGCTCCCGGATGTTTCCCGGCCAATGATAATTACACAGTGCCTCTTCCGCAGAAGGTGACAGATGAAAACTTCGAACACCCAGACGGGTGCGATTCAGCTCCAGAAAATATCCAGCCAAAGGCAGGATGTCCTCACGGCGCTCACGCAACGGGGGAATGGGCAACGGATAAACAGACAGGCGATGATAAAGATCCGCCCGGAACCGGCCATCGCGAACTTCGCGGGCCAGGTCGCGATTGGTGGCGGCGATGATGCGCACATCCACCCGACTGGGTTTGTCCGAGCCCAGCCTCTGAATCTCGCCGTTCTGCAAGGTACGCAAAAGTTTGGCTTGCACGGTTAAAGGCAGCTCGCCCACTTCATCCAGCAACAAAGTACCACCCTCGGCGGCTTCAAACTTTCCGGGGCGGGCATTGGCTGCGCCGGAGAAAGCGCCTTTAACATGCCCGAACAACTCACTTTCGGCCAGGTTTTCCGGCAACGCCGCGCAGTTAACCTGCACCAATGGTTTATCCGCCCTTGAAGACCACTGGTGAAGCCTTCGGGCAAACAACTCTTTGCCAACGCCGGTTTCACCCAATAGCAATACCGGCAGATCGGATTCAGCCACCACGGCCAGTTCCGACAACAGAGATTTCAGGGCCGGACTGTGACCGATAATTTCGCCACCGGCCGTACCTTCGATGCGCCCATTGCCCTCCTGATGAGTCGCCCGTACACGAGTCAGCCCCTTGAGTGATTCCTCCAGACGCCCCATTCGAATCGCCGCTTCCACCAACAGGCTCACCAAAGCCAATTGTGTAACCGCATCAGTACCGAAGGTCCCCGGTTTGAGTGCATCCAGCGTGAGCACACCCCAGAGCTCCCCTTCCACATGCAGCGAAATACCCATGCAGTCGTGCACAGGCAGTGGTTGGTTCCGCATGTCTATCAGCAGCCCGTCATAGGGATCGGGCAGTTCGGTATTGGGATCAAAACGCAACGGTTCACGGGCTCGCAACAGGCTGGCGAGGCGGGGGTGATCCGCCACTGGAAATCGGCGGCCGAGTGCCTCGTGCACCAAACCGTCCAACGCTATTGGACGCAGCACATCGTCTTCCAACCGCAACAACACAACGGCACCGCATTGGAACCATTGTTTCAATGTGGCCACCAAGCGTTGCAAGCGAACGGCCGAAGGCAGGTCAACTGTCAGGTCCGCGATCAAACCGGCTCCGTAAGGAGGAAGGGTTTCCATAGAATCATACCGCTGTTTGGATGAGGTCATATTGACAGCAAAAGGTCAAAGCGACCCTACCTCGATGGGGTCATAAAGACCCCGGTCACGTCAATAATCCCGTAAATAAACAGGGTTCAAGCTTGGCACATCTACTGCACTGGTGATTGACCATTATCACTCCGAGGACACGCAACATGACCCAAACCCAATCGTCTTTACTTGACCAATCACTGGGCGAACTGGCGACACAAATGGCTGGAGCAACCGCCGTATTCAGACAATATAAACTGGACTTCTGCTGCGGTGGACACCAAACACTGGCCAACGCGCTAAAGCTGAAAAACATCGCCCCCGAGCCGGTATTGGAACAGCTTGAAGCCTTGACGACGATACAGGCAACAGACTGGAACCCGGCCGATAAAGCGGAGTTGACGGATTATATTTTCGAAAACTTTCACCAGAAACATCGGCGACAATTACCGGAACTGATCCGGTTGGCTCGCCGCGTGGAAGCAGTCCACGGCGAACGTCCGGAATGTCCGGTTGGGCTGGCGGATCATCTGCAGATCATGCAACAGGAATTGGAAAGCCACATGATGAAGGAAGAGCAAATTCTGTTTCCCATTCTGAAGCGCGGGATGTTCGCGGAAGCGCAGGGGCCGATACGGGTGATGGAGATGGAACACGACCAACATGGCGATGCATTGCAATCCCTGCTGGATCTCACCAACGACATAACGCCACCGGTGAACGCCTGTAATACCTGGCGCGCTTTGTATGCGGGTCTGGATGAATTCCGAACCGATTTGATGGAACACATCCATCTTGAGAACAACGTTCTGTTCAAACCGGTTTAACGCTCTGAACGAACACAAATGGCCCCGGCTCTTGACCTGTGTCAAAACCAGCCGAACATGGCTGGTTATACTGCCCCTCGAATGCACTGACACTTAGTGCGACCGGTCAGTCTGGACGGCCCGCTCCCGGTAATTCTGAACCTTGCCTGGAGCGGGTCGTTGGTTCTCTCCCTACGCCCGAATAAGACTGGCCGGCCTTTTTCCTCTCCCTGGAAACAGACTGAAGCCGTTTTTTTAACTGATTTTCAACATCCTCAACAGTTGAGGGCTGTCCTTGTCGGCGACCAGGTCTTTCAGGGTGTATTTATCCAGCGTTTTCAGAAAAGAGGTGCGTGCTTCCGCCAACACCCCCTTCAGCCCGCAGATGGGAGTGATGCGACATCCGTTATTCGAAGCAAAACACTCCACCAGGTTCATGTCCTGTTCCGTTTCCCGGAAGACCACGCCGATATTGATGTCCGCCGGATCCCGTTGCAGGCGTAACCCACCGTTCTTGCCTCTTATGGTTTCAATGTAACCAAGTCGGTTCAACTGGTGCACGACTTTCATCAGGTGGCTTTTGGAAATGTCGTAGCTGTCGGCGATTTCCTGAATAGTGGTCAGGCGGCCCGGATCGGCCGACAGAAAGATCAATACACGCAGGGCATAGTCGGAATAGCGCGTTATGTGCATAAACAGGGCTCCTGGTCGGCAGCGGGGATTCCCCACCACCTAACATTCATCTCAGATAACGGTTAATACTACCAGCCACCAATATCATGCGCCAGCGGTGTACTAGGGCAAACTCTCATACTATCCGCCATTTCAAGCGAAATTGATCCAGCTCAACTTTATGCACCAAAGGAGTACTTTTTTCGCCCCTCCTATTAACATTCATATTAAATAGATGTTTAATAGGAGCGATCCGAGGCTTCAACCCGACCTTCGCTTTAGAAGCCCGACATCGTATATCCCGGACCAAGGAGCTCATAATGCGCCACCCACCCCTAGACCGCACACCCACCCCAAACCCCCTTTTCCCTTGCTACCGTTCAGGAGGCAGACACCATGGCTAATTACCGCCGACTCTGGCTATTGCTCATTCTCATTTTGGGAGTGGCATTCGCCATGCTGGGCTATTTCGGTACCGAGGTGTACCGCAAGGCGCCACCCATTCCGGACCGGGTGGTTTCCGAATCCGGCGAGTTATTGATGACGGAGGAAAGCATTCTGGACGGCCAGACAGCCTGGCAGTCCATGGGCGGCATGCAGGTGGGCTCGATTTGGGGCCACGGCGCCTACCAGGCCCCGGACTGGACAGCCGACTGGTTGCATCGTGAACTACTGGCGTGGTTGGAACTGGCAGCGCAGGACGAGTATGGACGTTCCTACGAGGAACTGGACGGCCGCGAGCAAAATGCCCTGCAATATGAACTCAAAACCGCCTACCGCACCAATACCTTCAACGCGGAGCAGAATGTTCTGACGCTCGGTGACCGGCGCGTGGCAGCCATTGCCGAAGTGGCCGCCTATTATGATCGCCTGTTCGGCAACGACCCGGCCTATCGTGAAACCCGCGAACACTACGCGATGAAGGAAGACACCCTGCCCAGCGCGGAACGCCGCGCGCAAATGGCGCAATTTTTCTTCTGGACCGCCTGGGCCGCCGCTACGGAACGCCCCGACAGCGAAGCCACCTACACCAATAACTGGCCCCACGAACCGTTGATCGACAACCGGCCCACCGGTGAAAATGTCATGTGGTCCGTCATCAGCGTTGTGCTTTTGATCGCCGGTGTCGGTGGTCTGGTCTGGGCCTGGGCCTTCCTGCGTCGTGAAGACGAAGAAGAGCCTGAAGCGCCCATCAAAGACCCCTTGACCACTTTTAAAATTACTCCGTCTCAACGCGCTTTGGGCAAGTATCTGCTGTTGGTGGTGGGCCTGTTCGCCGTCCAGGTGATGCTCGGTGGGTTGACCGCCCATTACACGGTCGAAGGCCAGGGTTTCTACGGCATTGAACTCTCGAAATGGCTGCCTTATTCGCTGGCCCGTACATGGCACATTCAATCGGCCCTGTTCTGGATCGCCACCGGCTTCCTGGCGGCGGGCCTCTTCCTGGCCCCTATTATCAACGGCGGGAAAGACCCCAAATTCCAAAAATTGGGCGTCGATATTCTGTTCTGGGCGCTGGTGGCCGTGGTTGCCGGTACCTTCGCGGGCAGTTACCTGGCTATCGCGCAGATCATGCCTCCCGAATGGAATTTCTGGCTGGGCCACCAGGGTTATGAATTCGTGGATCTTGGTCGGCTTTGGCAGATCGGTAAGTTCACCGGCATCGTATTCTGGCTGGTATTGATGCTGCGCGGCATCGTTCCCGCCCTGAGACAACCAGGCGACAAACACCTGTTGGCGCTGTTGACCGCTTCGGTAGTGGCCATCGGTCTCTTCTACGGCGCGGGCTTCTTCTACGGTGAACGGACCCACATTTCCATCATGGAATACTGGCGTTGGTGGATCGTACACCTCTGGGTAGAAGGCTTCTTTGAAGTGTTCGCCACCACAGCTCTGGCCTTCATCTTCTGCAGCATGGGTCTGGTTTCCCGTCGGGTGGCAACATCGGCCAGTCTGGCGTCGGCTTCCCTGTTCATGTTGGGTGGTGTTCCAGGCACCTTCCACCACCTCTACTTCTCCGGCACCACCACTCCGGTCATGGCCGTGGGCGCTTCCTTCAGTGCGCTGGAAGTCGTCCCGCTGGTCGTCCTCGGATACGAAGCCTGGGAAAACTGGCGCCTGAAAAACCGAGCCCCCTGGATGGAGAACGTTCGCTGGCCTCTGATCTTCTTTGTCGCGGTCGCCTTCTGGAACATGCTCGGCGCCGGGGTGTTCGGTTTCATGATCAACCCTCCGGTCGCGCTCTACTATGTGCAGGGCTTGAACACTACCGCCACTCACGCTCACGCCGCCCTGTTCGGAGTCTACGGTTTCCTCGCACTGGGCTTCATTTTGCTGGTGCTGCGTTATATCCGTCCCGGCCTGGTATTTGACGAGAAGCTGATGAAAACCGGCTTCTGGTGGCTCAACGCCGGTCTGGTCCTAATGCTCGCCACCAGCCTCCTGCCCATCGGCCTGATCCAGTTCGCGGCCAGTGCAAGCGAAGGTATGTGGTATGCACGCAGCGAAGCCATGTTGCAGTCCGACATTCTGGTGACACTGCGCTGGGTAAGAACCTTCGGCGACGTGGTCTTTATCGTTGGCGCCCTGGCGGTCGGCTGGCAGGTGGTCAAAGGCATTTTCATGCCCAACCTCAAACCGGCGGAAGAGCTGGCTGGCCCCACCGTCAGCAAACCGCTCTGACCGGTTAGGGGTTCCTGGGTAAGTTACCGCCCTTGAACCCCAGGCTGCACTCCCCCACAATACCCGAGTGAAACACTCGGGTATTGCCCTTCGAACTCGACACTCGGTTATGGAACAAGGCATGGACATTTCTATTCATCTTTCCGACCCGGCTCGGGATTTTCTGTCGGACCTGCTGAAGAAGCAAAAGGTGGAGGGCATAGCCGCCCGGCTGTTTGTTACCCATCCAGGTACCCGCATGGCGGAAACCTGTCTCGCCTATTGCCGTCCCGGCGACGAGAAGGCGAATGACAAACGCCTGCAATATGGTGATCTGGTCCTTTATCTGGACAGCCGCAGCCTGCCCTATCTGGACGATTTGGAAATCGGGTTGACCGAGGAGCGCCTGGGCAAGCAACTCACCATCAAGGCACCCAACGCCAAGAAGCCGCAAACTACTTCCGATGAATACAAGATTCTGCAACGTGACTGCCATGGTCGACAGGTGCCCTCCGGTGATCCGGTTGTCATCCCGGCTGGTACGGAAGTCCGAATCACCCAGGCTCTGGGTGGCAGCTATACGGTACTGCACAAGGGCAATCTGGTCCGCGTGGAAGGCAAAGACGCCCAAGCCCTGGGTCTGAGCAATAACGAATTGCAATTCGACCCACCCGAAGACGGCTCGATCAGCTCTGATCAGGTGTGGGAAGCCCTGTCGACGGTGTTTGACCCGGAAATACCGGTCAATATTGTCAGCCTGGGTCTGGTGTACAAAATGAAAATCAACCAGAACAGCCACCACGTCGAAGTCGACATGACGTTGACCGCACCGGGCTGCGGCATGGGCCAGGTGTTGGTGGACGACGTAAAAGCCAAGCTGGCCCAGGTTCCCTATGTGGAAACCACGGACGTGGAACTGGTATTCGACCCGCCCTGGCAGCAGGACATGATGAGCGAAGAAGCCAAGCTGGAAACTGGATTGTTTTTTTAATCTCCGGCTTGTATTTCCTCTTGTCGGGTCGCCAACCAATATTCAAAAAGCTTATCCGCAGGCAACGGGCGACTGTACAAGTAACCCTGATTCATATCGCACCCCTGCTCCGCCAGAAAGTGGGCCTGAGCCTCGGTTTCGACGCCTTCGGCCACCACTTTCAAACGCAGGCTGTGAGCCAGGGCGATGATGGCAGACACGATGGTGGTATCGTCTTCATCGGCGCCAATGTCTGATACAAATGATTGATCGATTTTCAGCACATCGATTGGCAAACGCTTTAAATAATTCAGGCTGGAATAACCGGTCCCAAAATCGTCCACCGCCAGGCTAACACCCAGGTCTTTAATCGCAGCCAGCAAAGGGGCTGTGCCATCGACATCCTGCATCAGAGTGGTTTCGGTAATTTCCAGCTCCAGTAAACCCGGCTCCAGTTGGGTATGCGCCAGTATCTGTTCCAGTCGGTTAAGCACGCCACCGCTGGTGAAATCCCGGGTGGAAACGTTAATGGCGATAGGCACCAATTCCATTCCCCGCTCCCGCCACACACCCAACTGGCGAACCGCTTCGTTCAGCACCCAGGCATCGATTCTCGCAATCAAACCAGTGGACTCGGCCAATGGGATAAACTCCGCCGGGCTCACCCAGCCCCGCTCGCGATGTTGCCAGCGAATTAATGCTTCCATTCCCACCATTTTGCCGGTGGCAACGTCCAGTTTGGGCTGGTAATACAGCTCGAACGCCTCCTGCTCCACCGCTTCACGCAAATCGTTTTCCAGTTCCAACTCCTTGCGCACCGCCGCGTTCATACCCGTGGCATAAAAACGAAAGGTGTTCCGGCCCGCCGCTTTCGCGCTGTACATAGCCGCGTCGGCGAACGCCAGCAACTCGTCCTGATCGGCACCGTCACTGGGGTATAAACTGATGCCGATACTGCTGCTGATATAAAGCGTTTGCCCGAAGATATCGAAAGCCGGTTCCAATGCGACCAGTATTTTTTCCGCAATATGCTGGGCCGTATGCGGCGCCACCTGGGTGGCCAGAATGACAAACTCATCACCGCCCAGACGCGACACCAGATCTCGCTCACGCAAACAACCCTGCAACCGCTTCGCGACCTGGCGCAGCAATTCGTCGCCACTGCTGTGACCGAGGCTGTCGTTAATCACCTTGAAGCGGTCGAGATCCAGAAACAACACCGCCACTTCCTTTTGCAATCGTTTGGCTTCCTGCATGGCCTTACCCAATGCACTGTCGAGATAGGCCCGATTGGGAATTTTAGTCAGGGCATCGTGCGTCGCCTGGAATTTTAATTGGCTTTCAGCCTGCTTGTTCGAGGTGACGTCATGCAGAATACCCACCTGATGAGTCACCTTGCCGCCGTCGCCCTGCAACGGAGACAGAAACAGTTCAATCCAGAAGGGCTCGCCTTCACGGGTGAACCCTTTAAGCATGGTGAGGCCGTCACGCCCGGCCTGGATCGCCTTTTGGGTTTCGAACAGCTGAGGGCTGTCGTAAGTCATTTCCTGGTCCGGAGAGGAGAATACACAGGGAAGCCCCAAAGCCTCCTGCGCGCTCACCCCGGTAATGCGCTCGAACGCCGGATTCACATAGGTGATGACACTCGCCTCGGTGCGCATATCGACCATGAACACACCATTGATGCTGGATTCCAACGCATGCCGCGCCAACGCCTGCTGGTCTTCCGCCTGAAGCGTGCTTTGGTGTTCAATATGGAAGTAAGTGTCCAACGAGAGCGTGATGTCGAACTGAATCAATTTGTAGAGAGCAGCAATGGTCGACAGCACCTGCTCCCGCTCGCCGTCGCATTTCTCCCAGATGATCGGCAGAACCTGCTCGAACACATGACTGAAAGCACCGAGATACCATTTGGGGGCCAAACCAATGTGCTGATGCACCAAACCGACTTTTAAACGACCCTCGACATAGGCGGGCGTGAAAGTGGCCTTGCTCAGCTCGTCGAAATAACGCCGGTGGGCATCGCGCAGCTGCTCCAGACTGGTCACATCGCTCAGTTGGCGACTGGGTTCCCCAAACCGGGCCAAATGAGCATAAAAATCAGCTTCCTGAGCGTGCCAACCTTCGGTGATGGCCGGTTTAAGCACCTGCATGGCTTTTCGGTCATTCTCGCTGAATCGAAGAAAAGCCAACCTCTCTGCAATCTCTTCGGGTGTCAGGTTCAGCGCCTGCATTAATTCAGCCAACCGGACTTGATCAATCAGCATTCAGGACACTCCCGAGGGGACAAGACAGCCAGCTCAATACAACAATACAGCATCAAAGACGTACACTCCGATTCGAATTCCCCCGCCCATACAACACCGCCATAAACAGCCAGACAGTCAATCCGGCATAGGCCGTCGACCAGGCCGCCACAGAGACACGAAGCCAGTCCGCACGGACCAATAACCAGTGCAAATCGGCGGCACACCGGCTTAGAGTCGCGATGGCCAGACAGAGGGTAATCAATATTAAACCCACGGGAGGAGGCGGCACTCCGAGCGTGCGGCGTAAAACCACACGCGCCATCATACCCGTGGACAAAGTACCCAAAGCGCCCACAGTGATCAGATGAAGCACCGCCGTGGAAGGCCAGTGAAACAGGCGGGCCACCCCAAACATCAGCAACCCGAACCCCAGCCAACCATACCCTACCGCCAAGCATAGCAGATCTGTCCGCCTCCACAGGTAAGGGAGACGCCAACGCACCAACCGCACCAAAACCAACAGCCCGGCCAGCGCCACCGGAAGACCAATCCAGACCGGATACCAGGGTTGCAGCAAAGCCGCAGCGCCCAACAGCAGAATCAGCATACCCTCGATGCGAGGCTGAACCCGCGCCTGCAACTCATAACCGCGATCCTGATGCGCGCCCGCCGCCGCCGGAGCGATAGCCCGACCGCCCATGTAAACCATCAGCAAAGCGAACAACAACAAACTGCTACCCGCCAAACGATGATGCTGAGTCCAGGCATCCGACAGCTGAGCCAACAGAACCGCCAACAGCGGCAACACACCAATCAAAACCAGCAAGGGCACCAACATACGGTTCCGCCACTTCCGGGCCACCCTGAGCTTGGGAACCAGCTTCCACAACAGGCAGAGCACAAACACCGCCTGGCAACTCAAAGCCCACCAGGAAAACGGAAACCAGAGATGCGTCACCCGGCTCAGCGCCCAACTCACCAACAACAGCGCCATGACACTGCGCTTTTGCACCCCCAGCAAATAACCCGCCACCAGCCCAAGCCCAATGCCAAAAAACATCTCATAAGCGTGACCGGTACGATCCGCCAACCCGGGCAAACCGTCCGGATAGACAAAGCTGTAAAGCGTGAGAGGCATGATCAGCGCCGCATAGGCACTGACCAACGGGAAAAACCACAAACTCGCCCGGTGTGTGGAAGACCAATGAGGCGAAAGGTAAAAATGCAGCATGATTCATGAAACCTGATGTTCATCAAAAAACGGTGTCGACAATGCTGTCAGACTAGTCGCGAATTATAACGGCCTATAGATTCATTAAAAATATATGTTCTAATCAGCCGTCAGTTTTACTTCACTATCCACTCACAGGCACCGCCATGAAGACTTTTGACCTCGACTCCTTCGACGACTTCCTGCATCTCGCCCAGCATCAGGACGAGCCTCAAAGGCTGTTGTTGGTATTCACCCGTTCCGAACTCCCGGCCGGCCACACCGCCACCCAGGCCAACGCCTTCACAGAAGGCCGAGGCGGCCACCTCGCCCCCGTCGTCTGCGTCGACAAACAACCCGAAGACCTGAAAAACTTCAATGCACTCGTAGCGGAATCCCGCCAGATCGACCAAGACTGGACCGTACTCTTCGTCGCCGCACTGGTCGGCGAGCAAGGGGAATTACCGACCGAGAAACAAACCGATAAAGCACTGGATCAGATGGTGGAAGCCATTCGCTCCGGTAGGGTGTCGAACTTTCTGGCGTTCGACCGTCAAGGCAAGCCATTACAGTTGACTGCCAACGGCTAAGTTCGAGATTTTTAGAGCTCGCTAGCGATAACCAGCACCGGATGCCTGGTTAGCCTGTCAAGGGAGGTCCGCAGCAAGGATGCTGCGGTCCAGGTCCCATGGATGATGAGATGGTCTCCTCCCCTCTATTAACGGCGTCACAATGCGCCA
>CBFGUW010000002.1:0-185183 GCA_965652395.1 uncultured Saccharospirillum sp. | reverse complement strand
GACCTTTGCGGGCCTGGCTGAGCGATGCCAGTTCCAGTTTCAGGGCGCTGGCGAAAGCCCCGAATTCCTGGCCCAGAGTCATGGGTACCGCTTCCTGCAACTGGGTGCGGCCCATCTTTAACACGCCGCTGAAGGCATCGGCTTTATCGCTGAGGGTCTTATGCAGTTTCTGCATGTCGTCGAACAGGCCATCGCTTCGGGTCAACACTGCCAGCTTGACGGCTGTCGGGTAAACATCGTTGGTCGATTGAGACCGGTTGACGTCGTTGAGTGGGTGCAGCCGATCATAGTCGCCGGGGCGCAGACCCATCTGTTGCAAAGCCAGGTTGGCGATGACTTCGTTGGCGTTCATGTTGGTCGATGTGCCCGCGCCACCCTGAATGGCATCCACAATAAAGGCTTCATGGTGCTGGTTTTTCAGCAAGGTGAGCACCGCCTGGCGAATGGCGTCGAAACGGGTGGCATCCAGCAACCCGAGTTCATGGTTGGCCTGGGCGGCGGCCAGTTTCACCTGAGCCAGTGCGCGGACCAAATCAGGGTAGCGGCCCAGGGGCGTTCCGGTCAGTGAAAAGTTATGCGCGGCCCGTGCGGTGTGGATGCCGTAAAGGCAGTCTGCCGGTAGGGGCAGTTCACCAAGGGAGTCCTGTTCCATTCGTTCCAGGGGTATTGCATTCGACACGTCTGACACAGCGGTGGTCATTCTCTTTTTTTCTCGTTGGGATTGTCGTGAGGTGTTGTGGTAGTGGTGGTTAGACTAAAGGCTTGACCGACGCTTGACCAATGCCGTTTCAGGCTGCATTATGCAAAAAAAGCATACGAATGGGCGATTTTGAACCACTGAAGTGCAATACCAACGGCACCCTGCACTGGCTTTGCGCACGGCGTCGTTTTTTGCTGGGTTGCCCACTGCCGAAACACCCTCTGTGGAGCGGTTGCTGAATGGATCTGGATGTTAAATGGTTGGAAGATTTTATCGTTCTGGCCGGCACTCGAAGCTTTTCTCTCTCCGCTGAGCGTCGTCACGTCACCCAGCCCGCTTTTAGCCGTCGCATTCGTGCGCTGGAGGCGATTATCGGCGTCCAACTGATCGATCGCTCCTCGTCACCCATTGGTCTCACCGAGGAAGGGCACCTGTTCCTGATTACCGCCCGCAAACTGCTCGATCAGTTGGGCAGTTCGGTGGAGCAAATTCGCGGACTGGTGCCAAAACACAATCAGATTCTCGAATTGGTGGTGGCTCATTCATTGGGTCTGGGTTTTCTGCCCCGCTGGCTGAAACGCTTTTACCGGGAAAGCCCGGACGTGAACCTGCGTGTGGTGGCCATGAACATTGGCGAAGCCATTCATGCCCTGCGTGAGGGCAAGTCGGACTTGATGATGATCTACGCCGACCCTCAGGCCACCTTGCAGTTGGATCCGGATATCTTTCCTTCCATTCGGTTGGATCAGACCGAATTGGTGCCCGTCTGCGCTCCCGGGCCCCAAGGGGATCCCTTGTTCAATCTCGAAGATCGCCATCGACCTATTCCGCTGTTGGCCTACACCAGCGACGCTTCGTTGGAGCGGTCCGTACGCTCCATGTTGCAGGCCCAGGGTGTCCATCTAAGATTCAAGACAGTATTTGAAATGGCCATCGCCGATGGTTTGAAAGGCATGGCACTGGCCGGGTTCGGCGTGGCCTGGTTACCCCGCATCACTGTCGTTCAGGAATTGTCGGCGGGAACCCTGGTGGTGTGCCCGGGGGAGGCGTATCGTCTGCCGTTGGAAATCCGGCTGTATCGTTGCTCTCTGGTGGAAAAACCGGTCATTGATTCGGTATGGTCGGCCTGGTTGGAGCAAACCGGTCGATGATTACCGAGCAACCTCAGGAGACGTACCACCCATGATTTCGGCCCAGGACTGGACCGCCCTTTGGATCACTCTCAAACTCGCCGGTCTGTCCACACTGATATTGCTGGTGCTGGCGACGCCACTTTCGTTGTGGCTGGCCTACAGTCGCACTCGAGCGAAGTTGTTGGTCGAGGCGTTGGTGGCCCTGCCGCTTGTATTGCCCCCCACGGTGTTGGGTTTTTACCTTCTTATTCTGCTCAGCCCCAGTGGTTGGGTCGGCGGTACATTGGAGGCTATGGGGCTGCCCGCGCTCAGTTTTACCTTTGCCGGACTGGTCTTCGGCTCGGTTTTTTACTCCTTGCCCTTTGTGGTGCAACCGTTGCAACGGTCTTTTGAATCCGTCGGACGGCGTCCTTGGGAAGTGGCGTCGACTCTGGGGGCTGGGCGGGCCGACGCGTTTTTCACCGCCATTCTGCCCCAAGCCAGAACGGGCTACCTGACCGGCGCTGTGCTGGGGTTTGCCCATACACTGGGCGAATTTGGTGTTGTCCTGATGATTGGCGGCAACATCCCCGGGCGGACCCAGGTCGTTTCGATGGCGATTTATGACCATGTTGAAGCCTTGGATTACGGCCGCGCTCACGGATTGTCGGCACTGCTTCTGGTGCTTTCCTTTGGTTTGTTGCTGGCGGTGTACGCACTCAATCGGCGGTTTGGAGGTGTGCGCCCATGACGTTGGATGTACGGATCGATCTCCATCGCGGTGATTTCCGTCTGGATGTGTCCTTTGTTGCCCCCGGCCGGGGTGTGACGGCGGTCTTTGGCCCATCCGGTTGTGGCAAAACCAGTCTGCTCCGGGCGTTGGCTGGCCTGGAACCCATGACCGACGGCCGTGTTGTCATAAATGGGGAGGTCTGGGACGACGACGGGGTTCACCGTACCACCGCCGAGCGCGGAGTCGGCTATGTGTTTCAGGAGCCCAGCCTGTTCACGCATTTGAACGTCGAGCAGAACCTTTTATACGGCTACCGGCGACTCAAACCGGAAGATCGGCGCATCAGCCGGGCCGACGTCATCGAATTGCTGGGTATCGAAGCCTTGTTGCCACGCTCGGTCGCGGGGCTTTCCGGAGGAGAGGCTCAGCGCGTCGCCATCGGCCGGGCTCTGCTGGCAAGCCCCCGGCTGTTATTGTTGGACGAACCCCTGGCCGCATTGGATCGGGCCCGCAAGGCTGAAATTCTGCCGTTTCTGGAGCGGTTGCATGAGAACCTTTCCATCCCCATGATTCTGGTCAGTCACGCCTTGGAGGAAGTGGTCAAACTGGCGGACACCCTATTGTTGATGGACGGCGGACAGTTGACCGCGCGAGGGCCCTTGGCGACGGTGTTGAGCAGTCAGGCCGGGCTCAGCGCCATGGCCGAGGAGCCTTTCTCGGTGATTACCGGGGAGGTTGCCAATGCCTGCAACGCCTACCGCTTGAGTGAGGTTCAGGTGGCCGGGCATCGGTTTCTGTTGCCAAGAGCGGCGGTGCACAACGGTCAGCGCATTCGATTGCGCCTGTTGGCGCGGGACATCAGCCTGAGTCTGGTCAGGTCCGAACAGAGCAGTATTTTAAACTGCCTGCCCGTTCGGTTGCTGGACATAGGTCCGATCAGCGACGACGGTCAGCGGCTGGTGCGCCTGCAATTGGGGCGGCAGACACTGTTGGCCCGTGTTTCGGCGTTGTCCAGTGACAATCTGGATCTCAAACCTGGTATGGAACTGATCGCCCAGATCAAAGCGGCGTCGGTTATTCAGTGAACGATCACTCAGTTCATTGCGACCGGTTCGGGTAGACTCCAACCAGACTCATTCAGGACATTGAACCGACAAAGGAGCGTTTCATGGCTCTTCGAACCGCAGTCTTTTCCGGGCTGCTTTCAGCTTTGTTGATTTTTTCCCCATTGCTTCGGGCGGAAACAGGCGGAGGCGACTCCCCACCTATGTTCGAGCCCCGTGAATCCCTGGTCGGCGCGCTCTATGACTACGACCTGACGGGTGACCCCAACTACGACTACGCCCGCATCATGGTGCCGATGAACATTCGGGCGATAGCGATGATCGACACCTTGCTCGACCACAGTGAAGATGAGCGCTTGCTGCGTGTGGCGGGTTTGATGAAAGACGAAATCGCGGCCGAGCTGGAAGCCCTGCAGGAATGGCAGGCCCGTTTCAGCGAACCCACCCCCGGTGACAATGCCGAAGCCGTTAAGGTCGCCATCAAGGGTGTGCGGGATCGGATGATGGAACACCGGGATGAGATGGAAGCGTCACAGGAAACAGGCACTGCGTTTGCCGCAGCCATGGTGTGGTATCACGAAGTCGCCATTTCCCTGACCCAGGTTACGCTCGACTACAGCGTGGACGCCCAGTTGCGTATGCTCGCTTCGGATATCCGTCGGGACCATACCCGGCAGATCGCCGAGCTCAGAAATTGGGAGTCGTTGCGCTGAGAAGCACCGGCTACAGGTCTTTAAAACGGGATTTCAGTGCTTCGAAGGCTTCGCGTTTGACGCTGTCTTCCATCTCCACCGGGTTGGCTTCGGGTATCAGCGCGGAAGTATCGAGCTCGATGGGCGCGGTCTCTTCTTCCTGGGGCGGGGCTTCCAGCCGTTCCAGATAGTCCTGTAGCAGAATCAGGGCGTTGATGGAGCCTTGTATCTCGTCCTCTTCCCCTTCATGACGACTGATGCGAAGCTCCAGCTTTTCAATAATTTGGCTCACTTCCTCCCGTGCGGGCTGTTTCTCGTTCAACCACTGTTGAGCGCTTTCGGCGGACGTAGACATGTTGACCTGTGACACCTTACTGAATGACGAAACCGGAAGTCTGCTAGTGTACCGGAAGTGGTGCGCCAACTCCCAATGGTGGATGCAGACGCTGGTCGATGAACTGGGTTGGCAACAAAGCCGGGTGAAGGTTTATGGTCGTGAACACCCCATTCCTCGCCTTGAGGCCTGGTGTGGCGCCCGGGGGATAGAATACCGCTACAGTGGTCAGGCGCTGGTGGCGACCGGCTGGCCAGAAGTGCTACGGCCATTGGTGGATGCGGTCTGCCGTGAGACGGGCGAGCCCTTCAACGCCATGCTTGCCAACTGGTATCGCACGGGCGACGACCGCATGGGCTGGCACGCCGACAACGAACCCGAATTGGGCGTGAATCCTGTGGTGGCAAGCCTCTCCCTGGGCGCTAACCGGGATTTCCGGCTGCGCCTGAACGCCGACCATGGTCAAACGATCAAGGTGGCGTTGGGTGAGGGGGATTTATTGATTATGGCCGGTGCTCTGCAGCACCACTGGCAGCATTCGGTGCCCAAGCGAGCCAGGGCCGAGGACAGAATCAGCCTGACGTTCCGAACCGTTAAGACCTGACCCGACTTATTGAGCCAGCCTGTCGACTTCGTGATACAGGTCGGTCAGTTTATCGAGAATGGCGTTCTGGATACTCTTCTTCTCGAAATCGGAGCGTCGTGGCAGTTCGGCCAATTTAACCCGGTGCAGATGCAGACAAGGCATACTGGCGTTGAATTCGCGCAAATCGCCTTTCACCAGAATCGGCAGGAACGGGTCTTCCGTGTGACGGGTGCGAATCATCTTTTTCAGCGCCTGTTTTAACGGCATCGGCACCGGTTTGACGTCGCGGTTACGATACTTCACGATCACGTAGAACCCCGTTTTGTTCAGTAACTCACCGGGTACGATGTGGAAGCCGGTATCGCGCACAGCGGTGGCGTCCACGCCGTGGAAGGTGTCGTGAAAGGCATAGGGGTTGGGCAGAACCACCATCTTGCTGTTTTCCTGACTCGGAAAATGCAGACTGTAGTTGGTATAAAACTGCTCAACGGAAGCGGAATAAACGCACAGGCGGCTCTCGAAGCAACTGACAAAGTCGATTGCGCGTTGGCGTTCACTGATGGAATCAAGGCTCCATTCCAGGTCGCTGTTGTACTGCTGTCGTGCGGCTTGGCTCATTACCAGAACCCTCGGTCTATCGCGTAATATCGCTTAACGTAACTATAGACGGACATGCGAGCCACAACGCGGACTCAGTTGTTATACTGTGAGGCCGGTTCAGGTTCGTACAGTGTTATGTCCCTGTATGTGTCAATTCCCAAACGCTTTCTTATCATTATCGCCGGGTCGAAACCCATGTGGCAGCCTATTGACGTATCATTTTGTGAAGCTGTCGACGGTGACTCACTAACTTACTGCGGAGGAGCGAGAATGGCAAATGTCGTCGTAGAGCGATTGATCGAATTGTTGAAATTGGAACCGATCGGTCAACTTCGCTATCGGGGTTTGTCGCAGGATCTTGGTTACCCCAAAGTATTCGGTGGGCAGGTAATCGGCCAGGCGCTGTCGGCCGCCATTCAGACACTGGACAGCCGGGTGCCGCACTCCCTGCATTCCTACTTTTTGCGCCCCGGCGATGCGAATCACCCCATCGAATACGAAGTGGAGGTGATACGCGACGGGCGATCGTTCAGCGTGCGAAGGGTGATCGCCAGCCAGTTCGGCAAGCCGATTTTGGCGATGACCGCCTCCTTCCAGAAAGAGGAGAGCGGCCTGGAACACCAGAGCGCCATGCCCAACGTGCCGGGGCCGGAGCTGCTGGAGCCCGAACTGAAGCTCTATCGCGACCATGCCGATGAGATACCGCAACGGGTGCGGGCGCTGTTCACCGCCGAGCGCCCCATTGAATATCGCATTGTCGAGGCCCAGAACCCGTTCCGGCCCCGCCATGGCATCGCCAAGCGACATATGTGGATTCGGGCCAACGGCAACCTGCCGGACGACCCCTTGATTCATCAGTCCATGCTTGCCTACACCACCGATTACGGCTTTCTGGAAACCGCCCTGATGCCGCACGGCATTTCTTTGATGAAACCGGGGCTGACCATTGCCAGCCTTGATCACGCCATCTGGTTCCATCGCCCGTTCAAACTCGACGACTGGCTGTTGTACGTAGCGGACAGCCCCAGTTCCAGCGGCGCCCGTGGTTTCGTGCGTGGCGAGATCTTCGATCGCAGCGGCCGGTTGGTGGCCAGCACCGCTCAGGAAGGATTGATCCGCTATCGGGATGAAGACGCATGAACCAGCCTCGCATAACCCTCGGCATTACCGGCGCCTCCGGCACGCCCTACGCCGAACGCCTGCTGCAATGCCTGCTGGAAGCCGACTTTGAAGTGCACTTGCTAGTATCCAAGGCCGCGCTCATGGTCGCGGCGGTTGAGACCGGCACGCCCTGGCCTTCGAATCGCGATAAGTTGCATGATTATTTACGAGAGCGATTGAGCCGGGGCGGCAAGCTCATCATCGCCGGTCGCGAGGATTGGATGAGCCCGGTCGCCAGCGGTTCCGGAGCACCGGACACCATGATTATCTGCCCCTGCTCCACCGGAACGTTGGCCTCGGTCGCCACCGGTCAGTGCGACAACCTGATCGAACGCGGCGCCGATGTGGTATTGAAAGAAGGCGGCAAATTGATTCTGGTGCCCAGAGAGACACCCTACAGCGAAATTCACCTCACCAATATGCTGACGCTGAAAAGGGCCGGTGCCCAGATTGTTCCGGCCAGTCCGGGTTTCTATCATCGACCCGAGAGCATCGCCGACATGGTTGACTTCGTGGTCGCCCGGGTACTCAAATGCGCCGGCATCCCGCAGGAGCTGCTTGCCCCCTGGGGGCAGACGAATGATTCCGCACCCGAATGAAGATCCTACTGCTCAGCGCCTACCATTCCGCCAGCCACGCCTACTGGTGCGACGGCCTGATCGCCGCCCTGCCGGAACACCAATGGACCCTCAAAACCCAACCCGCCCGACACTTCAGCTGGCGGGTGCGGGCCTCGGGCTGGTTGTGGGCGCTGGATGACGATCCGGCGTTCAAACAAGACTACGACCTGATCATCGCCACCAGCCTCACCGACGTCACCACCCTAAAAGCGCATTGCCCGGCTCTGAGGGATGTGCCGCTCTGGATGTACTGCCACGAAAACCAATTTGCCTACCCACTGTCGCACCGCCAACAGGCCGTCCACCAGACCGATTGGCAGTTTCAGAATATCGTCAACCTGCTCTCGGCGGACTGGATCAGTTTCAACACCGGCTTCAACCGGGATACCTTTTTTGATGGTGCCCGAAAACTGCTCAAACGCTTTCCCGAACCACTGCCCGGCAAGCCGCTGGATAGACTCAAACGCCAATCGGACGTGCTGCCCGTACCACTGACCGAAGAACTTGCCACCTTGAGATCAAGACCGAAAGAAGCGGATCTGATCGTCTGGAATCACCGTTGGGAATGGGACAAGCAACCGGGGCGTTTCCTGAAGGCCCTGACCCGCCTGCACAGGACCGGCATCCCCTTCCGCCTCGCCATGCTCGGTTCGGGAGGCGGTCGTACAGTGGAGTTCGATGACCATAGAAAGGAGCTGGGTGACAAGGTGGTGCACTGGGGCGAGGCCAACAAGGAAGACTACCAAGACTGGCTCGGCCGCGCAGGCATCGGCGTTTCCACCGCCATTCACGACTTTCAGGGGCTTTCCATGCTGGAACTGGCGCAGGTGGGGGCCACCACCATAGTGCCTAATCGGCTGGCGTATCCTGAGTGTTTGCCGGGGGCTTCTTTCTACCCTGGTTCGGAGCAGGACGCCGAGCAGGATATAGGGGATTTGGTGACGGTGTTGACCGCCGTGTTGTGGGAAAATACCCAACCGGCGCCTGTTAGGGGGAAGCTGCCTCTTTGGTCGGAGTTAGCGGAGAGCTACCGGGAGCGAATGGAGTTTATTGCGTCAATGAGGGTTCGGCGGGGTTGAGAGTTGATTGCTCTCTTCCCAGAATTGGTATATGTCTACCCTCTTTGGATCGTTCCCGAATTCGCCCTGTCGGTTTTGAGCGCCTTCATTGCCTAATCAAAACCTGTTCCGCCCGGGGGTATACACTCTTCTGCTCCTGTCTACCGGTGCGGCCCTAATCTGCGTGTGCGACCTGCGCTGGGACGACAGCCGCCCCGGCTGGAGGGAGTTCGACGGCGTGACGGCTCTTTTGCCGGAAGATGCAGTAGCCTTCGGAAGGGCTTTGTTGAGCAAACTTGGCAACTAACGGCTATCCACCCTCACAAAGTCAAGGTGGTTTGAACGCATAGCCTGATGCAAGTAGTGAGCAGTAGGGTGTACTTCTGTCTCTTCAGTCTACCCCGCTTGGAATGGATGTTTTGCGAGCAGGTCGGCCACGCTGCCATGGTTGGGATGGTCGCTTCAGACAAGCCCATGGATTTCTCAAAAAGATATCTAAGCGCGCCAACTCGTTTACGCCTGCTTTGAGAGGTGCTAGAAATAAAAGCTTGCGTCGTGTGTGTCACATTACGCTTCCAAATGAGTTAACTGACTAGAGTAACAGTGGTTGGCCGCGGCGGAATAAGGAAGAGGTATGATAGAGAAGAGTTCGACGGATGAGCGTAATGAAGAGTTAATCGCATTTAACAAGGAAGTCGAAGCGAGATTGCTCAAGCTTGTTGACCAGGACCGAACCTGGTTTGGTTTGATTGCCGCTAGGGCCTCGCTCAGAGTATTGCCGTTAGTGAGTCTAGCAGGACGTTTCGACTTTTGGGATACAAAAACGGCGCTTTTTGACTCGGAGGCAGTTGATCCTGCATTAGGGGAGTTTGAAAGTGAAGATCGGCGAATCTATTATTTGTTAGCGGTTTATAGCGCTGTTTTGATCGGACAATCCCAATCCGCGTATGTCGATGTAAAAGACAATTATTCTGTGGTTGATCCTCCCTTTATCAGGCTCTCTGATGTTGCCCAGACTGCCTATAATGTTGCCACAGCCGCCTCCCGCGACGCCCAAATTTTTGCAGACTCAGGTACTGTCGACGCTGACTTAGTCGATGCAGCCAAGGCTGCAAGCGCTGCCACAAGGTATGCTTCCGTCCATGCATCCCAGGCGAGCGATAACTCTGGTTTTGTCGATGCCGTGTCGTTGACCATCTCTAGGGCTGCTCACGCTTCCGAGTACGGCTATTTTTTTAATCATTTTGTAGACGCGGTAAAAACGGATCTCTCTCTCGCGGAGAGAGGCATCATAACCGACTTGCATGGACAGCCTCTATGGCATGGTCAACCTCCGAAAGAGGTTCTTTTAATATACCGAAATAAATTCAAACCAGCGGTTGAAGCCCTATTGGACTCGGCTAAAGGGGATGCCCGCGAAGCCTTGAATAAGCTGTTAACAGATTATGATGGCTGGTTGGACAAAGAACAGCCCATGGCTAGCAACGAACTCTCGCCAGAAACCCCCAACGTAATGCAAGATCGTCTAGGTCGCGAGGCGCTGGTACAGGGTCTGGCGGACATATTGACCGACGAACGCAATACGGAACATCAGACCATCGGCCTGTTTGGGCACTGGGGTGTCGGAAAGTCCGTCGTGCTGGAATTATTGAAGAAGAAACTGAAAGCTGATACCGGTAGTTGCCGTTTTCTTGTCGGTACATTCAACGCTTGGTCTTACGAACACGTCAAGAACATTCAGGCGGCGATGGCGCATGAGGTGATCAGGAGTCTGACAACCTACCAGAATTATTATGACCCATGGACAACTGGAGGAGATTCAGTGGATAAGCCTCCAGAGCTAGAAGAAAATAGTGTCACAGGTCCTCAGATGACGAACCGAATCCACCGGGTTTTAGCGGTAATCCGTTTTAGTTGGATGAATAAGGGATTATCCCATCTTGGTAGGGTAGGAAAGAGGATGTCTCACCTCCACAGTCGCGTTAGGGATAAGTGCGCGCCTTTTGTCTGGAGGGTGTATTTTATTTACCACAATATGGTGAACCATTTGGCATGGGTGATACTGGTTCGAATACCGCTCACTTGGAGCTTCGCATGGCGTAAATACCCATATAGGGCAAGCCTATTGATAGTTTTTTTGGGGATGATGGTGCTGTGCGGTTTGTGGTTGCTGTACAACGGTTTGGCGACTCCGGGCTCTGTCGGAGTTGTTTTGGCGGGAACCTTGGCTGGGTTCCCCGCTTGGAATCACGCTAAGACTGTGCTAGCCCAACCGCTAACTAAGGAGCTGCTGACTTACGTTACCCTGCCTGGTTACATACAGCATATTGGCGAGGTATCGGAAATGCGTCGGGATGTTCGGTCTCTATGCGATATACGGCTTGGGAATAATTATGATGAATACCCCTTCCGGTTGGGACCGTTCCGACGAGGCCGACGATTGTTGTTCATCGTGGACGATCTCGACCGCTGCAGCCCGCAAGGTATTGTAAAAGCCTTCGAGGCGGTACGGCTGATAATGGACATTCCACAGGTCACGGTGCTGATCGCCATCGACCAGCGCGTTGCTTTGGCTGCCTTTGCCCACCACTATCGGGAACTGAAGGACTTTCATGACCTGCGTGACGCCCATGCCATTGCGCGGGATTATCTGTCGAAGATGATTCACCTGTCCCTGAAATTGGACAAGCCCGACAAAGCGGCCACCAACGATTACCTGGGGCATATGTGGAGTGAAGATAATTCGCAGACTAATGCACGATTAGCGCAGTTGGATACTCCACCGATCAGTCGGGCAGGGTCGTTGCAAAGCGGGGATGAGCTAAACAGCGGTGGTCAGTCGACTTCAGGGTCAAATGAATTGAGTATGGATGACTTAGTTCAAAACATCCTAAATACACCATCGCCCAGTCGCGAAAGCTCGGTCGAGGGCCTGACGTCTGACCAAAAAGCTGCGTTTCTATACTGGGCCGACCAACTGGGACTAACCAACCCGCGCCAACTGCGCCGTTTGCACAATAGTTATAATCTGCTGCGAAAAGTGAAGGATCGTCCCGACTATGAGATAGCGCTCCAGCCGTCCACCAACCGTTCTGTCGATTACCTGTGGATGCTGGCGCTGATGGTGTTGGAATATATCAACGCGGAGGAGGATAGCTGCAAGCGGAGAGCCTACCGTGGGTTGATCCGACGCAGTGCGGACGAGGTGAAGCTCAAGGAGGTCACACCCGAACCGTTGATGAGTGCTTTGAAGCGAATTGAAGGTTATTTCGAGCAGCAGACCCGTGAAGACCGGACCGAGCCCGAAAATGTGCGGATGTTATTTAAGTGGGTGGAGCAATTCGTGCTGCCAGCCATTGATGGCAAGGGGGTGGAATCGATCAATGGGCAACAGTAGTTAGTTGATCTTGAGCTTCTACCGCACCATCAGTGTAAAGGTATGGATGTGCGTCTTTTTTGGAAGGGGAACCGGTGGCTTCATTTGTAACCATGGTCGACGATTGGAAGGGGGAAATATCGGTCCTAAAAGCCGCTTTCCCGGCTGTGTCGAACGCGAACGATCACGATTCGACCTGTGTCTTCCCGGTACCGGATAATGTATTCACCCGCACCAAAGGTACAGGTAAGCTCCCGGTAGTCCATTAGGTTTTCAACCGGTACGCCCGCCTCGGGATTGTCTTGCAGGATCTTGACAGCATCAATAATGCGTTTGCCGGCGCGCTGTGCTGCGCGGGGGTTTTCTGATTTGATGAAGTTTCTAAGACGCTCGACATCTCTGGAAGCACTTGGCAGCCAGGCTATTTCACGGGGCATGGCTTCTCCTGTTCCGAACCCCAGGATTCAAGCCAGTCAGTCATGGCTTCGTTGCTGACGGTTTCACCCGTTTCCTGAAATTCCTCCCAGCGGGCCACGGTCAGTTCATTTTCCCGTTGTTTCCGTTCTTCTTCCTCGATATAACGGGTCAAGGCTTCCTTAGCCAAAAAGCTCTTTGAACGCTTTGTTTTGGTGGCCAGAGCATTCAAGCGGTTTTCAAGCTGTTCATCCAGTCGAACGCCTAACATAATCATACCTACTTAATATGTTAAACAATGTTTAACGACAGTAGCACGGTATTCGATCATTTTCCACACGACTTCTTCCTCACATTGTTCGAAAGTGGTCAGACCGCTTTCTGCATTGTGTAGTAAGGCGCCGACCTGTTTATCCCACAGTCGTACTTCGGCAATCTCTTTCACCAATCGACTCCTTTGTCTTGTTCGCGGGTGTCGGCCGGGCGGGCTCTCATACGGCGAGGGCGGCCCAGTTTTTCGAGTAAAGATTAATAAAGATATCTTTATTGGGGCTGGGAGGCGTGCAGCCCACTCACTGCCGCAACGACCGCCCCCCATCCACCGCCAACACCTGCCCGGTAATAAAAGGCGCATTCGCCAGAAACAGCGCGGCCTGGGCGATGTCTTCCGGGGTGCCCATCCTTGCCAAAGGCGTTTGATTGATCAGCCCCTGTTCGACTTCAGCCCCTTCGTGTTCCGGTGCCAGAATGGCGCCCGGCGCTATGGCATTGGCTCTCACCTTGGGGGCGAGGTCCAGGGCGGCGCTGCGGGTGGCGCTGATCAGCCCGGCTTTGGCGGCGGCGTAAACGGCGTGGTTGGCGAGGGGGCGTAGCGCGTGAATGTCCACAAGGTTGATAATGGCGCCGCTGTGTTGCTGAAGTTCCCCGGCCAGGGCCTGGATCATATAAATCGGCAGTTCGAGGTTGCTGTGCAGCAGGGTGTGCATGGCGGTGTCGTCGATCTCGCCCCAGGGGGTGGGGAAGAAGCTGGAGGCGTTGTTGATGAGCACGTCGATTCGGCCAAAGGCCCGGATGGCTTCGAGGGCGCAGGCGTCCACAGCGGCTCGGTCGGTCAGGCTGGAATGGAGGCCCTTGGCGGAATCCGAACGGTGACCGTTCAGTTCCTCCAACAAGGCTTCGGCATCGGATCGGCTGTTGCGGTAATGAATGACCACACGGTAGCCAGCCTGGTGAAAGGTGCGGGCGGTTTGTGCGCCCAGGCGGCGGGCGCCACCGGTGATGAAAACGACCGGGGCGGCTTCGGCACGGGTCAGTATCAAGTTGAGTTCGGCCACGATGCGGTTACCTTTTTGACGGCATGGATGCGTTCCCGATGCAGTGCCTCGCCGAGGCGGGCGCCTTCGTATCCTCGTGCGATAAGGTCGGCAGGTTTGATGGTTTTGCAGGCCTCGAGGCATTCCCGGAAACGATCGGCCTGAGGATACGGGGCCTGTTCCAAACCAGATCTTCCCCGGGCGTCGGCTTCGCAGGCGAGCAGGAACTGTTCGAAGGGTTCCCGCTGGCGCAGGGCTCCCAGTTTGCCGAGTACCTTCACGATAGTGGCCGCATTAAGTTGTTCGATCTTATGGCAATGCAGGTGATAGCGAGCGACCTGCTCGGCCAGTTGAGCGGCCTTGTTGGGCCAGCGGCGTTCTTTCGCCAGCTTTTTGATCATGTCAGCCCCCGCGCCTTCATGCCCGTGGTGGGAAGGCCATTTCTCCGGGTCGGTGACGCCTTTGCCGAGGTCGTGGCAGAGAACGGCGAACCGCACTTCCAAGTCGTCACTCAGTTCGGTGGCAATGCGCAGCGCTTTTAGCGTATGCACTCCGGTGTCGATCTCGGGATGCCAACGCATGGGTTGGGGTACGCCAAAGAGGGCGTCGACTTCTGGTAAGATGACTTTCAGTGCGCCACATTGGCGTAATACGCTGAAAAAGGTGTCTGGGCTCGGTTCCATCAGCGCCCGGGACATTTCCTGCCAGACTCTTTCCTGAACCAGATAGGCGAGTTCCCCTTCTTCTACCATTTCCCGCATCAGTTGCTGGGTTTCATCCGCCACGCGAAAGCCCAGATGTTCGAAACGGGCTGCGAAGCGGGCTACGCGTAATACGCGGAGCGGGTCTTCGCGGAAGGCAGGGGAGACATGGCGCAGTTGTTTGGCTTCGAGATCGGCCCGGCCGTTGAACGGGTCGACGAGGTCGCCGGATTCATCTCGTGCCATGGCGTTGATGGTCAGGTCGCGTCGCAGCAGGTCGTCTTCCAGGGTGACATCCGGCGAGAACTCAACCTCGAAGCCGGTGTAGCCGTGGCCGGATTTTCGTTCAGTGCGGGCGAGCGCGTATTCTTCTTTGGTGTCGGGGTGAAGGAAGACCGGAAAGTCGGCGCCGACCTGAGTAAACCCCCGGTTCAGCAGATCCTCGGGGCGGGCTCCGACGATGACCCAGTCGCGGTCCTTTACGGGATGGCCCAGTAATTCGTCGCGAACGGCACCGCCTACAAGATAGGTTTGCATGGTGATGGGTGGTTAGAATGTGGGGGCATTGTACTCTTTCCGGTAGGACGAACCACCCTTCCCTGAGGCGTTGTTACGCCCAAGGGAAAGGGGGTGAAAAAGCCGCTTAGAATTCAATCGAGAACTGTGCGACGGCACCGGCGTCCTGAATGATTTCATCCCAGTTATCGAAGGATTTCGGTTTGAACCAGCCGGAGAGCTCAAGGCCCACGCCAAAGGGTGTGATACCGAGACCGGTGGTGAACACATGGCTGTCGGACACACTCAGGTTATTGCGATAACCGGCGCGCAGCTTGAACCAGTTCCAGGCGTTGAACTCACCGCCCAGGCCAAGATAGCGGGTGGGCACGCCGTACTTGAGCGGCTGGTTCTCGGTGATGTCGAGGTCGGCCGCCAGTGTGGTCCAACGGGTTTCGTGAGCGCCGCCAATGCGCATTTTCGGCCCGATGCTCAACTTCGAGCCGGAGTCACTTTCAAAGGTTTGAGGAATCAGGTCTTTAATGACGAGGCCCGCCCGTACATTGCCATGCAATACCTCAGGCCAGTTCTTGGCGACGCCGACATCGATGTTGCCGGTATAGTATTCCGTCTGGTTCGATTCCACGTACTGATCGAAGGTCGTGTTGCCGAATTCATCCTCGGCGCTCGACATGGATATGTTGTCTTCGAACACGATGATGGACTGGAATTTTGGTGTGATACCAGCAGCGAAGGTTTCGCCCATGTATTCGAATTCGCGAGCGACGGAGATGCCGAGTTCGGTAATGTTGGCGCCGACGACGTCGATGTTGGTCAGCAGGTCGTCCGTGGTTGGTTCGTTGAAGGTGCCGCCCGAGAACAGGTTGCCATTGTAGTTGGTGACGTCGTCCAATTCGTTTTGGACAACGGTGGATTGAGAATTTACGGCGTTGGCTTCCGTCTCCACATCATCCACCCAAGTCTGTATATCGGCTTGATATTGGGGGTTTGCTTCGCCGCCGACATAGTCGTTAGGGTCTGGTTTGTTAGCTATGACGGTTGTCAGAGCCTGTGTATTGCTTGATAGCGTCACTAGCTCCCCTGAGGCGTCAGCCGCTTCCCCACTGACGCCTTCGAGATCTTCCAATGCATCCGCCAGAAGTTGAAGGTCGCTATTGACCACTTCAACCGAGAACCCGGCAATGGTTGAGCTATTAAGGGAGATGCCCAAGCCTAGCCCAGTACGCGGCAGTGCAAAAGCAGCACCCAGGTCGAGCCCGGCTGTCAGAGGCTTATTATTGAAACCTGGTAGCTGTTCACTGACGTTGGTGAATGTGGTGTTCAACGTCACCGATGCGGTATTTACAGTTTGGATCTTGCCATCCAGTATGGTGCTATTGGTAACCAGTGCCTCTGAGTTATCGTTCAGAGCGTCAATATCTTCTTGGTCTGGAATACCGTCCCCGTCGTTCCGAATCTCATCAATAGCCGCCTGAATGTTGGCAATGTTACCGCCGTCATAGTTATCCGGAGTACCGGGCGTCGGGTCCGACGCTGTAATCGCATTGATCACCTCGGTCAGCGACTGTTCGCCGTTGCCGCCTACAATGGCGGTGTTCAATTCGGCCGCCACATCAACGCTGTTTTGAAAATCGTCGTAGGTGTTGTCATAAAAATCGACACCATGGGAGATCAGGCCTTTTGAGTCATCGAAATAAAATTTACCGCTTGGAATGGAAACGCCGAAGTTGACTTCGTTGTTCCCGGCTGCCAATAACGCCGGGTTAAACTGGGCGGCGGTAAATGACGTCGCCGAGGCCACACCGGTGTTGCCCATGGCGTTGGAGCGAGCGTCGTTACCGGTGAAAGGGGTTGCGGAGGCGGTACTGGCTGCTAATACGGCGAGCGTCAGTAAGGAACGGTTCATTCGGTCGAGTCCTGCGTGTTTGGTTACATCTCACGGCGTCAATGTCTTGAGCCCACATCTGTTTATAAAATAGCGGTAATTGGTTGGACCGCAACTTTTCCGTCAGAGAAGTGTCGGTCTGTACCGCTTTCCGTTAAATACATCAGGGTTGAAAAGTATAAAGCAGGGTTCGGGCCAACTTTACCGCTCATAAAAAAGGACCACCCGAAGGTGGCCCAGCTTTGGCTTACGGCGTTAAAGAATCGTTCAGGTCAGATTTGCGTATCCACCTTGGTTTCGCAGTCGCTGGCGGAAGCTGGCTTACCGACATTGGCGAGCGCGGATACAGCGTTTACGTCCAACTCCAGATCACCCTGTTCGGTGACACCGTCGATATCCGATGAGAAACGGTACAGTTGCGGCTGCCCGGTTTCGAAGGCTTTGGCTTTCATGGTGCCATCGAATTCCTGGCCTTCGTAGTTGAAGGTGAGGGAAACCATGCCGCTGGAGATTTTGGACCAGCGCCCGCCTACGAATTCGTTTTCGTACACTTCTTCGGGGTCGGCAGTTTCACCTTCTTCCAGGCTCGGGCTGACATTCACGCAAGTGCCGATGCTGCCGCTGGTGGAATCCGAGGTGCCAGCGAGGTAGATGGCGATGTAGCTGCCCTCGGCCAGTTCGTCGGAATCTTCTGCGGTGGCTTTCAACACAAACCATTTGCCGCCCCAAGTGTTGCCGGTGGCCAGTTTTGAATCTTCAACGGCGGTGTTAACGGCGGTATTGGCCGAAGTTTCATCGAAGTCGGTATTGTTGGTCACTGCGGTTTTACCGGCATCCACCAAGCTGTTGGTAATGCTGGCAATGTCGAACTCCACGGTGTTGTTGTTCAGGTTGGTGGTCAGCGTTGTCGACAGATTGGTGATGCCACTGTCCAGAATTTTCTTCACAGCGTCGGTGTCTGTGTTGCTGACTTCTTTCTTGATCAGTTGGCTAACCACTTCCGAAGCTTTTATCTGGGCATTTACGGTAGCGGTATCAACGGCTGTCTCAATCTTTTGAATTTCGACGTTGAGCTGAGCCAGACGTGAAGCCATGGAGTTTTGAGTGGTGGTATTGGTGGTCACTGTTTGCGCGATTTGAGCGAGTCTGTCGCTGGGCAGTCTGTTCGGAGCCAGGGCTTGCGTGGCGACCTGTGTGGCAATGTTGTTGATTAGATTGAACTGAGTGGTTTCTGTATCTGTGACCTCGGAGCTGGATGTCAGTACATCCATCATGGTTTGAACCGCGATGGAATTGGCGAGGAACTTTTTGGCTTTCTCGTCGCTTGCGGTGGAGAAGTCCAGGCGGAGATCGGCATCGCTAGTGATCGACAGGGCCGAGCGGATGGCGATCCGGTCAGAATCGCTATTCGCCCCCTGCAACAGGGTGGTGATGGGCGACAGAACCAATGGCGTGGAACTGACTGTCGAAGACGACGAAATACTGGAACCCATGGACATCACGCCCTTGAGTTTTTCACCCGTGGACAGATCGGTGCCGCCTTTGATGCGGATGACTATCGCATCCACCGAGGCACCATAAATCAGGCAATAGCGTTGGTATTCATCCGAAATAACCGGCAGAGCGCAATAGTTGGTGTTGGTCAATGGGTTGTAACTGTAGTACCCGTCGCTGTCGGTATAGGCGTAGGGTTCGAAGTCGTCAATTTTGTTGTTGTTGTTCATATCGGCCCAGACTTTACCTCCAGCAATGCGGCCATCGACGGCGAGGCCGTTCAGACCCTGGCGGGTGTCTTCGCCGGTGGCGTCCTGGGCGGTTGAATCACAGCCAGCCAATGTAACGGCGGCTAGGGCGGCGGCAAGCGTTAAGACTGGCTTGATCATAAAACCTCCAAAATTGTTATGTCAGATCAAAAAGCGACGTTGAATGAGGCGGATACCGAAGCACTCCGCAAGGCATTGCCCTGTTCGGTCAGGTCATCACTGAACAGGTCTCCGAGTACCGCATTGAGCGATGAATCCAACTGCAGAACTTTGAAAAAGGTGAGGCCCATGCCCAGTTGAGTGGCGTCGGCATCGAGCAGGTTTTTGCCCATGCCGAGGCGCAGGCGTGGCCAGTACCACTGGGTGGGTTGTGCCAGAAAAGCGAGTTGCAGGTTTTGACTTTCCTCACCGAACAGGTCGGTTTTACGCAGCACATCCAATGAGCCCGCCAATACCAGTCGGTTGTTCATCCAAGTCTGGCTGGCTTCCAGGCCAATGTGGGGGTTCACGGTGTGTTCTTCGGCCAGGGTGATGTCGCCAATGGATGCGAAATACTCGGCGTGGTAGCACTCTTCCTCTTGGTCGGGATCGGTATAGCTGGCGCAATCACCGCCGTGGACGTTGTATTCCAAAACCGGGCGGTTGATGTTGTAGAGCGTGACGCCGAGTTGAGTATTGTTGCGCATGAAGGTGACACCCAGATCAAGAGCAACGTCGTAGTTGTAGTTGTCAAAACCGCTGGTCATGTCGCTTTCGATCTGGTTGACCAGGCTGTCGTTGCCGTCGTCGGCGGATTCAATCAGGCTCTTCAGCGGGTAGAGGTGCTTTTGCAGGCTGTGTGCAATAAGGGTGCCTCGCGCCCCGGCCGTGGCTGATACACCAAAGTTGTCGAGGAAGGTGATCGGGGGCAAGGCGCGGGCATAACCCAGATCCAGGTTGAACACCTGGGCTTGTTTCAGGTAGATCGAGCTGGTGGTGCGTAAATAATCGGTTGGCTCCAAGTCTTGGTCGTTGTCGCTGGCGTCGATAATTTCCTGGACATTGAGGTCAAAATCGATGGGGCCATGCAGGAAGGAGAGGCGGCCCTGGGTCAGAGACGATAGGCCAAAGCTGAAGGTGCCTGTCTGCTCGAAATTCAAATCCACTGGGGTGAAAGGCATGTGTACCATGGCGCCGGGTTTAGCGTAGAAGTTGTCCGCCAGAAGTTGGACATTACGATCCAGCGCCGCTTCCAACGCATCCACTTCGGCGAGCACGTCACTGGCGCCTACGTTGGGATCTTCATTTTCGAAGGCGTCGAAGGTGGCTTCGATACTATCGAGCCGGTCTTCCATGTCTTCGATGACGGTGTTGAATTCCCCCAACCCCTGAACCTGCAGGTTACCGGTGAAATCCAGAACCGGAAAACGGCTGAAGCGGGTCGTCATCACGGTGGCCGATGGGTTGTAACGCCCCGAGGTGCTGATTTCGGAATTACTGATCGGGCCCGCGGATGATGCGGGGCCGGGTGCGATGTAATTGAAGTTCCCTGCCAGAGTCGGCAAGGCGATAAAAGCGGTGGAGAGACCCAGAGCGAAAGTGCGAATCACCGTTGACTACCTCTCAATGTCATTGGTTGAGGTTAGAAACAAATGCTCAAAACCGGACAGCTATGCTCCATAACTATAGATACGGATCGTCAATTATGTGAAGAGAATCACTTAAATTCGTAAATTTTACCCAGGAAAACGTTGATTTTTTGGCGAATTTCAAGGGGTATTCGCCAAGCCTGCCGGTTTATTGGCTGGGGCGGGAGGGAGGAGGGGCAAAAAGGAGGGGCAAAAGATTGAGCTAATGTCTGGCCGCCCGGTGCCGATACCTGACTCAAACCCTGTGATCATTCAGGAATGAGTGGAGCACCCTTATGAATGTGATGTCTGCCCCCCGATCCCTGGCGGCGGTGGCAACCGTGCTGACGCTTCTGCTCAGCGGCTGCAGCCTCTGGCCTTTTGGTAATGATGAAGACGAAATCGACACCATTGTGTCCGAGGTGCGGCAAATCAATGAGAAGCTGCCGCCGATGGAACCGATGGTCCTGCGCGCTTCCGGTTATGGTGCCATCAACCCGAATTCCTCCGGCTTGACGGAAGTTCAGAAACGCCTGATCGCCATGCGGGCCTCCAAGCTGGATGCCTACCGAACCCTGGCGGAGCGGGTGTATGGCACTCAGATCATCGGCAGTTCCACGGTTGAGAATCTTGTGGTGCAGAACGACCGTTTCAAAGCCTTTGTCGATGCACAGATCCTCGGCGCCAAGGTGGTCTTTCAGGAGCAGATGCCCGACGGTAGCTACGAGACCCTGGTGGAAATGGTGATCGACCAGGGCTTCCGCAATTGCCTGGCGAACCAGTCCAACGGGCGTCAGAACACCCAGTGCGCCTCGGAAATGGTGCACGACCTGGATGCAGTAACCCGCAGTCAATTGCGCTCTCAGGGGCTGGACAGTTCCGGCGGCTCCGGTCTCTATTTCATCGAGTAATTTACGCAGCGGCGCCCGGTTAACACCGGAAGGAGCAAAATGATGGCACGCTTGATTTCACTGCTGGTGTTGCTGTGGCTCTGGTCTGGAGCGGCTCTGGCGGAAACCCCATCGGACCTCGTCTGGGTGGACGCCACCGGCGAAGCCGAGATTTTTTACGGCGATGAGAACAGCGCCCGGGTGAAGGCGTTGCGCAAGGCGATTGAGAATGCCTCACTGCAGGTCAGCGCCCAGGTGCATTCCACCCAGGTGATGGAAAATGGCAACCTCACCGTAGACTATCTTCGGGTGAATTCCGCCGCCCAGGTGCGCGATATTCAGATTATGAGCGAAGGGCGTGACGGCGATCTGTATCGCGTGGACATCACCGCCCGCGTGGCCAGCGACCAGGTCTGTGCGAACGTGATGGCGAACCACTACCGCAAGTCGGTGGCGGTCACCGGCTTTGCGATGGAACACCCCGAGCAGGCGACTCTGGGGCATTTGGGCGCGGTGGACCGTGAGCTGGCGGCCTATCTGGTGAACGGGCTAAGCGGCATGGCCGGGGTCCGGGCGTTGAATGCGAATAACATGACGCTGTATCCGAACAATACGCCGAATGCGCCGACCCAACTGTCGCCTCGTATGACGCTGACCAGTGCGGTCGATGCCGCCAAGAGCCTGGGTGTGCAGTTTGTGATTTCTGGTGTGGTGCGGGATCTGGCGATGGAGAATCCGGAAGCGCCACGCGCACGCCGTTGGGACGGCTGGCTGCAAAAAGTCGGCATCCATAAGGCACCCCGCACCCGGCATTTCGTGTTTGATGTGTTCGTGCACGATGGTTATTCAGGCGCTTTGGTCTTTCAAAGCAGGTACAGCACCTATGGCTTGTGGAACGAGCCGAGAACGGCACGAGTCGGATTCGCGACCGGTCGTTTCTTCGGTACGGGTTATGGCCAGGAGGTGCAGCGTTTGTTGCAGCAGGCGATCAGCGATATTCAGCAGACTATTCAATGCCAGCCGTTTATGGCGACGATTACCCAGGTGAACGGGAATCGATTGTTCGTGGATACCGGCGCCAGCAGCGGCCTGCGCCCCGGGGACTTCCTCAGCGTGTACCGCACCAGCCAACATTTCGACCGCCAGGGAGACAGCTTCTGGCAGATCAACGATACCCGTCTGGTCGCCGAGGTGAAGCAGGTGCAGCCTCATTTCGCGATAGCGGAGCTGTCGATTGGCAGCGAGCGGTTGAATCTGCAGATGGATGATGTGGTGATGGGGTGGTGACCTCGGGGTGTTCTATTCTCTGAACACGACCCCTGCTGTATCGCAATGCAGCCTCATTCCGCTGTCGACGTTTAACAGCGTCAGGTAATTCTCCCAGACATAACCGGTATCGAGTGCGACGTAGTCGTCGTTACCGGTTTTGCCCATGAGCGCGGCCCAATGTCCGAACAGGACGGTATGCTGGCGTTGCACCGGCCATTCGAACCAGGGTTTCATGCCTTTGGGGGCCTGGTCGGTGCCTTCCTTGTGTTTGAATTCCAGGCGGCCGTTCGAGTCGCAGAATCGCATCCGGGTGAAGGCGTTGGTGATGTAACGCCAGCGGTCGAGGCCTTCCAGGTCGTCGCTCCAGGCGTCCGGGGCGTTGCCGTACATGGCGTTGATGAACTGCCCTCTGGTTTTAGGGTCTTTCAGTACGGATTCCAGTTCCCGGGCCCGGCCAATGGCCTCATCGTCGCTCCAGTTGGGCGGGATTCCGGCGTGGGTCATGATGAGGTGACGGGTATCGTCGTGCAGCAGAACGGGTCGGTGGCAAAGCCAGTCGATGAGATCGGGGCCGTCTACGGCGTTGAGGATGGCGTCGAGGTCGTCGTTGCTTTTCAGTGGCTGGTCGGCAAGGGCCAGAGCGACCAGATGCAGATCGTGGTTGCCGAGGACGGTTTCGGCCGCAGGGCCCATGGCGCGGATCATACGCAGGCTGCCGAGCGAGTCGGTGCCGCGGTTGACGAGGTCACCGGTAAGCCAGAGTTTGTCCAGCGCGGGGTCGAATTTGACGGTTTCCAGCAGTATCTCAAGCGGTTCCCGGCAACCCTGAAGGTCGCCTACGGCATAGAGTGTCATGCACTCGGCTCCGATTGGCTGAGGTGATTCGCAATCATAACAAAGTCGGCGATGCTGAGGTTTTCGGCGCGTTCACCGGGGTTTAGGCCGAGGGTTTCGAGGGCGTCGGCGCTGAGCAGTGGCTTCAGATTGTTGCGCAAGGTTTTGCGGCGCTGGTTGAAGGCGGTGCGAACCACGGTTTCGAGCATGGCCGGGTCGTTCGCGGGGTGTGGAATTTCCCTGCGTGGTGTCAGCCGGACGATGGCGGACTCGACCTTGGGTGCGGGAGTGAAGGCGCCCGGCGGTACGGTGAAGATGTACCGGGCTTCGCAATGGTACTGCATCATGACGCCGAGGCGGCCATAGGCGCTGTCGCCGGGGGCGGCGCAGAGACGTTGCACCACTTCTTTTTGCAGCATGAAGTGCATGTCGGCGATGCGGTCCGCGAAGTTCAATAGGTGGAACATGAGCGGAGTCGAAATGTTATAGGGCAGGTTGCCGACCAGACGCAGCGGGCGGTCGTCGGTGATCAGTTGGCTGAAATCGTAGCTCAGCGCATCGGCTTCGTGGATGCGCAGTTGGTCATAGCGGAAAAACTGGGCCTTGAGAATCGGGATCAGGTCCCGGTCGAGCTCCACGACATCGAGTTCACCGCCAGTGCCTTCCAGCAACGGTTCAGTGAGCGCGCCACGGCCGGGGCCGATTTCCACCAGGTGTTGGCCGGGTTTGGGGGCGATGCAGCCCACAATGCGGTCGATGATGGTGCTGTCGTGCAGAAAGTTCTGGCCGAAACGTTTGCGGGCCTTATGCATGGCGTTGACTCCGATGGTGGGCCATGTCGGCGGCGGTGTGCAGTGCGACACCGAGCGATGTGTCACTGGCGCGACCGGTTCCGGCGAGATCCAGCGCGGTGCCGTGGTCGACGGAGGTGCGAATGAACGGCAGGCCGAGCGTAATGTTGACGGCGGCGCCGAAGCCTTTGTATTTGAGCACCGGCAACCCCTGGTCGTGATACATGGCAAGCACGGCGTCGGTGCGTTCCAGGTAATGGGGTTGGAACAATGTATCGGCCGGAAGTGGGCCTTCCAGTTGCCAGCCCAGGGCGCGCAGTTCATTCAGGGCGGGCTCGATCACCTCGATTTCCTCCCGGCCCAGATGGCCGCCTTCCCCAGCATGAGGGTTGAGCCCGGCCACCAGGATGTGCGGTTTGTCGCAGCCAAAATCCCGTTGCAGCGAAGCGTGCAAAACGGCGGTGACGCGCTTGAGGCGGTCGGCGGTAATGGCAGCGGGTACGTCGGCCAGGGGAAGGTGAGTGGTTACCAGTGCGACTCGCAAGCCTTCGGTGGCAAGCATCATCACCACCTGTTCGACGCCGCTTTTTTGCTCAAGGTATTCAGTATGCCCGGTGAAGGAAATGCCAGCGTCGTTGATCACGCCCTTGTGCACCGGGCCAGTCACCAGGGCGGCCCGGTGGTTCAGTGCGAGGTCGATGGCGGCATCCAGTGTATCGAGCACGTAGCGGCCATTGGCCGGATTCAATTGGCCGGTTTCACAGGGCGCACGTAGCGCAACAGGCAGCACGGGCAGGGTGCCGGGTTGGTGGGTGCTCACCTCTTCCGGTTTGTCTATTTCCCGGATACGAACCTTAAGACCCAATTGTTTGGCCCGAGCGCTCAGCAGTGCAGGGTCTGCAATCGCGAACAGGGGGCTGTTGTGAACGCCGAGCGCCTGTTTAAGAGTCAGGTCGGGACCGATTCCGGCGGGTTCGCCCGGCGTGATCGCAAGTGGCAACGTCACAAGCGGACCTCTACGAAGCTTTGAGCTCTCAGTTCCACCAGCCAACGCTGGAGCGACTCTTCGTATTTACGTTCAGAGAGTGTTTGCCGAACCTGCTGGCGCAGTACGTCAAGGCCGACGTCCTGAGTGCGCTCCCCTTCCACACGCAGAATGTGATAACCGAACTGGGATTCGAACACTGGGCTGACTTCGCCTTCTGGGGTTTCGCGAACGGTGCGCGCAAAGGATGAAACGAACTCGTCCGCCTGTCGCCAACCCAGGGCGCCGCCGTCACCCTTGCTGCCCAAGTCATCGGTAAACTGGTTGGCCAGTTCAGCCATGCTGGCACCGTTTTGAATCTGGCGGCGCAGGTCTTCAAGCAGGGCCTGGGCCTGCTCTTCATTCAACAGCAGGTCGGGTTTAACTAGAATATGGCGCACCTGGTATTGGGTGACCTGAACGGCCTTGCGCTCTTTCTTGTCGACCAACTGCGCTAGGTGAATGGCATCACCCTGTTCAATCAACACCGCTTCGCCCAATTCAAGCACCGGAACCACCGTACGGAAGACACTCGGCAGGTTGTTGACGGTGCGCAGCCCCAGGTTGCGGGCTTCGGGGGTATCGGCAAGGTCGGCCCCGGCGTCCAGTTCGGCTTTCAGGTCATTGGCAGCCTCTTGCTCGTCCGAGCTGAAACGGCGATACACCAGTTCAAATTCAGCTTCCTGCAGCGATTGACCGGCGAGGGTACGCAGATACCGCTCCACTTCGCCTTCGGTCACATTGATGCTGCGACCGACATACTGTCGACGCACCTGGCTGATGGTGAGTTCCTGACGAACCTGTTCACGTACCTGTGCATAGTTCTGCCCGTTTTGCTGCAGCGCGGTGACGAACTGTTCGAGCGTCATGTTTTGCTGGCGTGCCAGACGGCCGATGGCATCGTTGACCTGGCTGTCGGTGATGTTCAGGTTCATCTGCTCGGCCAATTGCAGTTGCAGCCGTTCAACAATCAGTGTATCCAGTACCTGTTCGCGCAGTACATCGTTCGGCGGCAGTACCTGAGGGTTGTTCTGGTATTGCTGACGAATGGCGCTCAGCCGACGGCTCAGTTCCTGGGCGGTCACCACGTCTTCGTTGGCGACGGCGACCACGCGGTCGAGCAGTTCCGCCGCATGGGATGTGTTCCAGGCCAGTGCCAATGCCAGGCTGGCCGTCAGTAGGCTGTGTTTGATCAATTGCAAAGTGGTACTCCCGATTGAGTGCCGGGCACGCGTCCGCCCCCGGTTGAATGCCATAACTCTGGGTCGTTCAGCGATAGTTGAACAAGCGTCCCCGATACCCCGGGACTTTGTCGAGCAGCATGGTTTCCACGTTGCCAGTGCTGCCGCCGAGACCTTTCAGGGTAAATTCGAATTTGATGCCGCGGGTTTCCCGTGTAGCGAAAATGCCGTCTTCGGTGGTTTCTTCATCGTCTTCGCTGGGAATGCTGTTGAAGCCCACCACGCGCACGTTCCAACAGCAGCTGTCGTAATCGACACCGTAGACCAGATCGGTGTAGATGAAATCCCCGTCCGGCTCGCCATCCACCAGTGGGCGCTCCCAGTTAGCGTACCCAATGAATGCAATGTTTTCACGAACCGGCCAATAGGTCGAGACAGCCGCGCTTTGCGTGCCTTCGCCATCGGTCAGATTGCTGCCGGTAACACCCAACCGCAAAAAGCTGCGGTTCGGCGGCAGGAAGGTGAGGTCGGTTGAGTAGCCTTTCAAATCCCAGGTGCGATGCTCCCATTGCGCCGAGGCGTTCACCTGAACGTACCGTTCGGGTGACCAGCGTGCGTCCAGGTAATTGGGGCTGTATTCGGGTTCGAAATCCGGGTTTTTTTCAATGGCGTCGCCTTCGGTGACCCGTTCCTGGCTAAGTTTCAATCCCTTGCTGAAACCGAGGAAGATGATTTCCGAGCCGCTTTTACGATCACGCAGCCGGGTATCGAGCGCGGCACTCAGACGGTTCATGTCACCCACCCGGTCGAGCCCTGAAAAGCGGCTTTTGGTGAAGAGTTTGAAATCGTTGTCGACCGCGCTGGTATTCAGGTCCGGCAGGTGCTCCTGGTCGACATAAGGCGTGTAGGTGTAATGCAACCGGGGTTCCAGGGAGTGCACTACCACGCCATTGGACGTGGCATAGGGACGCTCGGCGATTAACCGGCTGTCGGTGGTAAAGCGCCAGGCGGCGGCCTCCGGATGGATTTGGAAGTCTTCATCCTCGAAGGTGAAATCAGGATCAAGCTCGTTATTGCGATCGTAGGCCCAATAAAATCCTTCGATTTCGGGTCTAAGGTAGCCCCATTCAACGTCCAACGGGTACGCCAAGCCTGCATTGGCGTAGTAGCGGTGAGTTGTGGTGGCGTAGGTCACTTGGGAGCCGGTCAACTCATCCAATCGTTCATCATCCAACTCCCGCGTGAAACGGCTGTAGGTCAGGGTGTTGTTGAACGTCAGCGAACCCGGCAAGCTGAGTGGCTGGTACTTCAGGCTGGCTTCCGGCAAACGTTTCAACGCATGCTGGGAGGCGGTGACGTCGGTATCCACCGGATCCTGCCACTCCGCCAGGATGGACGGCTGAAACTGGCCCACCCGGGTGGAGGCGTTGACCGAGGCCGTGTGGAACAACGAATCGCTATCCTGTACCGGCGTTGTTGCCTTGGTGGTGACACGCACCGTGCCCGTAGGCACCTGTTGATTGATGCCGAGTGTCAGCTTCTGATCTTCGACCGGGTCGCCACCGTTGTTGAAGTTCTGATCGTATTGAATGTCGCTGACCCAGCGTGTGTCGAGGTTATAGGTGGTACTGTCGGTAAGATCACCCGTCTGGCGGTGGCGTATCGCCCAGCGCTGGATCGTCTCAACGTCCTCTTCCGAATCTTCCTGGGTCTGCACTTCGGCTTCATTGCTGATCTGCCAGTCGATGTCCGAAATGCCGTTATGGTGTTCGGTAAGAAAACGGAACTCGTTACGGGCAAGCCATCCCAGGTCTTCGAAGTAATGCAGAGTGAGGGTGTCGTCGAAGTTGGGGGCCAGGTTGAAATAGTAGGGAACGGCCAGTTCGCTGAAATTAAAACCGCCACCCAGGGTGTAGGTGGCGGTCAGAAAACCGGTGCGTCGCCGGTCATCAATCGGAAAGGACACATAGGGCAGATAAAACACGGGGATCGATTTGATTTCGAATCGCGTGTGCCAGGCTTTGGCGATGCCGGTATCCCGGTCGACTTCCATCGAGGCGGCGCGGATCATCCATTGCGGGTCCTGCGGCATGCAGCGGGTGAAGGCTACGCTGTCGCCTTCGAGATAGTTGCCGCCACTGCGGTACAGGGATTTGGCCGAGCCGTGCAGGTCCTGTTCGTGCAACACGAAATGAGCGCCGTCGACGGTTGAGGTTTGGTTGCCGAAGTCGAGCCCAGCCTCTTCGCCGGTCACCAGGATTCCGAGGGTGCGCAGTCTTACGTGGCCGAGCAACTCGCCGGTGTTGCTGGGGCGTTCGTAAACGAATTCGTCGGCGAAGGCGCGAAAGGTGTTTTGATGAGCACTGACGTTGCCGACCAGGGCGGCGCTGTCTTCCGAGATGGCCCGGCTGTAATCGAACTTGAAGCTGATCGGGCTTTGCTCATTGTCTTGGTTGGGGTCTACATTGGGATCGAGCGGGAGCGGGTCGACAAAGCCGCCGGGGCAGTAGGGTGCGATGCCAACCTGTTCGCTTTCCGGTAATTGCTCGAAGGGGCGCCAGTCGATCAACACGGGGTTTTCGTCCGCTGTGGCGATGACGGGGAGCCCGGCCAGAATGAGGCAGACCAGAGGCGAGACGGAGGTGTGGATGTTTCGGTTCGGCATATGTCCCGATATAGACCGGCCAAAATTAGGAAAGCGGCATAATACCGGAAAGGCGGGGGGCAAGACAGGCGCAATGGTAGGCAAAGGTCACAACAGGCGCTAAGCTGACGGACCTTTTACATCGGCCATCAGCAGTTCCGAACTTCTCAGAGGCTAGTACCGGATGCCGGGGGTGCTCATCCAGGGTGGTTCGCAGCATGGATGCTGCGACCCAGGCCCCATGGATGGGTTCACGCCGACCCTGGAGGAGCACCCCCGGTAGCCGGTACGGGTTCAGGCACGTATAGCTGGGAGAATGGGCTGGCGCAGAACTGAATATCTTAGGCAGGAGGACAGCCGTGCAGTGGTTTGGCAAAGTCATCGGCGGTGCTATAGGGCTTTATACGGGCGGGATTGTGGGTCTCGCTCTGGGTGTTTTATTGGGTAACGCCTTTGACCGGGTTCAGGCCGGTACGCCGAATCAGTTTGGCCGCAGCGCCCGTCGCGGCGTGCTTCAGACTGTCTTTTTTCAGGCGACTTTCCGGGTGATGGGGAAGTTGGCGAAAGCCGATGGCCGTGTCAGTGAGCAGGAAATTGAACTGGCCCGCCACATCATGACGCGGATGGGGTTGGATGAAACCCAGCGGCTTGAAGCGATGCGGTTGTTCAATGAAGGCAAAACGCCGGAATACGACATCATGCCCCTGCTGGAGGAATTGCATGAAGTCATCGGCCGCCGTACCACTCTGGCCCAGATTTTCCTCGAAATTCAATTGCAGACCGCATACGCCGACGGTGATCTCAGTGCCAGCGAACAACGGGTTATTCAACTGATCTGTAAGGCGCTGGGAATCAATACCCTGCAGTTTGAATTGATTAACCAGCGGATCAAGGCTCAGATGCACTTTTCCCGTGGACGAAGTGCGGCCCAGAGCCAGGGTCCCAGCCTTGCCCAGGCCTATAAAGTCTTGGGTGTGGATGCCAAAACCAGCGAAGCGGATCTGAAGAAAGCGTATCGACGATTGATGAATCAACATCACCCCGACAAGCTGGTGGCGAAGGGGCTGCCCGAAGAAATGATGTCGATTGCCAAGGAAAAGACTCAGGAAATTCAGGAAGCCTATGAATTGATCAAGAGAGAGCGCCGAATCAGTTGATTAAAGGTTGACCCTTGAAAGGCGCGTAAGAGACGCTATTCACACCATCTTGTGTTGAACCGAATCGAGACCTGTCATGCCCATCCGAACAGAACTACTGCAAAGGGGCCAGGATGGCCTGCCCCTCACCCTTATCGAAACCGCGCAATTTGAAAACTGGCTGAGCGAGCTGCCAAAGGCCCAGGCCGGTTGGCTGAAGGCCAGTGGTTACAGTGGCAAGGGGCATGCTCTGTTGCCCGATGCGGAGGGCGGTTTGAGTGGCGTGGTGGTGGGTGTGAAGTCGCTGTCGGACCCTTGGTTGCTGGGGGACGTGGTGAACCGTTTGCCGCCGGGACGCTACATACTGGCTACCGAAGACAAAGAGTTGAGTGCTCGTGCCGCTCTGAGCTGGTTGCTGGGTTCTTATCGGTTCGACCGCTATAAAGTGGCGGAGGCGTGTGAAGCCACGCTGGTGTTGGACGATGGAGATCTGGTTGATCGCACCCGCATCATCGCTGAAGGCGTCGCCCTGGTTCGTGATCTGGTGAATACCCCGGCGGCGGATATGATGCCGCAGCATCTGTCCGAGCAGATGGCGGGCATGGCCAAGGCATTTGGTGCGGAGTTCACCGAGATCGTCGGTGACGACCTGCTCAGCCAGAACTACCCTACCATTCATGCCGTCGGCCGGGCCTCGGTTCATGAGCCCCGGCTGCTGGATTTGCGTTGGGGTCGTGAAGACGCTCCGCGTGTGACGTTGGTTGGCAAGGGCGTGTGTTTTGACAGCGGCGGGCTTGACCTGAAGCCGGGCAGCAACATGCGCCTGATGAAAAAAGACATGGGCGGTGCGGCTCATGTGATCGGGCTGGCCCGGATGATCATGGCGCTGAATTTGCCGGTTCGGTTGCGGGTGTTGGTTCCTGCCGTGGAAAACGCTGTGTCCGGCAATGCCTTCCGGCCGGGCGATGTATTGACCACCCGAAAGGGGTTGACGGTAGAGGTCGACAACACCGATGCCGAAGGCCGACTGGTGCTATGCGATGCCCTGGCCGAGGCGGATACCGAAACCCCGGAATTGATTGTCGATTTCGCCACCCTGACCGGCGCCGCCCGTGTGGCGCTGGGCACTGAATTGCCGGGCTTCTTCACCGATGCCGATGATGTCTCCCAGGCTTTGGTGCAGGCGGGGAAAATGGTGAACGATCCGGTCTGGCAACTGCCTTTGTTCGAACCCTACGAGGATATGCTCAAAAGCGATATTGCCGATATGGTCAATTGCCCGCCGTCACCCTTTGGTGGTGCCATCACCGCCGGTCTCTACCTGAAACGCTTTGTCGAAAGCAGCCCCTGGGTGCACTTCGACATCATGGCCTGGAACCAACGCGCTCTGCCAGGGCGCCCCGTGGGCGGCGAAGCCTTTGGCGTGCGGGCTGTGCTGGAAATGCTGGAGCAGCGTTTTAGGTGAGCTTGGGCGGGAGACGCTGGACGGGAGACGCTAAACGCTGGGATTTTGCGTCGAGCGTCTCCCGTATAGCGTTTCACGCCACGCATACTCACTCTGAATTCGGTCCAAACTCTCCCGCCAACCCCACGAACTCATTCAAGTAAGGTGAGGCTTCATCGAGGCTGCGGATGGCGGCGTAGAGGGTGCCTTGCAGGCCCTGTTCCCCCAAAGGCCTCGACGTCAGCGATGTGGGCTGGCGTGAATATCTAAGCACCCAGTCCGGTAGGGCGGACAACCCCCGGCCGCTGGCGACCAGCAGCAGGATCACGGCGGTCAACTCGGATTGGCGAATTGCCCTGGGTTCCACTCCGGCCGGGGTAAGGAAATGTTTGAATACATCGAGCCGGTCGCGGGCGACGGGGTAGGTGATCAGGAGCTCGTCCCGCAAATCCTCAGGTGTGATGAAATCCCGCTCGGCCAAGGGATGTTCCCGGGCCATGACCAGCCTGCCTTCGTAGCTGAACAGGGGGCGGAACTGAAGATCGTCCGCTTCGATCGGGTCCGATGAGATGACCAGGTCCAAGTCGCCACTGCGCAGTGCGGTGATGGAGTCGAAACTCAGCCCCAGACGAATATCGATCTCCACCGACGGCCACTGGCTTTTGAATCGTTCCAGCACCGGCATCAGCCAGTCGAAACAGGCATGGCACTCGATGGCGATGTAGAGCCGCCCGATCTCTCCCGACGCCATGCGCGTCAGTTCCTCCTCCACGCCTGCCATGCGCGGCAGCACCTGCTCGGCCAGTCGCACCAGTTTCTGCCCCGCCGGAGACAGACGAATGGGCTTGGTGTGGCGTAAGAACAGCGGCACTTCGAAATGCTGCTCCAGGGTTTTGATCTGATGCGACAGAGCGGATTGAGTGATGTGCAGTCGTTCCGCCGCCCGGGCCAGGTTTCCGGCTTCCTGAATGGCGTAGAGGCTTTGCAGATGGCGGCGCTCCAAAAACATTATGAATTCCTTGAGTATAAATAGTGAAAAACATGAGATGGAATTGAATTCTAGCTCGGCTCACACTGTGCAGCCAAGCCATTCATTGATTAGGGAGCACCAAATGACCGTTGCACACACGCTTGGCTTCCCGCGCATTGGCGCGCGCCGGGAACTGAAATTCGCACTGGAATCCTACTGGGCCGGCAAGAGCACGGCGGCAGAGTTGGAAGAGACCGCCCGAACACTCAGGCACCATCATTGGCAACAGCAGGCGGATGCCGGGTTGGATGTCGTCACCGTTGGCGACTTTTCGCTCTACGACCAGGTGCTTGATATGTCGGCACGCCTGGGTGTGGTCCCCAGTCGCTTTGACTGGCCGCGGAATGAAGTCGACCTGGACACCTATTTCCGTATGGCGCGGGGCCGGGCGCCCAGTGGTCAGCCTGCGGCTGCCTGCACCATGACCAAGTGGTTCGACACCAATTACCACTATCTGGTGCCTGAGGTCGAAGCGGATCAAACCTTTCAACTGTCGCGGAATGATCTGTTTGACCAGGTGGAGGAGGCGCGTGAGGCTGGTCATACGCCCAAAGCGGTTATCCTCGGGCCACTGACCTGGTTATGGCTGGCCAGACCCACCACGGAGTTTGACCGTCTTGCCCTTCTGGATCCTCTTCTGGATGCCTATGCAGAGATATTGAACCGGCTGGCTGAACAGGGCATGGAGTGGGTGCAAATCGATGAGCCCGCCCTGGTGTTGGATTTGCCGCAGGCTTGGAAATCCGCTTATGAGCAAGCTTACCACCGCCTGAAGGCAACACCGGTCAAACTGCTGCTGGCCACCTATTTCGGTGCGCTGGAAGACAACATTACCCTGACCTGCGAACTACCCGTGGCGGGCATTCATATCGATGCCATCAACGCCGCTCAGGAGTTGACCCAGGTAGTGGATTGGCTGCCAGGCCACAAAATACTCTCCGTGGGTCTGGTCAACGGCCGCAACATCTGGCGAACTGACCTGACCAAAGCGCTTGAGCGGTTGGAGCCGTTACAGGCCAAGTTGGGCGATCGCTTGTGGGTGGCGCCTTCCTGCTCGTTGCTGCATGTTCCGGTTGACCTGACCCAGGAAACTGATCTGGATGCCGAATTGTATTCCTGGTTGAGCTTTGCCGTTCAAAAGCTGGATGAGGTGGTGATTCTCAAGCGTGCCCTGTCGGATCAGTTGGACGATGCCTCCCAACAGGCGCTCAAGACTTCGGCAGCGGCTTGCGCCAGTCGGTTGACCTCTTCGCGGTTGAATCATTCGGAGGTCCGTAACCGTTTGGCGCAAAGCGAGCGGTTGTCGTTGGACCGGGCAGAACCGTTCGCGGTGCGACGTCTGAAACAGCGGGAGCGTTTTAAGTTACCGGCCTTTCCAACCACCACCATCGGCTCCTTTCCGCAAACCGATGCCATTCGCCATTTACGGCGGGAATATCGGCAGGGCCGTCTCGATCAGGCGGACTATGAGAAAGGCATTGAAGCTGAAATCAAAGCCACTGTCGTTGCCCAGGAAAAACTGGGCCTGGATGTGCTCGTTCACGGCGAGGCCGAACGCAACGACATGGTGGAATACTTCGGCGAGCAACTTGAAGGCTTTGCTTTTACCCGCTTTGGCTGGGTGCAGTCCTACGGTTCCCGCTGCGTTAAACCCCCGGTTTTGTTTGGTGATGTCAGCCGCCCCCGCCCCATGACTGTGCGCTGGGCGCGTTTTGCCGCCGCCCAGACCGACAAGCCCATGAAAGGCATGCTGACCGGCCCGGTCACCATTCTGAACTGGTCGTTTGTGCGCGATGACCAGCCCCGAGCCGAAACCGCCCGGCAACTGGCGCTGGCGCTAAGGGATGAGGTGCTCGATCTGGAGGCGGCCGGTATCGGTATCATTCAAATCGACGAAGCGGCCTTGCGCGAAGGGTTGCCGCTGCGTCGCCGTCATTGGCAGACCTATCTGGATTGGGCTATTGGCGCCTTTCGACTGACCGCCGGTGGCGCTGACAGCTCGACGCAAATTCATACTCACATGTGCTATTCGCAGTTCAACGACATCATCGAATCCATCGCTCAAATGGATGCGGATGTCATCACCATCGAGACCTCCCGCTCGGACATGCGCCTGCTGCAGGCTTTTCAGCGCTTTGAGTATCCAAACGAAATCGGCCCAGGGGTTTACGACATTCATTCCCCCAATACCCCCAGCGTCGAGCAGGTGATCGAGCTGTTGGACAACGCCTGTCAGGTCATCCCGGCGGAACGTCTGTGGGTTAACCCGGACTGCGGGTTGAAAACACGACGCTGGGAGGAGGTGAAGCCCGCGCTTGAGGTCATGGTGTCCGCCGCCAGGGTCATGCGGCAGAAGGTGGTTGCCACCGCATGACCCGGTGGGCGCCATAGTCCGCACTCGGAGCCCCTGCGCGACAGGAATCTGCCGAGTTAGGTTAAATAGCAGTTACGTAGCGCTGGACCATGGCGTCCACAACCACAAAAAAAACCGGCCCTGAGGCCGGTTTTTTTAATGCAGTGACAAGGCTTACTCGTCGATAAAGCCGCGCAGATGATCACTGCGGGTGGGGTGGCGCAGCTTGCGCAGCGCCTTGGCTTCGATCTGACGAATACGTTCCCGGGTGACGTCGAACTGCTTGCCGACTTCCTCAAGGGTGTGGTCGGTGTTCATGTCGATACCGAAGCGCATGCGCAGTACTTTGGCTTCACGGGCGGTCAGGCCAGCCAGTACTTCACGGGTGGCTTCACGCAGACCGGTGACCGTGGCCACGTCAATCGGCATGTCCATGGTGTTGTCTTCGATAAAGTCGCCCAGTGAGCTGTCTTCGTCGTCGCCAATCGGCGTTTCCAGGGAAATCGGCTCCTTGGAGATTTTCAATACCTTGCGGATCTTATCTTCCGGCATGTCCATGCGCTCGGCCAGCTCTTCCGGCGTCGGCTCGCGGCCCATTTCCTGCAACATCTGGCGGGAAATCCGGTTCAGCTTGTTGATCGTTTCGATCATGTGTACCGGAATCCGGATGGTGCGGGCCTGGTCCGCGATGGAGCGGGTGATGGCCTGACGAATCCACCAGGTGGCATAAGTCGAGAACTTGTAGCCCCGGCGGTATTCGAACTTGTCGACAGCCTTCATCAAACCGATGTTGCCTTCCTGAATGAGATCCAGGAACTGCAAACCGCGGTTGGTGTATTTCTTCGCGATGGAAATCACCAGACGCAGGTTGGCTTCGACCATTTCTTTCTTGGCACGACGGGCACGGGCTTCACCGATGGAGATTCGGCGATGAATGTCCTTGATCTCGGCCAGGGTGATGCCGGTGGTTTTCTGCACGTTGCGCAGTTTGCGCTGGGCACGACGCAGCTCGACTTCGAAACGGAAGGCTTCGTCGGAGTAACGGCTGTTTTCGATCAGGTTGTTCAGCCATTCCTCTTCGGTCTCGTGACCGACGAACATGTTGATGAATTCTTTGCGCGGGATGTTCAATTGGCGCACGCAGATCTTCAACAGGTTCCGTTCCTGAGTGCGGATGTGCTCAACGGTGTTCTTGATTACGTCCAGAGATTCGTCGAATTGACGCGGTGCCAGTTTGAAGCAGGAGAACGTCTGGCCCATGGCATTCAGAGCGTCGTTGGCTTCCTTACTGTAGCGACCCTTCTCTTCGATGACCTTGTTGGCCTCGGCCAGTTGCTCGGCCAGCAGTGTGAACCGCTCGCGGGCCAGCTCAGGGTCCGGGCCGCCGTCGCCATCGGAGGAGTCGTCGCTGTCTTCGTCGTCGTCATCGCTGCTGCTGTCGTCGTCGAGTTTTTCTTCGACGATGGCATCCGGTGAGTCAGCCGCCGGGGACGGGTCGGCTTCATCCGGATCCTGAAAGCTGGTCAGGATGTCGGACAGCCGGCCACCTTCCTCGGAAGTGGTGATCGTCTCGTAGGCGGATAGCAGATTCTCGATCACACCCGGATAGTAAGCCATGGCCTGCATGACTTCCCGGGTGCCTTCCTCGATGCGTTTGGCGATGACGATTTCGCCTTCGCGGGTGAGCAGCTCGACGGTGCCCATTTCCCGCATGTACATCCGTACCGGGTCCGTGGTGCGGCCGGTATCGGTCTCCACCGCAGCCAGTGCCGCGGCGGCTTCTTCGGTCGCGTCCTCGTCTTCTGTTCCGCTTTCCTCGGCCATGAGCAGTTGCTCAGCGTCCGGGGCGGATTCAAAAACGTTAATACCGATGTCATTGATCATCGCGATGATGTCTTCAACCTGATCCGGCGAGTTGATTTCCTCCGGCAGGTGATCATTTACTTCGGCGTACGTCAGATAGCCCTGCTCTTTACCGCGGGCAATCAATTCTTTGAGGCGTGACTGTTGCTGAGATTTTTCAGCCATAGAAACCCTGTCAGTTCAGTGGTGGATCAGGCGTAGGCAAATAGCCGCTTAGTTTACCGTATATCAAAGAGTTAGCCAATTTTTGATCAGCTGGAACGGTGTTCGGGCTCGGTAAGCACCACGGTACCGGGCGACGATGGGAATGCCCAGACGACACTGGCCGAAGTCAGTATTCGGTCGCACTGGGATCTTCGTCATAGCTTGCGTTTCTTCTGCAGCTCTAGGAAGCGCTGCTTTTCTTCCTTCGTCACGGAAGGATCGCGATCAATGATGATGCGTTGTTTCAAGGATTCGTACTCAGCATCGGGAGCCCTCTTGGTAAGGGCAACTACCAGTTTTTCAAGTTCCCGGCGGGCCAGGGTCATGGGGTCGGTGTCCCCATGGGCATGTTCTTCCAACCAAAGATAGTCGGAAGCCGCGATAGGTGCCAATGTGGCACGCAATCCATGTTGGCAGAGATAATCGAAGGCATGATAAATATCGGCCCTTGGTGCCTCTTGCAATAGCTTGACCACTTGAGTCAGCAGAGGCTTGCCTTCCTGTTCGGGTAGGTGTCCCAACTGGTCCAGGTCCAATTCCCGGGCCAGCTCCGGGTGGCGTATCAGCCAGGCCAGACAGCGGTGAACCAGTGAAAACTGTACGCCAAGCCCTTTGGATTTTCGCAGGGTCGGTGTGGCGGCATAGTCGTCGTATGCGCCGTAGCCGGGGTCGGCGTGAGGCGGGGCCTCGTAGTAGGGCGCATCGCTCGGTGGCGGTGCCGACTCCTGTCGTTTTGTTTCGGGAATCGCCGGTTTGACGGGCTGTAAGCTGTTCAGTATCTGGTCGACCGGTAAGCCAACCAGATTCGACAACTGCTGAAGCAGCAATTGATGCAAAACGCCTTCCGGCACCTGGTCGATCCAGCCACGAGCCACGCTCGCCAATCGGGCTTTGCCGTCCAGGGTCGAGACATCGGCCTGGGTTTGCAAATGTTGGAACAGAAAATCGGGCAGGCTTTGGGCCTGGCGGGCACGGCGCATGAAGCCGTCGTAGCCTTCCTTGCGTACCAGGGTATCGGGGTCTTCCCCGTCTGGCAGGAACAGAAAGCGAGCCTGTTGACCGTCGTGGATTTCGGCCAGGGTGTTTTCCAAAGCTCGAAGGGCGGCGCGGCGCCCGGCTTCGTCGCCATCAAAACAAAAGACAATTTCCGGGGTGAGCTTGAACAGCCGTTGAACATGGGTTCGGCTGGTCGCCGTACCGAGTGTCGCGACGGCGTTCTTGAGGCCGTGCTGAGCCAGGGCCACCACGTCCATATAGCCTTCGACGATGATAATGTTGTCGAAGTTTCGCAGTGCCTGGCGCGCCTCGTACAAGCCGTAGAGTTCATGGCCCTTGTGGAATATGGGCGTTTCCGGGCTGTTCAGGTATTTGGGTTTGTCGTCTGCGGTTAATACGCGACCGCCGAAGGCAATGGTGCGACCGCGGATGTCCCGTATGGGAAACATCAATCTATGCCGAAAACGATCGTATTCCCGCCCCTGGTCGTTGCGGATCATCATGCCGGTGGTCAGCAACTGTTCGGCGGCCTGATCGGTGCCATGGAAATGCTGTATCAGGTTTTGCCACCCGGCGGGGGCGTAGCCGATCCGGTAGCGTTGGACGATTTCTTCACTCAGGCCGCGCCCCAGCACGTATTGCTGAACCTCGGCGGCCTGGGGGTGGTTGTAGAGCTGATGGCTGAAGTATTCCGCGCTGCTGTCCATCAGGTCGTACAGGGTGCGTCGCCGCCGTTGTTTTTCCTGCTGGGCGGGGCTTTGTTCTTCGCGGGGTACGTCGACTCCGGCGGCCCGGGCCAGTTCCTCCACCGCTTCAGGAAAGCTTAAGCGTTCATATTCCTGCAGGAATTTGAGTGCCGTTCCGGAAGCGCCACAGCCAAAGCAGTAGTAGAACTGTTTGGTGGTGTTTACGGAGAAGGAGGGGGACTTTTCGTTGTGGAAGGGGCAGCAGGCCCAGTGGTCCTTGCCCTTTTTCTTGAGTGGGACACGCTGGCCGATGATCTCGACAATGTCTGTCCGTTCGAGCAGATCATCGATGAAATCGTTAGGAATCAAACCGGCCATGAGTTCCTCAACCAGGGGTGTCGGACCGCACAGCATAGCGCGCCGTGCCGGAAAAATGCGATTCAAAAACAGCCGTTGCTGCCATTGGACACTAACGCGAGCCAGGAAAAACCGCTTTTTCCTGAGCGACTCCGCGAAATGGCAGGATGCCATTTCAGGATAGAAACAGTATAAGTCCTGTTGGTATTCGGCCCGTCAGGGTGGTGTCAGGCCAGTCTGGCTTTGATCTGCTTGCTGACCGCGCCCATGTCGGCCCGGCCTTGCAGTTTTGGTTTCAGCAGGGCCATGACTTTGCCCATGTCCTGCATGCCGTTGGCGCCTGTGCTGGCGATGGCTTCGTCGACAAGGGCATTGATTTCCGCATCCGAGAGTGCCGCGGGGAGAAAAGTGGCAATCACCTCCATTTCTTCTCGCTCTATTGCGGCCAGATCTTCGCGTCCTGCGGCTTCAAACTGTTGTATGGAGTCGCGACGCTGTTTGTTCATTTTATCGAGGATCGCCAGGATGCGGGCGTCGTCGAGTTCAATCCGTTCGTCGACCTCAACGCGTTTGAGCTCGGCAAGAATCATCCGAATGGTGCCCAGACGTACCTTTTCTTTGGCACGCATGGCATCTTTCATGGCGTTGGTGATTTCTTGCTTGAGCTCAGACATGTCTGGTCAACCCACTGATTTTTAGTAACTGATGTTCGAAAAAGTAGAGCTTTCTTAGTAGAGACGCAGCAGACGCTTGTTTTCGCGCTGGAGTTTCTTGGCGTGACGCTTGACGGCGGCAGCGGCCTTGCGCTTGCGAACCCAGGTGGGCTTTTCATAATGTTCGCGGCGACGTACTTCAGACAGGACACCGGCTTTTTCGCAGGAACGCTTGAAACGACGCAGGGCGACGTCGAACGGCTCGTTTTCTCTTACTTTTACGCTTGGCATTAAACAGACCTTCAGTTGTGGGTTTGACTGCTCAATTTTGGGGTCGCTCACCGTTCCGACAAGCCCACCCAGCAAATTTGAGGCGCGCAATTTTACTGCGTCGGTGGTCGGCTGTAAAGCTTGGTTGTTGTGGCGGGAACCCGTAGCGGCGGCCGGGTAGGCTTATACAGGGTCGGCATGAACCCGTCCGTGGGGCCTGGACCGCAGCATCCTTGCTGCGGACCACCCTGTATAAGCCAACCCAGCCGCCGCTACTAGCCTTCTCAGGTTGACTGCCTCAGCGTGAAATAGCCACCCACTACACGGGTAAAAGTGGTGATGACGCATAATCCAAAAAACATCCAGGCCAAGATCGGGAAATAGGCGGGAAGCAGACACATGGCGACGAAGAAGGCGATGGTCTCGGTACCTTCGGCTATGCCACCCAGGTAGAAAAACCCTTTGTTCGGATAAACCATGTTAGATAGCTCGCGCCGTTCCGCCATGATGGCGAATGCCAGAAAGCTGCCGCCGGTGCCCATGAAGCCCCAGAGCAGGAAGGCGGCGGGCAGGGCGTTGGTGTCGGGGTTGGCTAGGGCGAACCCGGCGACTATGGCAGCATAGAAGATGAAATCGAGCACGATGTCGAGATAGGCGCCGCCGTCGCTGGGTTGGTTCAGGCGCGCGAGTTCACCATCGAGGCCGTCGGCCAGGCGGTTGAGGCCAATACTCACCAAAGCGGCTGTATACCATTCCATGGCGAGCAGCGGCAGGGTTGAGAGGCCGATGAGGAACCCGACGAGGGTGACGTGATCGGCCTTGATGCCTCTGGCGTGAAGGCGGCGGGCGAGGCGTTTTAGTGGAGTTTTAACCAGGGGGAGTGTCCAGCGGTCAAACATGAGCGGTCTCCAGGGTGATCAGCAGGCCGGTGTCGGGGTGGTCGGCGGGGTCGTGGGTGACGAGCAGGGCTGGGATGTTGAGCTGGGTGATGCGTTTGAATACGAAGTCCCGGAATTGCTCGCGCAGTTGGAGGTCGAGCTTGGAGAAGGGTTCGTCGAGCAGGATGAGTTTGGGTTCGGCCAGCAGGGTTCGCAGTAGGCTGATGCGTGCTCTTTGGCCGCCGGAGAGGGTGGCGACGTCGCGTTTTTCGAAGCCATGTATGTCGGCGTCGCGCAGTGCGGTGTCTATCCGGTCTTTTTGCTCGGCTTTGCTTAAGCCCTGAGGCAGTGCGAAAAGGAGGTTTTGGTAGACATTCAGATGCGGGAAAAGCAGGTCGTCCTGGAACAGGATGCCAACCTGGCGTTGCTCGATGGGTACGTTCAGCAGTGATCTGTCGTTAAGGCGAATATCGCCAGTGCACTCAAAAGCCGGTGGCAATGTTCCTGAGATGGCGGCCAACAGGGTGGATTTTCCAGAACCGCTGGGGCCCATTATGGTGCCAGTTTGACCGGGTTCCAGGCGGACATTGAGAGGCGCAAATAAGGGTGCCTCGTTGAGTGTCAGGCTGAGGTGTTTCAGTTCAAAGTTCATGGTGCTTGGTCCAGGTTGATCGTTGCTATCCATGTCGCATGGCCTGGTTATACCGGTAACGCCAGGCGGGAATGCCGATGGCGAGTAAGAAGCCGAGCAGTGGCAGGCCTTGCTGAATCAGCGCATATACGGCGGTTATCCGTCTATCGCTGCCGCTGGCGAGGCTGACGGCTTCGGTGGTGACGGTTGCGAAGCGTCCGCCGCCGATAAACAGGGTGGGGAGGTATTGGGCGACGGATACGGCAAAACCGGTGGCGAGGGTATAGCAAATAGGCCGCCATAGCATTCCGATCTTGATGCGCCAGAAGCTGCGGACGGTGCTGCCGCTTAGGCTGATGGCGACCCAGCTGTACCGATCATCGAAGGCGCGGTAAGGGCCACTCAGGGTGAGAAAGGTGTAGGGCAGTACGAACACCAGGTGCGACCAGACCAATACCCACCAGGTGCCGTCGAGATTGAGCCAGAGCAGGCTGACCTGAAAGCCGAACAAGAAAGCGATTTGAGGGACGAGCAAGGGGAGGTAAAGCACCCAGAGCAATGCCTGGCTGTTGAAACGGGCTTGGCTGTAACGCAGGCGGACTTCGTTTTCCAGAGCCCCGATCACGAGTATCAGTGCGATCACTGCGGCTGTGACGGCTGTGACGAGGGTGAGCCAAACAGGGTCTGCGAGCCGGTCAAATGAGGCGCTCCAGTGGCGCAGGCTGAATTGGCGGGGCAGGGCGTCGGGGTAGCGCCATCGATCGGCTATAGACCAGAGCAACAGAATGATCAGCGAGCCGCCATAGGCCAGGATGCCCACCCCAAGTATCAGGTAGCCGGGGAGGCGCAGCGACAGGCCGCGTCGCCAGCGTCGACCGGTCCGCAGGAATATATGGACCAAGGCGCGACCGGGACGTTCCAGGCTTTTCAGCGCGGCCAGAGACAGGAGCGTCATTATGAGCAGCAGCGTGGCACCGGCGGCACCCGGCAGGCGCAACAGCAGGTCGGGGTCGTTGAACAGGCGGGTGACCATGACCGCCAGCGTCGGCGGTGTGGTGGGACCGGCGATCAGGGCGATGTCGACCACGGAAAGGGCGAAGGCGACAACGGCATAAAAGGGCAGCCGCAGCCGGGGGTAAAGCTGGGGCCAAAGCAGAACCAGCCAGATTTTCAATCGACCGTAGCCGAGACTGCGTCCCAGCCAGAGGGTGTCGCTGACTTTCAAGCCGGGGAGGGACGCCAGCGCCATAAACAGAAGAAACGGCACTTCTTTCAGCGTGAGTACGCCCATCAGGCTAAGACCCCAGGGGTCTTTGAAGGTGAGCCAGTTGGGTGGCACGTCTGGCCAACCGGTGGCGCTGGCGATGAGCCGCAGTAACCAGCCACTGGGCGCGATCAGGAACCCTATGCCGATGGCAAAGGCGGCGTGGGGAACGGAAAGGATGGGCGCGAGCCAGCGTTCGAGTGTTTGAAACAGTGGGGAAGGGTAAAAAGCCACCAGAAGCGCGGCGGTCACCAGCAGTGCGGCCAGAGCGGAGCCCAACCCCGTCAGCAGTGTTAAGCCAATGGCATGTTCAGTGCCGGGGTAGTGGAGCAGATCTAACCAGGGCTTAAGGCTGAGCTGGTGTTGGCCGAGCGCCGGGAACCAGCCCAGCGCCGGTAGCCAGGTACCCGCGAGCCCCATCACCACAGGGGTGATAAAGGCGGCGATAGTCAGCCTGGGGAACCAGCGCAGCACCGCCGGTTTCAATTGGCGTAGCGTTCCTGCCAGGCGCGCTCCAGCGCTTCCACCCAGCTGGTGTGGGGCTCTCGCAGCACGGCACCCAATTCGTCGGCACTGAGTGTGGCTTTGCCTTGGGGTAGGGCGTCGAACAGGGCTTTGTCCTGAGGCGACAGTTTATCCATGGCGAGAACGGTCGGGTCGCCCCAGATGTCGGTGTTGGCTTTACGGGCCTGGGCTTCCGGTGACATCAGGAAGTTCGCCAATACCATGGCGCCTTCGGCACTGCCGCTGTTATAGGGAATGGCGACGAAGTGGGTGTTGCCGATGGAACCGGCCTCGTGCACATAGGTGCGGATGGACTTGGGCAACTCACCGGTGGCGATGGCATTGCTGGCGTCGTTGGGGTTGAAGCTGAGTGAAATGGCGATTTCGCCGTCGTTCAGCAGTTGTTTCATTTCCGGCGCGCCGGAGGTGAACGTCTGGCCTCGTCTCCACATTAATGGATGCAGTTGATCGAGGTAGTCCCACAGGGGTTTGGTTACGACGTCGAAATTGGCGTTGTCGACCGGGTTGTAGAGAGCCGAGCGAGTATCCGTCAGTTCCAACAAGGCCTGTTTGATGAAGGTGGTGCCATAAAAGGAAGGAGGGGCGGGATACGTCACCCGTCCCGGGTTCGCTTCGGCGAAGGCGAGCAGTTCAGTCATGGACTTTGGCGGCTCGTCCACCTCTTCGCTGTCGTACATGAAGACCAGCTGGGCCATGCCCCAGGGGGCTTCCATATTGTCGACCGGGGTCGTGAAGTCGAACAGGGTGGTGGGTTTGTTTTCAACATCGACCCATTGATAGTTGGGCAGCCATTGGGTGAAGGCCCCGTACAGCAGGTCATTGTTTTTCATGGCGGCGAAGTTTTCACCGTTGATCCAGACCAGATCGACGGCGCCGTCGTCATCCCGACCGGCGGTTTTTTCGGAGAGCACCTGGCTGACCACGTTGCCCGTTTCGGTCACTTTCACATGTTGAACGTTAACGCCGTATTCCTCCTGCACGCGCTGGGCCGCCCAGTTGATATAGTCGTTAATGACTTCGCTGCCGCCCCAGGCGTGAAAGTAAACGGTTTGGCCTTCGGCGGCCTGAGTGATGTCTGTCCATTTGTCCGAGGCGAAGGCGGTGCCAGTGACGAGGGTGGCCGCCAAAAGCAGGCTGGTGGTTTTCATTCAATGTCCTTGTGTTGGTTTTCGTGCAGTTCGGAGTGAGGATATTGAAGTTGGGACCGAATAATCCAGACAAAGTTCCATTGGGCCAGGTTTACGGCCTCGGTTCGATACTGGATCAGGCTGTTCTTCCTTATCGTTCTTACCCGCCACCGATGCTTGACAGTTTCCTGCCCAGTGGCGAGCCTTGCATTCATTGTCTGTATTGGAGAGTTATGTGTCGACGCCCGCTGCACTGCAAACCTTATCCTCTGCGTTGGAAAATCAGCCCCGTTTCCAATCCTGTAACGATGAAGACCAAGCGATTTTAACCAAGGCGGCTTTGTGCAGCCCCTGGCTGAGCGAATGGCTGGCGACCCAGGAGGACTGGTCTGAGGTAGTGGCCGGCGCCCGGTCGGAAGTCGACCCGGCTGGCGAACTGGCGCGGATGGCTGAGTCCTGGTCTTTGGACGATGAAGCCACTGTCATGGTCGATCTGCGACAATGGCGTAACCGCCACCTCGCCCGATTAATCATTAGGGATGCCAATCTTCTGGGCGATGTTCGCGAAACAGCCTGCACCGTGTCCGATCTGGCCGATGTCGCCATTAAGCAGGCGCTTGATTATGCCCATCGGTTTTGGGCCGAGCAGTGGGGTGAGCCAGGCCCCTCCGAGTTTGGCGAGACGCATCAGCAACTGGTCGTGTTGGCCATGGGCAAACATGGCGCCCGCGAATTGAATCTCTCCTCGGATATCGATTTGATTTTCGCCTTTCCCAGTGCGGGAGAAACCAGCCAGGGGCGCAGCCACGAAGAGTTCTTTACCCGGGTCGGCCGCAAGCTGATTCAACTCTTGGATACGCGCACGCCCGAAGGCATCGTCTTCCGTGTCGATATGAGGTTACGGCCCTGGGGGCAGAGTGGCGCTCTGGTGAGTAACTTCGCGGCCATGCACAACTATTACAGTCAGCAGGGACGGGAGTGGGAACGCTTCGCCATGGTGAAGGCGAGACCGCTGACGGGATCGACCCAGGCACAAAAAGCCTTGGAAACCGACCTGAACCAATTTGTTTATCGTCGTTATGTGGATTTTCACGCCCTGGGCGCCCTTCGCCGCCTGAAAGGCATGATTCAGAAAGAGGTCCGTCGACAGCAGCTCGAAAGTAACATCAAGCTGGGCCAGGGCGGCATACGGGAAGTCGAATTCATCGCTCAGGCGTTCCAGCTAATTCGGGGCGGGCAGGACTATGCCCTGCAAACGCGGGGAACCTGGCCGGTACTGGATATTTTGGAGCAGCAAGGCTATCTGCCTTCTGAGGTGGTGCGGGAACTCACTGGGGCCTATAACTTCCTGCGCGATCTGGAACATCGGATTCAGGCGCTGCGGGACGAGCAAACCCAGCGACTGCCCGGTGACGAGACTGACCTGGCAAGGCTGGCCTGGTCGATGGGGCTGGATGGAACCGAGACATTGCTGAACCAATTGGACGCCCACCGGGAGCGGGTGCACTACCATTTCCAACAAGTGATTGCCGAAGACGACGGCGGCGCACAACGAGTGGATGAAGGACTGGCCAGGTTTTGGGCCAAGCTTGACAAAGTACCTGACGGCCTGCCGGAAGCGGTGGCGGACGAGATTCGTGCTTTTCAACAGGAAAGTGGCGTACAGCGCCTCAAAGGCCAGGCCAGAGAGAACCTGGACCGCTTCATGCCTCTGTTGTTGACAGAGCTGGCTCGTATCAAGCGGCTGGAGGGCGGCTTCAGTTGCATTCGTCCGATCCTGGAATCGGTATTAAGAAGAACTGTCTATTTCGTATTGCTGGCGGAAAACCCGGACGCCCTGCGTCAGCTGTGCCGATTGGCCCCCGAATCCCCCTGGATTGCCACTCAACTCCAACAAAAGCCCTATCTGCTCGATGAACTGACTGACCCGGATACGCTTTATCGCCTGCCGAACCGGGTGGAATTGATGGATGAACTGCATCTGGCCCTGGTTCGTGTGCCCGAAGACGATCTCGAGCAACAAATGGAGGTCCTGCGCCATTTCCGCCACGGTCGGGTGCTTCGCGCGGCCGCCTGTGAAGTCACTAACATGCTGCCGCTGATGAAAATATCCGATTATCTGGTTCGGGTGGGCGAAGTCGTGGTGGAGCAGGCTTTGGCCCTCGCCTGGCAGCAGATGGTCGCCAAGCACGGACGTCCCAGCCGGGATGACGGCGATTGGTGCGAACTGGATTTCGGTGTCATCGCTTATGGCAAGATGGGTGGGTTGGAACTGTCTTATGAGTCCGACCTCGATTTGGTGTTTCTGCACAATGCCTCACTGCAGGGGGAGACCGAAGGCCCTAAAGCCATCGACAACGTTGTATTCATGGCCCGTCTCGGCCAACGGCTGATCCATTTACTCGGTACCCAGACGCCTTCCGGCACTCTGTATGAGGTGGACACACGGCTGCGGCCGTCCGGCAAATCCGGTTTATTGGTGACCCGTTTGGGGTCGTTTGAAAAATACCAGAACCGGGATGCCTGGACCTGGGAGCACCAAGCCCTGGTTCGCGCCCGTTTCATCGCCGGTGATGCGGAGCTGCAACGAGGATTCAACGAGGTCCGACTGGCGATTTTGCAGAAACATCGGGACCGCGACACGCTGAAAGACGAAGTGGTGCAGATGCGGCGGAAAATGGTCGATCATCTGTCCAGTGAAGCCACGGCGCCCAAGGGAGAGGCCGTTTTCAACGTCAAGCATGATCCCGGTGGTATTGTCGATCTGGAGTTCATGGTGCAGTTTCTTGTACTCGCCCATGCCGAAGAGCATGCCGAGGTGGCACGCTGGTCGGACAACGTCCGTTGCATCAAGGCGCTGAACGAAGCCGGGGTGTTGAGCGACGAAGAGAGCGAAGCCTGGCTCAACGCCTACCTGACCTTGCGTGAGCAGGTGCATCATTCCCTACTGGCCGGTACTTCCTCCACCGTTGCCCTGGCTGACCTTTCCTCCGAGGTGGCCCGGGTTCGGGACTATATCCGCCAGCAATGGCAGCAACGAATGGGCGTGGAAGCTTCCGGTGACGCCTGAAATGCCACGTTGCAATCAAGGCGGCGTCGCGGAGTGGAGTACAGGCCGCGCTTTGTCATACAATCGATTTCAACACCTTTAATCATTCCGGGCCCTGAACAGGGCCCTTGCTTTGGGAAAACGTGATGGCAGCATTTGGCACAGTATTCATGCCTGAAATGGCATTGGCTCGCTATGAAAACCAGCAGTGGGGGCCAGCTGAAATCGTTTCGTCCGATTCTCTGACTCTGCACCCCGCAGCCCACGTGTTGCACTATGCCAGCACCTGCTTTGAGGGGTTGAAAGCCTTTCGTCACGAGGACGGCTCCATCAAGATTTTCCGGATGGACGCCAACATCGCCCGGATGGCACAAAGCAGCGAGCTGCTGTACCTGCCGGATATCGATAAAGCCCAGCTCAAACAGATGATTCTGGACGTGGTCGGCCGCTTTGTTAATCAGGTTCCCGAAGCACCTGGCTCCATGTATATCCGCCCGACCCATATCGGCACCGAGCCTTCCATTGGTAAGGCGGCGGCCGGTTCGATCAGTTCCATGCTGTACGTTCTGCTGTCGCCGGTGGGGGATTATTTCAGCGGCGGTGTCGGCTCTTTGACCTTGGTGCTGGAAGAAGACGGCATGCGGTGTGCTCCGCACATGGGTATGGTCAAAAGTGGCGGCAACTACGCCAGCGCCCTCGGCCCGACACTGGCCGCCAAGGCGGGCCATCAGGCTGACCAGGTACTGTTCTGCCCGAATGGCGACGTTCAGGAAACCGGCGCAGCCAACTTTATCCTGATCGACGGGGATGAAATCATCACCAAGGGCCTGAATCGCTCCTTCCTGCATGGCATCACCCGGGATTCCATCCTGACTCTTGCCCGTGACATGGGCATGACCGTCAGCGAGCGTGACCTGACCGTGGATGAGCTGGTCGAGCGGGCCGCGAAGCCCGGCACCGAAGCCGCATTGTCGGGAACGGCCGCTGTATTGACCCCGGTCGGTCGTTTGGTGCGCCGAGGCAAAACCATCCAGGTGGGCACTGGTGAAAGCTTTGAGAAAACATTGAAACTGCGCCGGGCGCTGAATGAAATTCAGTGGGGGCAGGCGGAAGACAAGCATGGCTGGCTGACGCCAGTTGCTTGACGCTGAACGGGAGACGGAAGATGCCAGAAACCCCGCGTCTCCCGTCTCCCATTCAGCTTCCAGCGGCTTACTAAAGCTGCTGGTAGCGCACCAGGTTGGACAGTTTGGGGTTGGGCGTATCCGCCGGGCGTAACAGCAGGGCCACCCGCCCGATGGACTGAACAAGGGTAGCGCCGGTTTGAGCGCAGATTTCATCGATCAGCGCGGTTTTTTGATCCCGGTCGGCTACATTGACCTTTACCTTGATCAGCTCATGGTCGTTCAGAGCCCGTTCTATCTCGGCCAGCACGGTTTCCGCCAGTCCTTTCTCCGCCACAGTGACCAAGGGGTTCAAATGATGACCAATGGCCCGGTAGCGTTTTTTCTGTTGCTGATTCAAACTCATCGTAAATCTCAGACTCTGTCGCTTGCAAAACGCGCTATTGTACTTTAGAACACGTCCGCTAACACAGCCCGACCGAGGAAATCCGTGGCCCGTTCAAAAAGCAGTCACACTTGGCTACAGGAACATTTCGACGACGAATACGTCCGTAAGGCCCAGCAGGACGGCTATCGCAGTCGCGCCAGCTACAAACTGATCGAGTTGATCGAGAAAGACAATTTAATCCGCCCGGGGATGACCGTGGTCGATTTGGGCTCCGCTCCCGGTGGGTGGTCCCAGGTTGCCGCGAAAACGGTGGGCGATTCCGGCCGGGTCGTGGCTTCCGATATTCTGGAAATGGACCCGATTGCCGGGGTTGAATTCATTCAGGGTGACTTCACCGAAGACGAGGTATTTCAGGCGCTTCTGGAGAGTATTGGCGACCGTCCCGTCGATCTTGTAATCTCCGACATGGCCCCCAATATGAGCGGTATGTCGGCTGTTGATCAGCCGGCTGCCATGTATTTGGTGGAATTGGCCTTGGACATGGCACAGACTATCCTGAAACCAGGCGGTGGTTTTGTCGCCAAAGTATTTCATGGCGAAGGCTTCGACGAATACGTCAAAGGAGTCCGCCAGGCTTTTTCGCGCGTAGTGATGAGGAAACCCAAATCCTCGCGCGCCCGCTCCCGGGAGACTTACCTGGTCGCACAGGGGTTCCGGGGTTGAGCGAAACTGCAGCTGTGCTGCTATTCAAGGGTATAAGTTGAACGATATGGCTAAAAATTTAATTCTCTGGCTGATCATCGCCTTCGTACTGCTGGCCGTGTTTCAGAATTTCGATATGGCCCCGACAGCTGAAGAGATGAGCTATTCACGCTTCGTCCAGCAGGTGGAGCAGGACCAGGTAAGGTCGGTGACCTACCAGGGGTTGACCATTAAAGGCGAGCGTCGCGACGGCTCCAGCTTCGAGACCGTTCGACCACCCTATGTCGATGACTCCGAGCTGATCGATAAAATGATTCAGCACAATGTCGACGTGCAGTCCAAGCAGCCGGAGCAGCAAAGCATCTGGACACAACTGCTGGTGGCCGCCTTCCCGATCCTGATCATCCTGGCTGTCTTCATGTTCTTCATGAGGCAGATGCAGGGCGGCTCGGGCGGCGGTAAAGGCCCCATGAGCTTTGGCAAGAGCAAGGCCAAGATGCTCGGCGAAGACCAGATCAAGACGACCTTCGCGGATGTCGCCGGTGTAGAAGAAGCGAAAGAAGACGTTCAAGAACTGGTTGAATTCCTGCGTGACCCGGGCAAATACCAGCGTCTGGGCGGCAAGATTCCTCGCGGTGTACTGATGGTGGGCCCTCCGGGTACCGGTAAAACCCTGCTCGCCAAGGCCATCGCCGGTGAAGCCAAGGTGCCTTTCTTCTCGATTTCCGGTTCCGACTTCGTGGAAATGTTCGTCGGCGTGGGTGCGTCCCGCGTTCGTGACATGTTCGATCAGGCCAAGAAGCAGGCACCCTGCATTATCTTTATCGACGAATTGGATGCGGTTGGTCGTTCTCGTGGTGTCGGCATCGGTGGCGGCAACGACGAGCGCGAGCAGACACTGAACCAGTTGCTGGTTGAGATGGACGGCTTCGAAGTGAACGACGGCATCATTGTTATCGCCGCGACCAACCGTCCTGACGTACTGGACCCGGCATTGCTTCGCCCCGGCCGTTTCGACCGCCAAGTGGTGGTCGGCCTGCCCGATATTCGTGGCCGTGAACAGATTCTGCGCGTTCACATGCGTAAAGTCCCCGTAGCGGATGACGTGAATGCGGCGGTGATTGCCCGTGGTACTCCCGGCTTCTCAGGGGCGGACCTGGCTAACCTGGTTAACGAAGCGGCACTGTTCTCCGCTCGCTTGAACAAGCGGGTTGTGACCATGGAAGAGTTTGATCGCGCTAAGGACAAAATCATGATGGGCGCCGAGCGCAAGTCCATGGTGATGTCCGAGAAAGAGAAGATCAATACGGCGTACCACGAAGCCGGCCATGCCATTGTGGGCCGTCTGGTGCCGGAACATGACCCGGTTTATAAGGTCAGCATCATTCCCCGCGGCCGCGCCCTGGGTGTGACCATGTATTTGCCGGAGGAAGATCGCTACTCGGTCAGCAAACGTCACCTGGAAAGCCAGATTTGCAGCCTCTACGGCGGGCGCATTGCCGAAGAAATGACCAACGGCAAAGACGGTGTCACCACCGGTGCCTCCAACGACATCGAACGCGCCACCCAGCTGGCCCGTAACATGGTAACCAAGTGGGGGCTCAGCGACCTCGGGGCGCAGTTGTTCGAAGAGGAAAACCAAGGCTATCTGGGCAATCAGTCCCAAATGGTGCAGGTTTCACCCGATACCGCTCAGGCTGTGGATAACGAGATCAAAAAGATTCTCGACCGCTGTTATAAAACAGCTTACGACCTGCTGGAAGAGAATCGGGACAAGCTTGAGGCCATGAAAAACGCCTTGATGGAGTACGAGACCATCGATGCCGATCAGATCGACGACATCATGACCGGTAAAAAGCCGCGCCAGCCCAAAGGGTGGGATAGCAGCGACCATACCGGTGGTGGCGACGCACCGGCGACCGATGCCGGTGGCAAGCAGGAAGAGCCGGAAGGCGCCAATGCCAAGTCAAACGAAGGCGACCTGAACCGCGACGGTCAGACCGAATAGCCGCGGATATAGGCTGAAAAAAACGGCGCGCAGGCGCCGTTTTTTGTATCTCCCCTCGATTCATCTCACTCACCTGGGAACTTCCCAAATGACAGACCTAACGACCTGGCCTTGTGGCAATCGAACCCTGAATCTGACCAAGACCCAGGTGATGGGCGTGCTGAACGTCACACCGGACAGTTTTTCCGACGGCGGTCACTTCGTCGGTCGGGACCAGGCGTTGCGGCACGCTGAAGAGATGGTGCTCGAAGGGGCGTCCATCATCGATGTGGGGGGCGAAAGCACAAGGCCGGGAGCGGCTCCTGTCAGTGTTCAGCAGGAGCTGGACCGGGTCATGCCGGTGATCGAAGCGCTGGCGGGGCAAGTGGATGCCGTTCTATCGGTGGATACCAGTACACCTGAAGTGATGCGGGCCGCCGCAAACGCGGGCGCTCATCTGTTGAACGATGTGCGGGCTCTGTCCCGGGATGGTGCTCTTGAAGCGGCGGTTGATACTGGTTTGCCGGTCTGCCTGATGCACATGCAGGGCCAGCCAGGAACAATGCAGCTGAGTCCTCAGTACGATGACGTGGTCGAAGAAGTAGTGCGCTATCTGGGCGAGCGGATCGAGGTTTGTGAAAAGGCTGGCCTGAAACGTCAACAACTTTTGGTTGACCCGGGGTTTGGCTTTGGCAAGACAGTGAGTCACAATTTGCGGCTTCTTAAAGAATTGGACCGTCTCGAATCCCTCGGTTGCCCCATATTGGTGGGTATGTCGCGTAAAACGATGATTGGCGACGTATTGGGTAAGCCGGTGGATCAACGCCTGTACGGTAGCCTGGCTGTAGCGGTTGCCGCCGCCATGAAAGGGGCGGCTATTGTCCGTGTGCATGATGTGGCCGAGACGGTCGATGCCATCTCAATGATTAACGCGATGAGAAACCTCGACTGATAGGTTCTCAACGGAGACTAAGCGTGACCAAGGAAAAAAAATATTTCGGAACCGACGGCATTCGTGGGCGAGTGGGCGACGGTGTTATTACTCCTGAATTTATCCTCAAGCTGGGCTGGGCCGCGGGCCGGGTGTTTTCAAATGGCTCCAAAGGCAAGATCCTGATCGGTAAGGATACGCGCATATCCGGTTATATGTTCGAGTCTGCCTTGGAGGCGGGGCTTTCCGCGGCAGGCTGCGACACGCTGCTGGTTGGGCCGATGCCGACACCGGCCATTGCCTATCTGGCCCGTGCCTTTCATGCCGATGCCGGCATCGTGATTTCCGCCTCGCACAACCCCTTTTACGACAACGGCATCAAGTTTTTCTCCGAAAATGGCACCAAACTGCCGGACGAGTTGGAGCTGGCGATCGAGGCCGAGTTGGAGAAACAATTGACGACCGCGGAAAGCGACCGCTTGGGCAAGGCTCAGCGAATCGATGACGCCGGTGGTCGGTACGTCGAGTTTTGTAAGAGCACCTCCGGCTATCTTGATCTTGAAGGCATGAAGGTGGTGCTCGATTGTGCTCATGGTGCGACCTATGACGTCGCCCCGAAAGTGTTCCGGGAGTTGGGAGCGCAAGTTGTTGCCATTGGCACCAAACCGGACGGGTTGAATATCAATGAGGAGGTGGGCTCCACCCACCCGGCCTCTTTGCAGCGCGCTGTTCTGGAGCAGAAAGCGGACCTTGGCATCGCCTTCGATGGCGACGGCGATCGGGTACTGATGGTCGATAGCGAAGGTGAGTTGGTCGATGGCGATGAACTCTTGTTCATTCTCGCCACTCATCTCAAGCAGCAGGGGCAGTTGGTCGGTAACGGCATTGTCGGCACTCTGATGACCAACCTCGGCCTGGAAGTGGCGCTGAAGAAAGAAGGTATCGATCTGGTCAGAGCCAAGGTCGGTGACCGTTACGTCATGGAGCAATTAAACGAGCGCGGCTGGATTCTGGGGGGTGAGAACTCCGGGCATTTGGTGTGCAAGCACGTCACCACCACCGGGGACGGTCTTGTTGCCGCGTTGCAGGTTCTCAGCGCTTTGCGCAGTGCTGACCAAACGCTGTCTCAGGCTAAATCGGGCATGCGTAAATTTCCTCAGGTTATGATCAACGTGAAGATGCCGGTGAAAATGGATGTCATGTCGCTCGCATCCGTGGCGGATGCGGTGACCGAAGCCGAGCGAATTTTGGGCACCTCCGGTCGTGTTCTGCTGCGTCCTTCCGGTACGGAGCCCGTGGTCCGGGTCATGATCGAAGGCGAAGATGTGGGTTTGGTCAAGCGAACCTGCAAAGAGCTGGCGGCTCAGGTGGAAGAGGCGGTTTCCCGGGCCTGATCCTCGCAAGGGAGGGGCGACTTCCCTTGCTTCACCGCTAAGCTGTTGTTTTAAAACCAATCTTTTTAAACAAACAAAGCAAAAGGCTGTTGCTTGGGCGTGAGAAAGACAGTACACTCTGCGCCCGCTTTAAGGAGGTCAGCAATGCGACGCAAACTGGTAGCTGCGAACTGGAAAATGAACGGCGACAAGGCGACTGTAGACAGTCTGCTCTCAGCCTTCGTCCAGAATATAGACACCGCTTCCATGGATGCTGTTGTATTTCCGCCTGCGCTCTATATCGCGCAACTGGCGGAGAAGCTGTCAGGCTCCGGTATCGAATTCGGTACCCAAAACGTTTATCACGCCGACAAGGGCGCTTTTACCGGTGAGCTGTCACTGGCAATGGTAAAAGAGTTTGGTTGTCGGTATGTCTTGGTCGGCCATTCGGAACGTCGTGAGATCTTCGGAGAAGACGATGCCCTGGTCGCCGAGAAAGTAGCCGCTGCTCTCGCTGCCGATGTCACCCCGATGTTGTGTGTGGGTGAAACCCTGGAACAGCGCGAAGCCAATATTACCGAGCAGGTGGTGGGCGATCAGATCAAGGCGGTGTTGAATAAAGTCGGTATCGAGGCGTTCGAGCGTATTGTCATTGCCTATGAGCCTGTGTGGGCGATAGGTACTGGTAAGACGGCCTCTCCGGAACAGGCTCAGGAGGTGCATGCGTTCATTCGAGGCCTGTTGGCCGAGTCGAGTGAGACCATCGCTGAAAAATGCCGTGTTCTGTACGGTGGCAGCGTCAAAGCGGCCAACGCGGAAGAATTGTTCAAGCAGCCTGATATCGATGGTGGGCTGGTCGGTGGGGCCTCTCTGCTGGCCGATGAGTTTGTCGCCATCTGTCAGGCAGCGAAAGAGGCCTAACCGTTATGATGGTAGAAAATATTGTACTGCTGGTTCATGTACTGCTGGCCGTTGCTTTGGTTGGTTTTGTACTGATTCAGCGCGGGAAGGGTGCCGATGCTGGTGCATCATTTGGTGGCGGCGCTTCCCAAACCGTTTTTGGTAGCAGTGGTAGTGGTAACTTTTTGACCCGCACCACCGCTATTCTGGCGACCGGTTTTTTCCTGACCAGCTTTGCGCTGGCCTATGTGGCCAAGCAAAAAGCGGAAGGTCTGGATGATATCGGTCTGGATATTCCGGCCGTCGAACAAACCGTTGATGAGTCGGATATCCCTGCCGGGGATGACAGTGGGTCAACTTCTGATATCCCGGCGCAATAAGTACCAAGCAAGTTTTGCCGACGTGGTGGAATTGGTAGACACGCCATCTTGAGGGGGTGGTGGGCTTACGCCCGTGCTAGTTCGAGTCTAGTCGTCGGCACCAATCAAAAGGCCTGCAATTGCAGGCCTTTTTTCTTTCCGGGTTATGAGCTTAGGGAGTGGCTTTTTAGAGGGCTGTATCCCTTAGGCTGACAACCACATTTCCTTTCTTGTGCCCGGTGTCGACATGACGATGTGCCTCTACCATCTGGTCAAACGGGTAGACTCGATCAATGACGGGTTTGTAATTACCTGCTTTCGCTAATTCCGCCAGCTGTTGCAGTTGTTCCGGCCGGACTTTAGCCGGACCGGCGACGACCTTTTTACCAGTGGTTAGAGAGAACCATGGGATGCTGAGCATTTCCGGCAGCCCTCCCAGGACCATTAGATATCGGCCGTTTTTCGTTAATAACCGGCTGGCGTGTGCTAAAAGGATAGTGCCTGCTGTATCCATAATCAGGTCGTATTTATTGCCCGACGAGAGAATGTTTTCGCGATGGTAGTCAATTACCCTGTCGGCCCCCAGTTCCCGTACCAGGTCGGTGTTTGCTTCGCTGCAAACCGCTGTGATCCGGGCTCCTGCGTGTTTGGCGAGTTGTATAGCCGCTGTACCGACACCTCCCGAGGCGCCGTTGATAAGAACCGCATCGCCCTGGGTTAAGTTGCCACGATCAAAGAAGTCCATGGCTGTGGTGCCACCAAAGGAGAGTGCGGCTGCTTCTTCGTAGCTTAGGTTCTCCGGTTTGAGGCATACTGCACCGGTTTCCGGTAGGCAGACGTATTCCGCGTAGCAGCCCATGGCCGTGTCGCTAAAGGCAAAGACAGAATCTCCGGGTTTGAACCTGCTTACTTTTGTACCCACGGCTTCCACTTTTCCAGACAGTTCCATTCCCAGAATGGGTTGCCGGGGCTTGTTCCAGCCGAACATCACACGTGATATCAGCTTGAATCCCCTCGGGATATTCAGGCTGCGCACTCTCCAGTCCCCAGAGGTGACAGTGGTGGCAACGATCTTGATCAGGACTTCATTGTCCTTGGGCGTGGGTTTGGCTATTTCCCTTGGTTGAAGAACTTCCGGTGGGCCATAGCGTTCATATACAAAAGCCTTCATTGATTTGTCTCCATGGCGTGAGGGTCAAACCCTTTGATAATGAGCCGGACGGGGAATGCATCAGTAAAGAAAAGTCTGCTGGTTCGTGCAATTGTTTTGTGGGAGAGCATGGGTATTCGACGATCCAGGTTAAGAATTTGTTCTCTGAGCAAAGCCTATGCCGCCCATAACGCCTTGATTTGGAGGGTGTTTCATAATGGGCGCCAATTGAAGTGTTCGTATTCGGCCACTGGGCTGTCCGAAAGTGGACGCCCTGCGCGTTTTCGGACAGTCTTTGACGGTATTTCGAGGACGATTTCGGCAAATCACTGGGGTATCCGGGGTTTGCCCTTGAAACTCCGCCGACGCATCCATATAATGCCGCCGCCTGTCGAGGTTATGCATCGACAGCAAAGGTTTGTTGCGGGGTGGAGCAGTCTGGTAGTTTGACGGGCTCCCCATCCCGAAAGAGCCGAAGGGAGTCACCGACCTTCGGTTTATGAGCCCGACCACCGAGTGGCACGGGTTGTACGGTGGCAAAGGTTTGTTGCGGGGTGGAGCAGTCTGGTAGCTCGTCGGGCTCATAACCCGAAGGTCGTTGGTTCAAATCCAGCCCCCGCTACCAATTTGGATGATCAAGCTTGGTCGGTTTGGGCATCCCAGCGGAACGGTCCGGTCCGCACATCCGTGTGCGGCCGTTTATTCGAACAGGAAGCAATGCTTCCAAAGGCGTTCGAATAAACCCAGCCCCCGCTACCAATCACACCATTCCCATTGCCGGTACGAGGCAATTGAATGGTAGGCATCGGAAGCACGAAACCGATGCCCGGTCTCCGGACCAATCGGGAGCCAGAGGGCCTTCCGTCGCAGAGAGCGGTCTGTGTGACCCGTTATTTGGAGCCCCTCATTGAAGGGGCTTTTTTGTACATGGAGGTACTTACTCCGCGAAGCACAGGATGTGCGTGAGCGGGTTTGTACATGGATGCACTCAGAGTGCGGCTCCTGGCGAGTCGTCACTGTCGAGATCAGAGCACCTAATTGATCTGGGCCTGCGGAGCTAACGGAAGGCGTTGGTTCCAAAGTTGCCCTTTTTTTGTCTTTAAAAAAAGTGACATCGGCCTTTATGAAGCAGGCGGATGCAACAGAGGTCTTAGATGGCGAAAGTTGATGAACTGAAAAACTTGCTGGAACCCGTTGTAACGGGGCTGGGCTATTTGTTCTGGGGTGTCGAGTATGTCGCCCAGGGCAAACACAGCACTCTGCGGGTGTTCATTGACCATGAAGACGGCATTAATGTCGATCAATGTGCCGAAGTCAGCCACCAGATCAGCGCGGTGATGGATGTCGAAGACCCTATCTCGCAAAACTACACCCTGGAGGTTTCATCTCCGGGTATGGACCGACCCCTGTTCAATCTTGAGCAGTTCGCTGCCTACATCGGGGAGTGGGTGCAGGTCCGACTGCGTGCGCCTTTTGAAGGGCGCCGTAAGTTCAAAGGCGTATTGACGGCTATTGAGGACCAGGACATCTGCGTGACCGTGGATGGCATGGACTATCTGCTGCCTATCGAGAGTGTCGAAAAAGCGAATCTGATCGCGAACTTCGATAAGCAGTGAGCATTAACGAACAAACACAGAACGTAGCGATTTAACCGAAAGGAAAGCCCGGTACAGTCCGGCAAACGAGAGGCTGAGACGATGAGCAAAGAAATTCTCCTGGTCGTGGACGCGGTAGCGAACGAGAAGGGTGTGTCCCGCGAGGTCATCTTTGACGCCATGGAACTCGCGCTGGCCGCGGCCGCCAAGAAGCGGTTCGATGAAGAAGGCGAAGCGGATATCCACGTGGTGATCGACCGTAAGACGGGTGAGTACGAAACCTTTCGCCGTTGGACTGTTATGGACAACGAAGCCGTTCCCGCCCTCGGCTCCGAGTGGACATTGCAGGAGGCCCATGAGGTCGATAAGTCCCTCCAGCCTGGTGATATTTACGAAGAGAAAATCGAGAACGCAGGTTTCGGTCGCATCAGTGCCCAAGCCGCGAAGCAAATTATTGTTCAGAAAGTTCGTGAGGCCGAGCGCGCCAAGATCGTTGAGCAGTATCGTGAGAAAGTCGGCGAAATGGTGCTGGGTACCGTTAAGAAAGTCACCCGGGACAACATCATTGTTGACCTGGGCAACAACGCCGAGGCCGTATTGCCGCGCGAGGAAGTGATCGGCCGTGAAACGTTCCGCATTGGCGATCGCGTTCGCGCGGTATTGCAGGGCGTTCGCTCCGAAGGACGTGGGCCTCAGTTGGTATTGAGCCGCGCCAGCAACGAAATGCTGATCGAACTGTTCCGCATCGAAGTGCCGGAAATTCAGGAAGAAGTGATTGAAATTCGCGGTTGCGCACGCGACCCGGGTTCACGCGCCAAGATCGCGGTCAAGACGAACGACGGCCGTATCGATCCTGTTGGTGCTTGTGTGGGTATGCGCGGTTCCCGCGTTCAGGCGGTTTCCAACGAACTGAACAACGAGCGGGTGGACATTATCCTTTGGGACGACAACCCGGCTCAGTTGGTGATCAACGCCATGGCCCCGGCCGAAGTGGCCTCCATCGTTATGGATGAAGACACCCACACCATGGACGTCGCCGTCGCCGCCGACAATCTGGCCATCGCTATTGGCCGCAGCGGCCAGAACGTGCGCCTGGCCAGTGACCTCACCGGTTGGACCATCAATGTGATGACCGAAGAAGAAGCCGGTGAGAAGCAGGAACAGGAAGAAGGTCGCCTGGTGACCTATTTCGAAGAGAAGCTGGATGTCGACGAAGACATTGCCGCCGTACTGGTGGACGAGGGCTTCACCACCTTGGAAGAAGTGGCCTATGTGCCGCTGGAGGAAATGCTTGGCATTGAAGGTTTTGATGAGGATGTCGTACAGGAATTGCGCCAACGCGCGAAAGACGTACTCCTCACGCTCGAATTGGCGAGCGAAGAGCAGCTGGACTCCGCCGAACCCAGTGAAGATTTGCTCGGTATGGACGGTATGGATGACCACCTGGCCCGTGTTTTGGCCAGCAAAGGTATCAGTACTATGGAAGATTTGGCGGAACAAAGCATCGATGACCTGATGGACATCGATGATATGGATGAGGAACGTGCCGGTCAGTTGATCATGACCGCGCGGGCGCCTTGGTTTGAGAACGAGTAATCACGGGTAGGAGGAATCCATGGCAGAAGTCACCGTTAAACAACTGGCGGAAAGCGTTGGTACACCCGTTGATCGTTTATTGAAACAGATGAGCGATGCTGGTCTTCCGCACAAAGCCGAAAATGATTCAGTGAGCGATGACCAGAAACAAACCTTGTTGACTTACCTGAAAACCAGTCATGGTGAGAACAGCGGGTCCCCCAAGAAAATAACCTTGAAGCGCAAGGTCACTACTCAGCTGAAAACCGGTGGTGGCGGTCGTGGTAAGACTGTCAGCATCGAAGTACGCAAAAAGCGGACCTACGTGAAGCGTGACGAGGGTGGTGATGCCCCTCAACAGGAGGCCGCACCGGTTGATACCGCGGCGAGTCGTCGGGCGGAAGAAGATGCCAAGCTGGAAGCGGCGCGGCAGCGGGCAGCGGAAGAAAAAGCCCGAGAAGAAGCCGCCCGCAGAGAAGCTCAGGAGCGGGAAGCCGCAGAGCAAGAGGCTGTGGAGGCAGCAGCGGCACCGGCCAAGAAGTCCAAGCCAGCTGAAGCCAAAAAGCCAAAGGCCGCTCCGGCTGAAGAGGTTGATCCGAAACTCGCCGTCGCGGAAGCCGAAGCCAAAATGGCGAAGGAAGACCGTACCAGCGAGAAGAAGAAGCACAAAACCGAACGCCCGGTTCGTGTGGACGATGGCCCAGCGGCCGACAGCCGCAAGGCTGGTCACAAGAAAGGTGGCAAGCGTGCCGAAGTGGCTCAGCGCAGTGTTACCGGTCGTGGTGGCAACAAGCATCAACAGATGCTGTCCGCTCTGAACGAAGGCGACAGCTTCGGCCGTCGTCGTCGACCGAAGAAAGGCCATGGCAAGAAGCGTGACCACCAGTTTGAACGTCCGACTGCCCCAATGGTGCGCGAAGTTCAGTTGGGTGAAGCCATTACTGTGGCGGACCTGGCTCAGCAGATGTCCATCAAAGCCGCCGAGGTCGTCAAGTTGCTGTTCAAGATGGGTGTGATGGTGACCGTTAACCAGAGCATCGATCAGGACACCGCCATTCTGGTGATCGAAGAGATGGGCCACAAATATGCCATCGTCAACGAGAACGCCATGGAAGACGACATGATGGAAGTGACCTATGAAGGGGAGCAGTCCACTCGTGCCCCCGTAGTCACGGTCATGGGTCACGTTGACCACGGTAAGACCAGTTTGTTGGACCACATTCGCCGCACCCGGGTCACCGCAGGCGAGTCCGGGGGCATTACCCAGCACATTGGTGCCTACCACGTGGAAACCGCGAAAGGCATGGTGACCTTCCTGGATACGCCGGGACACGAAGCCTTTACCGCCATGCGTGCCCGTGGTGCCAAGGCCACCGACGTGGTAATTCTGGTGGTCGCCGCCGACGACGGTGTGATGCCTCAGACCGAAGAGGCTATCCAGCACGCCAAGGCTGCCGGAGTGCCGATTATTGTTGCCATCAACAAGATGGACAAAGAAGAAGCCGATCCGGACCGTGTCATCAACGAGTTGGCACAGCGTGAAGTCATCCCCGAAGATTGGGGCGGCGACACTCAGTTCGTTAAGGTATCCGCCCATTCAGGCTTGGGTATCGATGAACTGCTCGATGCGGTATTGCTGCAGTCCGAGATGCTGGAACTGAAGGCGCATTTCAATGGCCCGGGCAAAGGTGTCGTGGTCGAGTCCAGTCTGGACAAAGGCCGTGGTGCGGTAGCGACCGTTCTGGTTCAATCCGGTCGTCTGCGTAAGGGCGATGTGGTATTGGCCGGTCATTATTACGGTAAAGTCCGTGCCTTGCTGGATGAAAACGGCAAACAGGTTGACGAAGCGGGCCCGTCCATTCCGGTGGAGATTCTGGGTTTGAACGGTACGCCTGATGCGGGTGATGATTTCGTTGTCGCTGAAAGCGAGCGTTCGGCACGTGAAGTGGCGGAACTGCGCAGCGAGCGCAGCAAGGAATCTCTGCAGGCTCAGCAGCAGGCTGCCAAGCTGGATGCCTTGTTCCAGGGTATGGGCAGTAACGAGATGCAGAACCTGAACGTGGTGTTGAAAGCCGACGTTCGCGGTTCGTTGGAAGCCATCAATGCGTCGTTGCAGAAGTTGAGCACCGATGAAGTGAAGGTGAACATCATTGCCAGTGGTGTGGGTGCGATTTCCGAATCGGACGCGAACCTGGCGATCACGGCTCGTGCTGTTGTCTTCGGCTTTAACGTTCGTGCGACCGGTAAGGCGCGTGAGGTGATTGAGCAGGCGGGTCTGGATCTGCGTTATTACAACGTGATCTATGATCTGATCGATGACGTTAAGGCGGCGATGAGTGGTCTGTTGTCACCGGATCTGCGTGAGGAGATCGTGGGTCTTGCCGAGGTGCGCGATGTGTTCAATTCACCGAAATTCGGTCAGGTAGCTGGCTGTATGGTGATTGAAGGCACGGTATACCGGAACAAGAAGATTCGTGTTCTGCGTGATGAAGTGGTCATCTACGAAGGCGAGCTGGAGTCTCTGCGTCGCTTTAAAGACGATGTCCAGGAAGTCCGTCAGGGTATGGAGTGCGGTATCGGCGTCAAGAACTACAACGACGTCAAAGCCGGCGACAAGATCGAAGTCTTCGACGTGAAGGAAGTGGCTCGCACCATCGAGTAAGTTTGGTGCCGGGGTCGAGGTAAGGGGCATCCCATTTAGGGAGCGCCGTGAATACATCCTTGTAGGCTCGGCGGCAGCCATCCATGGCTGCCGACGTCCCTAAATGGGACACCCCTTACCTCGCCCTGTATTCCTCAGTGCCTCTTCTTAAAAAGCTTCCTTGACTGTGATTCTCCAGGTATTCGTTGTTTCCAGCGGACTCGTTGAGAAGACGCGAAGCTTGTTGATCTTCAGATATTAAAGAAACGAGAGGCCCATTATGGCCAAAGAAAACAGCCGAATTCGTCGCATAGCGGATCAGATCCAGCGTGATCTGTCCGTATTGATCCAGCAGGAGGTTAAAGACCCCCGTCTGGGCATGGTGACGATCAACGCGGTGAAAGTGAGCCGGGATTTATCTTACGCGGATGTCTATTTCACCTGCATGGTGTTTGGTGACGACGCGGATGCGACTCAGGCCCGTAGCGAGCAGGAAAAACTGCTGAACAAGGCGGCAGGTTTTCTGCGCTCCATGTTGGCGCAGGAACTGAAGCTGAGGGTCATGCCGCAGTTGCGTTTCCATTACGATGAAGTCATAGAATCGGGTGCGCGTTTGACCGGTTTGATTGATGAAGCGTTGCGTCAGGATCAGGCTCGTCATCGCGACGACGAATGAGTGTTAAAACGGTAGTCCATAGCTTTGTTCCATAGAGGCGGGCTGCCGTTCCTTCCTATATTCCTTTTATTCCCTTAATCAGACTTTCCGCATGGCTAAACGAAAAAAAGGACGTCCCGTTGATGGCATAGTGCTGGTCGATAAACCGGCTGACTGGTCATCCAATGGTGTGCTGCAAAAAGTGCGATGGTTATTCCAGGCGCAAAAAGCAGGTCATACCGGCGCGTTGGACCCTTTAGCGACGGGTCTGTTGCCGATTTGCCTCGGTGAAGCCACGAAATTCACCCGGTTCCTGTTGGATGCGGACAAGGCTTATTTGACCACCGCCCGCTTGGGTGTCCGTACCGATACGCTCGATGCCGAAGGTGAGGTGGTTGAGGAAAAACCGGTTCCCGCGTTGGGCCCGGCCACTGTGGAACGACTGCTGGCGGAACGCTTTACCGGTGCCATTGAGCAAGTGCCGCCGATGTATTCCGCGCTCAAACGGGACGGTCGGAAGTTGTATGAATTGGCTCGTGAAGGCAAGGAAGTGGCGTTGGAGCCGAGACCGGTGACAATCCATTCGTTGCAGCTAAATCGCTTGACGGAAACGGAGATGGATCTCGATGTGGCCTGCAGCAAGGGGACCTACATTCGCACTCTGGTGGACGACATTGGTCAGGCTCTGGGGTGTGGGGCTCATGTCACCTCCCTACGGCGGACCCGACACGGCCACTTTTCGTTAAACGAAGCCATCACTCTGGACGCTTTGATCGAGCAGCAGGAGCGGGAAGGGTGCGAGGCTTTGGACGGGCATCTGCTATCGCTGGATGACCTCTTGGTCGATCTGCCCCTTGTTGAATTGACCGAAGGGCAGAGCCGCCGGTTCAGTCACGGCAACCCGGTGGATCGTATTGCTCCAATGGCGCCCGGACAGGTACGGGTGCGTGAAGAGGGCACCGGTCGCTTCCTTGGTGTGGGAGAGGTGACCGAGCAGGGGGAGTTGCAGCCCGTTCGGGTTGTGGCTAATCCTGCTGGTTAACGAACGAACTCCATTGCGGGTAAGCCGAAGAGATTTATTTTTCCGCTCATGGCTAGTACCGGTGGCTGGGTAAGCTGATACAGGGAGGTCCGCAGCAGGACGCTGCGGTCCAGGCTCCATGGATGGATTCACGCCGGCCCTGTATCAGCTTACCCAGTCACCGGTACGGGTTATCGGCAGGAGCCGCAACCTGGGTTTGTTCGGCCACGGGCTTCATGTATAATGCGCGCGGTTTCGGTCCATGTGGGATCGGGGCTGGAATGCCACTGTTAATGTGCACGGTGGTCACTCCTTTTATTAGGCACATTCGTGGAGTTATTAGCCCATGGCACTCACTGTTGAGCAAAAAGCTGAAATCGTAAAAGAGTTTGGTGCGAACGAAACCGACACCGGCTCTCCTGAAGTTCAGGTCGCCCTGCTGACCCGCAACATCGAAGGTCTGCAAGGCCACTTCAAAGCCAACGGCAAAGATCACCACTCTCGTCGTGGTCTGATCCGCATGGTAAACCAGCGCCGTAAACTGCTGGACTACCTGAAGCGCAAAGATGTTGAGCGTTACGCCAGCCTGATCAAGCGCTTGGGCCTGCGTCGCTAAGCCAACGATTTCCAGCAAGGGCTCCCCACGGGAGCCCTTGTCATTTCAAGACAGTGTTGCCGCTTGCAACTCCCCGCCCGCCGACTACTGTAAGGGTCGGTGAAAAACCAAGAATCCGGATAGCCGTGAACAACGATATCTTCCCCGGTATGGGCTGGCCCAACCGTGGAGCTTCTATCAATGTGTCCTCATGTTCTCAAGGAAAGGGCGTATTGATAGAAGCATCGTTGGGATCGGTATCCTTTTAACTGAAAGAAAGCTGAAAAGGAGACTCATGTGAGTCATTTGAACCCGATTACCAAGCAATTCGAATTCGGCGGTAAAACCGTCACCCTGGAAACCGGCCGTATCGCCCGTCAGGCCACAGGAGCCGTCCTGTGCTCCATCGACGATGTTCAAGTACTGGCCACCGTCGTCGCCGCCAAAGACACCAAACCCGGTCAGGACTTCTTCCCCCTGTCCGTCCACTACCAGGAAAAATACTACGCCGCCGGTAAAATTCCCGGTGGTTACCTCAAGCGTGAAGGTCGTCCTTCCGAGAAGGAAACCCTGACCTCCCGCCTGATCGACCGCCCGATCCGCCCGCTGTTCCCCAAGGGCTTCATGAACGAAGTGCAGGTGATCCTGAACGTCATCTCCGCCAACAAAACGGATGACCCCGATATCTGCGCCATGATCGCGACCTCCGCCGCCCTGAGCATTTCCGGCATCCCGTTCGCCGGACCCATCGGCGCCGCCCGTGTAGGTTACACCGATGCCGAAGGCTACCTGCTGAACCCGACCTTCGCGCAGTTGAAAGAATCCCGCCTCGACATGGTCGTGGCAGGTACTAAAGATGCCGTTCTGATGGTTGAGTCCGAAGCGGATGAGCTGTCCGAAGACCAGATGCTGGGCGCCGTTCTTTACGCCCACCAGGAATTCCAAGGTGCCATTACCGCCATTGCCGAGTTCACCGCCGAAGCCGGTAAGCCGAAATGGGAATTCCAGCCTGAACCTGAAAACACCGCCTTGATCGAACAGGTCAGCAATGGCTTTGGCGCCAAGATCGCCGAAGCGTATCAGGTTTCCGACAAAATGGAGCGTTACAACATCCTGTCGAACCTGCGTGCCGAAGCGGTAGCAGCCATTGCCGGTGAAGAGGACGGCCAGCCCAAGGCTGACGACGTTCAGGCCATTTTCGCCAAGCTCGAGAAGAAACTGGTGCGCTCGCGCATCGTCAAGGGCGAACCCCGCATCGACGGACGTGACAACAAGACCGTGCGTCCGATCAGCGTCGAAGTCGGTGTCCTGCCCAACGCCCATGGTTCCGCTCTGTTCACACGTGGCGAAACCCAGGCCCTGGTCACCACCACACTGGGCACCATGCGCGATGGCAAGATGGAAGACTCGCTGCAGGGCAACTTCACCGACCACTTTATGTTCCACTACAACTTCCCTCCGTTCAGCGTCGGCGAAGCCGGTCGTATCGGTGCGGTAGGGCGTCGTGAGATCGGTCATGGCCGTCTGGCCAAGCGTGGCGTTTTGGCGCTCATGCCCAAACAGGACGATTTCCCATACTCGATTCGTGTCGTGTCTGAAATCACCGAATCCAACGGTTCCTCTTCCATGGCGTCCGTGTGTGGTGCCTCTCTGGCCCTGATGGATGCCGGTGTGCCGGTTAAACGCCCGGTAGCGGGTATTGCCATGGGTCTGGTGAAAGACGGCGATCAGTTCGCGGTATTGACCGATATCCTGGGTGACGAAGATCACCTGGGCGATATGGACTTTAAAGTGGCCGGTACCGACGCCGGTGTGACCGCCCTGCAGATGGACATCAAGATCGAGGGTATCACCGAAGAGATCATGGAAATTGCGCTGGAGCAGGCCCACGCCGCCCGTACCCATATCCTGGGTGAGATGGCGAAGGTCATCCAACAGTCGCGCAGCCAGCTGTCCGAGAACGCGCCGACCATGGAAACCATGAAGATCGACACCGACAAGATCCGCGACGTGATCGGTAAAGGCGGTGCCACCATCCGTTCCATCGTGGAAGAGACCGGCTCCGAAGTCGACATTTCCGATGACGGTACCGTTCGTCTCTACGCCCCGAACAAAGAATCCGCTCAGGCCGCCAAGGACAAGATCCTGTCCCTGACCACCGAGCCGGAGCCGGGTTCTGTTTATAAGGGCAAGGTCGTTCGCATCGCCGACTTTGGTGCCTTTGTTCAGTTCCTGCCCGGTAAGGACGGTTTGGTCCACATCTCCCAGATCGCTGATCGCCGCATCGCCAAGGTGACCGATGAGCTGAGTGAAGGAGACGACGTGGTCGTGAAGATCCTGGACGTCGACAACCGTGGCCGTGTGAAGCTGTCTATCCGCGAAGTGACCGCTGAAGAGCGCGCCGCTGTTGATCCTGACAGTGTCGAGGTCGAAGGTCCCGAAGGCGAATAATTCGCTTTCCAAGGCAGCTTGATGAGAACCCGGCTAAATGCCGGGTTTTTTTATGGACGCACAATTGGGTTGGGACGCTGCGACCTGTTGGCATTGCCCTGTTGCGAACCTGCGGCGCCAATGGTTGAATGACGGAACTATGAAATCCTTGGCTGATATTGATGTGAAAAGCTCGTCTTTCTGGTTGCGTCACCCCGACCCGACCCAGGCGGCCGTGCACCTGGCGCTGCAGTGGCTCGCCTATGTTTATCCTGCCAGTGAGCTGCATCTCGAAGCGACACTGCGACAGGCGCTGCCCTATGCCGACCCGGAATTGAGCAAGCGGTGGCGTGATTTTTTGGAAGAGAAGGGCGTCGACGATCATGTCGAGGCGTTGCGCTGGCTGTCCAAAACGTTGTCGCGGGAGCAGGTGCCCTTCCTGGTGGAGAGCTGCTGGCGGCTGTTGCTGGTTTCGCACGACATGCCCAGCCATGTTCCCCTCGCGCTCAGGCTGATGGGGCGAATTCTGGATGTTCCCGAATTCGAGATTCTGGACATCGGTCAACAGGTTCAACGAGAGACTCAGGGGGAGGCCGAGGAAAATCTCGCGCCATTACTGCCCGAGGACCCGCGCTATCTCGACCGGGTGGAATGGCGCCTCTACGGCGTGAGCGATCCGGTTCGGCGCAACTATTCACACTACGAAAAACCACCGGCGGGCCGAAGTTGGGCCTGGCTTGGGCTGTTCATGGCCGGGGTGGTTTTTGGGGCCGGTGTGTTGGCTTTTCTGGTGTGGGGCCCACTGCAATTGGGGCGCCAGACCATTCCGAGAATGTCGCACCTGGTCATGGAATCATCCGGTTCGCCGAATAGCCGGGACAGTGGACCAGCTCCCGCCATTGAGCCGTTCGAGCCCAATGCCGAGTCGTCGGTTGAGCAAAGTAAGGCGCCTGAAGCGCCAAACCTGCCTCAGGAACCTGCCGTCGAGCCGGATTCTTCCCTGGCGTCCGAGTCTGATGCCGCTCAGGCTCCGACCGCAGAAGTACAGGAAGAACCCGAACCCAACCTTGAGCAGGCACCTGCTAAGGAAATCCTGATGACGATCACCGCTTCGGTGTTGAACGTGCGTGCGGAGCCTTCCCTGGATGCCGAGATCGTTATGAAACTCGGCGACGGCGCTGAAGTCTGGGTCGATCCTTCCAAATCCGAAGGCTTCTGGCAGCAAGTGCGGGTCGGAGATACCGTCGGCTATGCCAGTGGGCGCTACATGACACCGGCCGACGAATAACCCTTCTATCTACTGGCTCATCTGGGCAAAGAGTTGGGCCAGTTTTGCCTCATCCTCCCGGAACAGACTTCTCATCTGGGCCGAAAATTCGTCGGGGTAGATGTCCAGACTGCCCTGTTCCAGGCCCTCGAACGTCTTTACCGCCACATTGTCAGGAGCCGGTTTATCCATCTCGGTGCCGGCAGCCAAGCGGGTGTCGTGCGGGCCCGGGTACACTCCAACCACCTGAATCGACGATCCGGCCAGATCCGCCCGCAGGCCTTCGGTATAGGATTGCATGGCCGCTTTGGTCACCGAGTAGGTGCCAATGGACGGAAAGTTGCAGATCGCGGCGATGGATGACACGTTCACAATCGCCGCCTCTTGGGATTGCCTGAGCAAGGGCAATAGTTCAGAGGTCAATTTCATCGCTCCAAACAGGTTGGTTTCCATTTCCTGGCGGATCATTTCTACGGCGTTATCGTCGCTGCAGCGTGTGGCGGCGATGGTCCCTGCGTTGTTGACCAGAATGTCCAGTGATTCAATCTGCCCGGCCAGTGCCTGAATGGAGGCGGTATCGTTCAGGTCCAGCGGCAGCGCCCGAATGATGTCCGCATTCATATCCGCCAATTGCTGTAACCCCTCCGCCTGACGGGCGGTGGCGTAAATCCGGCTGACTCCGGCCTCCAACAGGGTGGTGACAAAACCCAAGCCGATACCCCGGTTGGCCCCTGTGATCAAAACGGTTTTCCCAGAGAGCGTAAATGGCACGATGAACCTCTTAAGCGTGATGTGGAGGCGACGATTGTTATTTCATAAATGATTTTTGACAATAATGCCCAGGCGCATAGTATTTATTTGAAAAACGTATGAGTGAGCCGGTTTTGCTGAATACCAATCTTCTGGCATCCATGCAGGTGTTTATCGCCGTGGTCGACAGCGGCAGCTTTTCCGAGGCCGCACGGCGGTTGGGGCTGTCACAGCCATCGGTGTCGCGTCAGGTGAATGCGCTCGAAGCGCATTTGAATGTGCGGCTGCTGCAACGTACCACGCGCTGTTTGAACCTTACCGAGGCGGGCCAGCTGTATTATGAGAAGGCGCGTGATGTGCAGCGGCGGGTGACGGAGGCCCATCAGGCTGTCAGCGAGTTTCATGATAGGCCCTCTGGGCTGCTCCGGGTCAGCGCTCCTCACACCTGGATGGAAGCGAAAATCGCGCCCCACCTGGGTGAATTTCTAAACCGGTTTCCGGACATCAGGCTTGAAATTCAATGCGACGACAGCCTCCAGGATATGGTGGCCGATCAACTCGATCTGGTGATTCGGGTGGGGCGCCTGGTTGATTCGTCATACATAGCGGTGCCCTTCGCCGATGTCCGGCTGGTGCTGTGCGCCACTCCGAACTATCTGGCGGAAAGAGGGGAGCCCAGGACCATCGCCGATCTGTCGAATCATCCCTTTTTGACCTTTAAACACTATCGGTCATTGATCTGCACGAAGGGAAAAGACCATCACAGTCTGGATGTCGACAGCCGGGTAGCCAGCCATTCGGTAGCGGCGGTTATCAGCGGCGTTAAACAGCATCTGGGGTTGGCGCTGCTGCCGGATCTGCTGATCGGCGAGGCGCTTGAGCGTAGCGAGTTGGTGGCATTGATGCCTGAATATCGGTTCGATATCAAAGGTTTGCCGGTCAACCAGATGTTTGCCCTCTATCCCAGCCGGAAGCAGATGCCGACCAAGGTACGGGCTTTTATCGATTTCTATCGCGAAAAGCTGGCGGTTAACCCCTGATTGCGGGCAATTCGCTGGACTAATCCGGCAGTGTCAGCTCTATGTTCAACGCCTTGAGTTGGTGTTGCGCCCGCTCCCGATAACGCGTTCTCACGGCACTGCCCTGGGGCTTTTCCAAGTAGTAGGCCAGAGGGTAGGCCTCGGCTTTTTCCACTCCGGCCGCCACCAGCTGTTCCACCAACCGCTCTTCGGCGCTCAGGTCTGGCTCGGGCAGGGCTATTGGAGTGTCGATGACCAGCTCTTCGCCATCGGCATAGCGCGAGACCACTTCTTTATAAGCTTTCTCGAAAGATGGCCAGGTCAGTCGTTCGGACTCCGACCGGAGCGAGAAATAGCCGGTGTTTCTGGCTGCCAGGTGGACGGCAATGTGTGACCAGCGCTCCCGCAGCGGGGCATGGCTTTTCTGGCAGGCTTCCAGGTAGGCCTCGCGGGTGGATGGCAAACCGAGGTCCTCGGGCCGGGGTTCCAGATAGGCGCGGAATTCGGCGATGGTCGGGGGCCAGGCCAACTCCAGTTTGCAGCGTTCCAAAGCATATTCGATGCGTTCCCTGGGGCAACCGGCCAGACTGTACCCCCACTCGCGTTTGGCCTGGGTGATGGTGGTCTCATCGCCGTAGGCGCTTTCGAAACGGTGGGTGTAAATGAGCTGCAGCCGAGCGAACAGCATGTTGATCAGCAGTTTGGTTTCGTGATCCAGCGGTGAAGCGTCACCAGTCTGTGTCTTGGATGTTTCGAAGGGCTTCACGAACTTTGGCCCGCTTTTCCCGAGCAGGGTTTGCACTCTCTGGGGTGTTTTGGGTTCGTTGGGTACGCTCATATCGGCCCTTGTTATTCAGTTGGTCGTGCCAGGCCCGTTGGACCCAGTTTAAAAAACGAACATCCCAGCTGTATTCCGCTCTGTCCTTATCCTGGTAGTACTGACGGAACTTGGCCAGTTCGGATAAGGCGAACGTCAGTGGGATGTCGTGGAAAGACAGTAATCGGGGAAAGTCTTCCGAGGGTTCCCAGCTGTCGTGCATCCGCGTCCGTTCCGCTCTGACCGATTCCTGGGGAGCCTGATCGTTACGCAGATAAGCCAGGTCGTCTTCCATTTGGTTCCGCCGCCGGGCATCGTTCATTCCGAACACAGGCACTCGATTGAGTGGTTCGACGGGTTGACTCACAGCCGGTGCAGTGGCTTTGGCCTCCGGCTCAGGTTCCGTTGCTTCGTTGTCGAGATCGATCAGTCTGACCTGCCAGGGAGCGCTCCCTTCCGCTGTCAGCAAGCCCTGCGCCTGTAGACGACGCAGTACCGAGCTGAGTTGGGTCGGGCTCCAAAAGGGAAGCAGCCGACGGCGATGCTCTTCCGTCAGCTGTAACGGTTGACCACCCAGTAGGGCCAGCTCGGTCAGCAACTGGTACAATAGCGCCTCTTCCAGGCCCAGTGTCTCTGCCAGAGCCGGAGACACCACCAGGACTTTTTCGGGAATCACACAGCTACCTCAATGTTGTGACGGCCTGCCCGGTGACCGGTAAGAAAAAGCAGAAAAGAGAGAGCAGGCACACAGCCTTGCCGGCTGCGATTTTGACAGGTCAGTCTAACACTTAGGGGCCGTTCAATTGAATGACTTATCGGCCATGGAAAGCGTCGACTTAATTCTCTAGTCTCTACCCGCCGCATTGTAGCGGGCCGGGGCAGGGCAACCACAGTGAAAAAAGCATGACCGACATTCTTTCCGTTCATCATCTGGTCAAACGTTTCAAAAACCTGACAGCGGTGAACGACATCAGTTTTACGGTCCATCAGGGCCAGTGTTTTGGCTTGCTGGGCCCCAACGGCGCGGGCAAGACGACGACCATCGAAATGATGGAAGGCATTAATAAGCCTACCTCCGGCGAGGTGCGTCTGTTTGGCGAACCGGCGGATCGGCGGGCTTATGAGCGGGTCGGTATTCAGTTTCAGAATACCGCCCTGCAGGATTTCCTGACGGTACGGGAGACCCTGAAACTGTTTGCTTCCTTCTATCCGACCACTCTGCCACAGGATGAACTGATTGCACTCTGTTCCCTGGGCGAATTCCTGAACCGGGATACACGCCGCCTCTCCGGCGGGCAGCGTCAGCGTCTGTTGCTGGCACTGGCCTTGATCAACGATCCGGATCTGGTTTTCCTCGACGAACCCACGACCGGCCTGGACCCGCAGTCCCGTCGGAACTTCTGGGAGTTGGTGCAAGGCATCAAAGGCCGTGGCAAAACCATTGTATTGACCACTCATTATATGGACGAAGCCCAGGTGCTTTGCGATGACATCGCCATCATGGACCAGGGGCGCATTATAGAAAGGGGGTCACCCGAGGTGCTGTTGGGCCGCCATTTCGACGGTGTCATGGTGCATCTGCCCCGTTCGGCGGCCGAGGGTCGCACGCTGCCGTTCGAGGTGCTGGAAGTGGACGACCGCTTGGAAATCCAAACCGCCCAGGTGGATAAAACCGTACAGCAACTGACCGAAGCGGGCATTCCGTTGGAGGGGCTGCAAGTGAAAAGCCCCAACCTTGAAGATCTGTTCCTAAAGCTCACCGGCCATGCCCTGCGTGCCTGACCCCTTGGAGACTGAGCAATGCTGACACGCATGCTGGCGGTATTTAACGCCCGCAATAAAGAATTCTGGCGCGACCGTAGTTCACTGGCCTGGAACCTGGCCTTTCCGTTCCTGTTGGTCTTCGGTTTCTACTTTATCTTCGGGCAGGGCATGCCCATGTTCAAAGTCGGGGTGATCAGCCAGGAAGATGCTTACATCACCAAACCCCGCTTCATGGCGCTGAACCATATTCAGTTCGTGCCCTATGAGGAGCAGGATGTCGCCATCGACCGGGTGCGCCGCCATCAGATCGATCTGTTGTTGGATCTCGACAAACGCCTGTACTGGGTCAACGAGGAAAGCCGCAATGGCTATATGGCCGAGCGCCTGTTGGTCGCCGAGGACACGGATTTCAACCGGCGACTGGTCCATGGTGAGCCGATTCGTTACGTGGATTGGGTGCTGCCGGGTGTGATCGGCATGAATATTATGTTCAGTTCACTGTTCGGGGTGGGGTACGCGATTGTTCGCTACCGCAAGAACGGTGTATTGAAGCGGTTGAAAGCGACACCCTTATCGGCGTTCGAATTTGTCGGTGCTCAGATTCTCTCTCGCCTGCTTACCGTCATGGTGATCGCCGCCATTCTGTTCTTTGGCAGCCATTGGGCGTTGGGCACTCTGATGTTGGGTTCCTATGGTCCCTTGGTGCTGACTATTGTATTGGGCGCCCTGGCAATGATTTCCCTCGGTCTGGCCGTAGCCAGCCGTACCCGCAGCGAAGAGTTGACGGGGGGGCTGATGAACATGGCCACTTGGCCGATGATGGGGCTGTCGGAAGTGTGGTTCTCGCTGGAAGGCGCACCGGAGAGCGTGCATCAGGTCTCCCAGTTGCTGCCGTTAACCCATTTGGTATCGGCCGCCAGGGAGATTACGACCGAGGGTGCGACACTGATGCAAGTGAGTGACCACTTACTGATTCTAGCCGGGATGTCGGCTATCTTCCTGTTGATCGCCGCCTTGCTGTTCAATTGGGACAGCGATCACCGCTGATCCAAGAGGGGGGCGTGAAAATACGCCTCCCCTGTCCGTTTATTGTACCTCGACTCCGTTTTGCGCTTCTTCCAAGGGCTCGCTGGGCGCCATACGGCTTTCATATCGATGCAGCGCCTCCTCGCACAGGCGGTAACCTTCTTCAATCATTTGGTCCGACAGGTGGTAGTCGAACAGACCGCCGGTGCTGCGCGGGACTTCGATCATGATGTCCGGCCGGTGCGCGGCCAGTTTCATGTGAGCGATGCTGTTCTGCATGGTATCGATGGAGCGGGTCATCAATTCGAGTACGCTCCATTGGTTTTGGGGTTCTTTCACTTCGTTTTCAGTCCACCACCGGTCGATGAAGCGATTGATCGCCTTATGGACGGTGCTCTGGGATTCTTCGCTCAATTTCACCGGCTTCTGTTCGTTTTGGCCGTGCCTCAAGGCAGGCATTTCCTCGCGACCGTTCAAATTGACCGCCAGAGTGAGATCAGTGGTCGTCCGCAATGTCGGTGCGATGGGCACGGGGTTGAGCACGCCACCATCCACCAGCATCATGCCTCTGTAGGTGTGCGGTCGAAACACCGAAGGAATGGCAATGGAAGCCCGGATGGCCTCGAACAACGAACCATCGGTAAACCAGATTTCCTTCTGGCGTTCGATATCGACTGCGACAGCGGTAAAGTCGATGGGCAGTTCGTCGATCTGGGCATCACCAACGAGGCGTTTGAGCACATCCATGATCTTATAGCCCTTGAACAGCCCGCCACCGTTGAAGCTCAGGTCGAGCAGGCGCAGCACGTCCGACCGTTCCAGCGCACACACCCAGCTTTGATAGCTGTCGAGCTTGCCGGCGGCGTAGAAGCCGCCAATCAGCGCGCCGATGCTGGAACCGGCGATGCAACGTATATCGTAACCGTAATCCTCCAGGCAGCGAATGATGCCGATATGGGCGATACCGCGCGCCCCTCCGCTGCCTAGAACCAATGCGACGGTTTTCGTATTCACAATGAGTACTCCCTGTAGTAAATGCCAACTCTCAGCCTCTACTATGGCGGTGCGGGCGAATCATTTCCAGAGCTGGGCCTTAAGAGAGTGATAAGTGATAGACTGAAATCAAACCTCATTTCGTCTTTCAGTAAGAGATGTGACCGGCAATGCCAAAAAACGCTAAATCACGAGTATTGATGTCATGGAGCAGTGGCAAAGACAGCGCCTGGGCTCTGCAGGCACTGTTGAATAACGCCGATGTGGAGGTGGTGGGTCTCTTCTCCACCCTGAACGCCGAATATGACCGCGTCGCGATGCATGGCGTTCGGCGGGAGCTCCTTGAGCAACAAGCAAGCCGGATTGGTCTTCCTCTGGAGATTATAGAGATACCAAACCCTTGCCCCAATGACGAATATGAACACCTCATGAGTGCCTTTGTGGAGGATGTCAAACGGCGTGAAATCGACTGTTTTGCCTTCGGGGATCTCTTTCTGGAGGACGTTAGGCGCTATCGTGAGAGAAACCTTGAAGGCACGGGTATTACGCCCCTGTTTCCGATTTGGGGGCTCGATACCAAAACCCTCTCCCGCCAAATGGTGAAAACGGGGATTAAAACAGTTCTGACCTGCGTGGATACGGAACAGCTTCCCGGAGAATACGTCGGCCGCTATTATGACGACGCCCTTTTGGAGAACCTGCCTGAAAAGGTAGACCCCTGTGGTGAAAACGGGGAGTTCCACAGCTTTGTATTCGATGCCCCGTTTTTTGATTCCCCTATCGACATAGAGGTGGGCGAAGTCATCCAACGAGGTCAGTTTGTTTTCGCGGATGTGCGGCCGGTTTGAATTCTGCTCTGATATAACTACCCCCCAAACGCCGACCCCAAATCCCACATCGGTAAAAACACGCCCAGAGCCAGCACCAATACCATGGCGCCCATGAATACCAACAGTATGGGTTCTATGGCTTCGGCGAGGCGTTTGAGATCGTATTCCACTTCCTGGTCGTAAAAATCCGCGATGTCGACGAGCAAGTCACTGACGTTACCGGTTTCCTCGCCAACGGCGATCATTTGCAGAATCAGGGGGTTGAACATGCCGCTCGCCGATGCGGTGGCGAGCAGTGATTCGCCCCGCTCGATGCCACCCACCATGCCTTCTATACCGCGACCGATATAGCGGTTACCGGTGGTGCGGCTGGCGACATTCAGTGCCTGCAGCAGCGGAACTCCGGCTTCCAGCATCATAGCGAAGGGGCGTGCGAAGCGTCCGAGCGCAATGCGTTCGTAGACGCCGCCCAGCAGCGGGAATTTCAGAATCAGACGATCCCATTTCAGACGGCCTTCCGATGTCTTTTTCCACCGGAAGAACGCGTAGAGACACAGCGCGATCAGCCCCAGCAGGTAAGGCCAGGTACTGAGCATGAATTCGGAACTGCCGATGAGAATGCGGGTGGGTATCGGCAGGTCGGCGCCGAGTTTGGCGAACACGCCGGCAAAGGCGGGAATCACCCAGAAGTTAATTACCAGCATGGCCACCATAATGGCGCTGACCACAATGATGGGGTAACGCGTGGCCGAGGCAATGCGTTTTTTTGTTTCTTTTTCCAGCTCAAGATGGGTAATCAGCTGCTTGAACGCGGTGTCCAGTTGCCCGGTGGATTCCCCCATGCGAATCATCGAGATGAATAAATCGTTGAACACATCCGGGTGGCCGCGAAACGCTGTGGAGAGAGTGGTGCCCTGGGTCAGGCTGCGGGTAATGTCGCGCAGTACTTCGCCGAGGCGCGGTGAACGCGTTGCATCGGCGAGACCGTTGATGGCACGCATCAGCGGAATGCCCGAGCGGGTGAGGGCAAACATCTGGCGACAGAACATGATCAGTTCATCGGTGCTGACTTTTTTCTTCCGATTCAGCAGCTCGCCCATCGAAACGTCGAGTTTGAACTTTGAACCGCCCGAGCCCGCTCGTTTTCCAGCAGGTTGTACGGTAGTGGGGATGATGTTCTGGCGCTTCAGCTGTTGCAGCAGCGCTCCCTGGGAAGCGGCTTCCAATACACCTTCAACGGCCTGGCCGTCCTGGGTACGGCCCCGGTAAAAAAACTCAGCCATGTTGGGTCGTCTGTTCAGTCGATGAGTCTTCGTTCAGATCGGCGGTGATCTTGAACACTTCATTCAGATCGGTAATGCCGGCTTCGGCATATTCCAGAGCCCATTCTTCCATCGATTTAAAGTTGGGGTTGCGTCGCGCAGCGTCGACAAAAGCATTGTGGTTTTGGTCCCGTAGTGCCAGGAGCATGGCTTCATCCAGCTCAAGCCACTCATAAACACCCACCCGACCGCGATAGCCGGTATTGTTGCATTGGTAGCACCCCGCGCCGGTGTGAAAATGATGGTCGACAAATCGGCCTCCGGCCATGTTTTGCAACCAAAGCTTTTCCCGTACGCTGGGTTCATGTGGTTGGCGGCAGTCTTCGCAGACTTTGCGCAGCAGTCGCTGCGCCATTACGCCGCGCAGTGCCGAGGCGACCAGATAGGGTTCCACTCCCATGTCAGCCAGGCGCATGGCGCTGGATATGGCATCGTTGGTGTGCAAAGTGCTCATCACCAGGTGGCCGGTCAAGGCGGCGCGCACGCCGATGGAGACGGTTTCGTGGTCGCGCATCTCGCCGACGAGAATGATGTCCGGGTCCTGACGCAGGGCGGTGCGCAGAATGCTGGCAAAATCGAGATTGATTTTGGGGTTGACCTGAACCTGGTTGATACGGCTCATCCGGTATTCAATCGGGTCTTCCGCCGTGATGATTTTGTTTTGCGGTTTATTCAGCAGGTTTAAAGCCGAATAGAGGGTCGTGGTTTTACCACTACCCGTCGGACCGGTAACGAGAATCAGGCCGTGTGGCCGTTCAATCATTAACTCAAACCGCTTGCGAACACTTTCCGGCATGCCCAGGGCTTCAAGCGACAGCACACCGCCGCTTTGATCAAGCAGTCGCATCACAACCGACTCGCCGTATTGAACGGGCATGGTGGACAGACGCACATCAATGGACTTGTTGTTGACCCGAATATTGAAGCGGCCATCCTGTGGCAGGCGGCGTTCTGAGATATCCAGGTTGGACATGATTTTAAGGCGCAGCACGAGCGCTGAGGCGACCCGTTTTTCTTTGATCACCTGTTCCTGTAGAACACCGTCGACCCTCATGCGAATGCGGAAAACCGCCTCGTCCGGTTCGATGTGAACGTCCGAGGCACGCACCGAGACGGCGTCTTCCAGCAGGCTTTGCAGAAGACGAACGACGGGCGCGTCCTGAAGGTCCGTATCGTCGGCGAGGTTGGCGAGGTCGAAGTCGCTGTCGCGCAGTTCGCCTTCCAGTTCCACTGCGATGGATTCGATTTGTCCGGTCCGACGATAAACCGAGTCGAGCGTGGCCAACAGTTCCGATTCACGAACAATGGCCGGTTTGACGGTTTTCTTAAGACGTTTTTCAACCTCGTCGATGGCCATCAAGTCCAACGGGTCGGCCATGGCGAGCAGCAGACCGTCGTTGTTGTCGGCCAGCAGCAGGCAACGGAAACGGCGGGCGATGGATTCATCAAGGCGTTGCATCACATCGTTGTTCAGCTGGAACTGGCGCAACTCGATAAACGGAATTTTCAAGTGGTTGGATAGCGTGCCCAGCAGTTTGTTCTCAGGAACCAATCCCATATCGACCAACACCCTGCCGATTTTTTTACCGGTGTGCTTTTGTTCCTGAAGCGCGAGGTTCAGCTGCCCTTCGGTGATGAGGCCAGCTTCGACCAGGAGGTCACCCAGTCGGACGCGTTTTTGACTACGGCTTGCGTCGTTTTGTTGTGTCATTGGGAAACCAGTTTTTCCAATCGATGTTGAACAAAATGGGTCAATTCCTCCTGTTGATTGAGCTTCAGGAAGATTCGATAGTTAATAGCCGCATCCATGGCGAGCCCCGCGTGTTCCAAAGAGTAGGCGAGCAGCAGGTACCAGATGTTTTTGATATTCGCGAGCAAGGTGAGTTGCTGGTAATGGTGGACGGCAAGCAAATGCTTGCCGATGCATTGTTCCAAAAAAGCCTGATATTCGAGGAGATTGACGTCCGATGGGTGTTCTTTTCTGGCCTGGTTGGCACATTCCCAGGCAGGGCCGAAGCGTTGACACAAAAAATAAAGCCAGACGATCAGCAATGGGACCCGGACTGAATTTGGAAATTCCTCCCGGGCGTCTATCAGGAACATTTCCGCTTCCCGCAGTTGCCCGATGTTGACCAGCTCCACAGCCATTTCCACCACCTGTCGTTCGTCCGTGCTGACGGCGTTGTAACGGGCCAGATTGGGCCTGGGGATTTTCAGCTGAATCTCGTTTCCGGGAAACACCACCATTTCAGACATTTTCTCATCATCGGCGAGGCGGTAGCGGGTCTCATGTGCTTTGGGTTTGATGAACTGACGCTTTTGGCGGGCCTTGGCGATGCGCTTTAGGACACTTTGCGTTTTTGGAAACAGTTCGTGGGTAAAGGACAGCTCCATCATAGTGGAAAACGAAATCAGGCCCTCTCTAACGACCGTTTCACCCAGCTTGCGTCCGTCCTCGGGGTCTTCCAGGTCAGCCTGGATTGCATCCAGCATTTGCGGATCGATGTCCGAATGCTCTCGCAATACCTGATACAGCCTGCTGGTCGCCATCACCACCCCTCCAGTGCCTGATAACGCTCCCTGGCAAAAGCAGTCAGGCTGGCGTCATAGGCTGAGAATTCTTTCAGGAAAGTCTGATACAAGATTCGTGCCTTTGCCAGTTGACCGCCGTTTTCCTGGTTAATCGCCCAATGAAGCCACCAGCCGGGGGTTTCCGGCTCCCGGCGGGTCAGGTGTTCAAACACTCGGGAAGCATCCTGATAACGCCCGGTCTTTTCCAGCAGCAAGCCCCGAAGCCCCAGCGCTTCCACTGAGCCGAGGCCGTTTAACAAGGGGTCGGCTGCTTCAGGCAGCCCGCTGGAGAGATAGATTTTGGCCAGCCAAAGACGCGGCATTTCGGCGTCAGGCGCGCGGTCGATCCACCCTTTAAGCAAGGATTCGGCGCGTTCCAGTTCCCCTTGGTCAAGCGCGTTTTGCACCCGGGCTTCCAGGTCCTGATCTGGGTTTCGCGCCGGTCTTACCGGGTTGCTTTCCGCAGTGTCGGTGTTCGCCGTCTCCATGACCGGTTTAACGGTAGCTTTGGTGATGGTTGGTGTCGAATTCGCACCGGTTTCCTTAGCCGGTGTTTCCTCTGTTGGCGCGTTGGCAACCGCTTCCGGTTTTACTTCGGGTTCCGGTTGGGTCATCTCTGGTGCCGCTTTTGTTTCAACATCCACCTCAACCTTTGGCTGAGTCTCAGGTTGAGGTGCTTCGATGGGTGCTGGTTTCGGCGTCGCGGGTTTGGGATTTGCTGGAACCGGTGCTGCCGGGAGCGATTCCTCAGGTTTGCTCTGAATGATGGGTGTCTGTTCAACACTTGAGCCGGAGGACGGGTCTACTGGCTTGGCAACCTCTTTCGGTGGGCTGAGCCTTGCGACCGCCTGATTCGCCGACGGAGTTTGAGGTGTAGATTCCTGTACGGCAGGGGTGTTGTTCAGAGATTGCCAGCCCTGATAACCCAAAAGGGATAGGGTGGCGAGACTTGCCATGGCGGTGATCCACCACCAGAGCGCCCGGCTTTGGCTGTTCGGTCGGCCCATAGGGTTGAACTGAGAGTTATTCTCCCGCTCCGGCGGTTCCGGTCGGTTGAGCGCCTGATGGATCAGGCTCACAGGAAGCTCCAGGCCGACACGGCGATCAGGAGGCCTACGGTCAATACGGCCATCGAAGGGGCCAGCCATCGACGGTAGCCTTGGTGTTCCGGTTGACTGTCCCTCCAGGCGCGGTCAATGTCGGCCGGTTTGATCTGGCGTCGTTGTTCGGAAAATGCTGACAGCAGAGCTTTGTGCGCCAGAACGTTGATCATTCGGGGCACACCATGGGTGCGCTTGTGCAGCGTGGCCAAAGTGCGTTGGTCGAATAGTGTCGGGCCGTTATAACCGCAACGGGATAGCCGGTAGTCAAGGTATTGACGGGTGGCTTGCCGATCAAGCGGTTTTAAGTAGTGGGCGAAGGTGATTCGCTGCCGCAACTGGCGAAAACGTTTGTGGTTCAGCAGATCATCCAGCTCCGGCTGGCCGAACAGGATGATCTGTACCAGCTTTTGCCGCTCGGTTTCCAGATTGGTGATCAGCCGCAGCGCTTCCAGGGTTTGGGCGGGCAGTGATTGGGCCTCGTCAACGACGATGACCACGCCCCGCTCCTGTTCCGCCAGGGCCAGAATGCGCCGGTTGATATGTTCGAGCAGCGCGGCGTTATCGGCCTGCTCGGAAAGCTTGAGCCCCAGCTCATGCCCGACCGCCCGGTAAAGCCCCACCGGGGACAGCATGGGGTTGGGAATATATACGCTGTGAAAACGGTCTTTGGCGACCGGGTCGTCGCTGAGATAGCGCAGCAGGCGGCGGCAAAGAATGGTTTTGCCGGTGCCCACGTCGCCGATCACCTTCAAAAACCCTTCTCCGGTGTCCAATACGTGCGTCAGCAGCCGGTAACAGGCTTCGTGATCGTCCAGTTGCACGAACAGGGCCGTGTCCGGAGACAGGCTGAAAGGCCGTTGCTGTAGCCCGAAGTGCGCTTCGTACATAGGGTTGGTCGGTTACATCCGTTTGAGGACCTGGTCCAGGTCGTTCAGGGTGGTGCCTTCGTCGTAGACGATCGGCTTCAACAGGATCACCAGTTCGCTCTTGCTGCGGGCCTGCCGCTGTTGACCGAACAGGAATTTCAAACCCGGCACCTGGGAGAGCCAGGGCAGGCCGGTGGCCGAGGTATCGTTTTTCTGGGACAGCAGCCCGCCGATGACGACGATCTGGCCGCTGGACGCCCGAATAATGCTGTCTGTTTCCCGGATGTTAGACAGGGCCAGCGGCAGGTTGTAGGTGGCGCCGCCTACATTGATCACCTTGGTGCTTTCGGTCACTTCGGTCACTGAGGGGCGAACATGCAGGATTACGTTGTCTTCAGCACTGATCTGAGGGGTAACGTCAAGCGCGATACCAGAGAAGAAAGGGGATAACACGAATTCGGGCGTGGCCTCTCCCGTATCCTCGTCCTCCACTCGTGAGGTCACTTCGGTAACGAAGAATTCATCGGTACCGACCTTAATCACAGCTTTCTGATTATTTACGGTGGAAACCCGAGGGCTGGAGAGCACCTGAACATCGCCTTGGTGAGACAACAACTGCAACATGGCGGCGAAATCGCCACTGGCAATGCTCAGGCTGAAGACACCGCCAATGCCACCAACACCCGAGAGGGCGTTACCACTGAGGATGCCACCGGTTTCAGAGGAGGCCTGGCTCAGATCGTTGGCAAAGGTGTTCCAATTGATACCGGCCCTGAACTCGTTGCTAAGAGTCACCTCAACCACTTTGGCTTCAATCACTACCTGCTTTTGCAGGCTGCCTTCGGCATCTTCCAGAAACCGGGCGACTGTCTCGTGTTCACGGGGCGTGGCGCGTACAACCAGCAGCCCGGACTGCGGGTTGACCACGACCTGGCGGCCCGGTTCATCTTCAAGCAGGCCCAGAACAGTGGTTTCCATACCCTGCCAGAAATCCGCGCTGTATTCGGTGGAAACGCTGCTGGTTTCGTTACTGCCGCTTTCAGAAGCAACAATCTGGCCGCCACTGACGGTGGTATCGGAACGACCCGAACGCGATACATTCAGGTAGTTCAAATGGTAAATCCGGGTCTGGATCTGGTTGGGTAGCACTCGGTAGCCGTAGTCCGTACGGCGGTAATCGTATCCATAGAGATCGCGTATGGCATTCATGACCTGATCAATCGTAACCGACCGCATGTTCAGGCTGATGCTCCCATTGATCGTAGGGTCCACCAGAACGTTGATGCCTTCAGTTTGGCCGAGGTCGGCGAAGAATCGTTGCAATGGAACGTTCTGGGCCTGCACATCGAACCGCTTGGCGGTGCGGGGCGCCTGGCTGAAATCCAGCAGATCGCTTTCCAGCGCGGAGGGCGCGCTGACCGGTGTGGCCGGCCGTGGATTCGGAACCGCATTCGGGCGTTCTTCGGCCAGGGCGGCGCGGGCATCAAAATCGGGGACTTCATCCGGTTGGTCGGGAACGGAAGCGCATCCCACCAAGCCGGTGAGGACGATTCCCCCCAGGACGAACAGCGGTTTGACGATGGCCGAGGGCATACGGGCTGTCACAAGGTCATTCCTCGTCGGTTTCGGTGATGGATAGCGATCCCGCCTGCCGCAGTTCCAGGGTGCGCTGGCGGCTGCCCTGTCTGAGGTGAACATGGTCGGGTCTGATATCCGTCAACCGGTAGTTGTGAATGGTATCGTTCAGAGTCAGCCACTGACCGTTGATCACGGCATAGCGCTGATCGTCGAGAATATAGATGGAGCTCAGTACCAGGCTGGGTTCGGAGACGATTGATGGAGCCTGGTTTGTCTGCGGCAACTGATAGTTGTCCGGTCGCATGGGGTCGGCGTGAGTAGCCGAAACCCAGGGCAGCAGTATCAGCGCCCAGATCAAGGAGCGAGCTTTAAACATTCAACCACTCCTCCTGATCGCTGAGGGTATGAACCCGCAGCCGGATGTTCAATTGGGGGTAATTCTTGGTTTCGATGCTGATCTCATCCCAAAACAGTTGCCAGGGTTTGGCCTCGATAGCGTCAAGATATTGCATCAAGGCGGTGTAGTTGCCTTGCAAATCCAGTTCCAGCCGGTGTCGATAGAGAATGACCCCCGGGTCGCCTTCACTGCTTTGCACTCTGGCCGCTGGTTTGACGTCCAGGCGCTGCAGGGTAAGGCCGTTTTCGTTTAACAGTTCGCGCAGCAGGGTGACCATCCGGTCCGGTGGAATCAGGACATCGGTCACTCGGCTGATACGATTGTCGAGTTCCTGCAATTGGTCTTGCAGAGCCCGGTTTTGCTCGCTCAGGTTTCGGGCCAGTGGATTGTTCATCGCTTCCTGCAAGGCGATCAGCGCGTTTTGGTTGGCTGTGAACTCCTTGCGCAGCGTTTCAATGCGTTGTTCGAGGGTGTCCTGGTGGGTCAGGCCACTTAGCCAGATTCCTGCCTGAAACAAGAATCCCACCACCAGTACCAGGGAAATCAGCATTAACAAACGTTCCCGGGGCTGGAAACGATCGAGCCAGAGCCTCAGTTGGAATGTCCAGGCCATTCAGCGCACCCCTCCGTCAGTGGTTGGGGTGACAGCGGTATCGGCGATGGAGAACCGCCAAAGGTTGTCCGCTTCTTCGCCTGCCTGCTGAATGTTGAGGTTGCGAATGCTCAAACCGTCGAATACCGACCCTTCGAGTTGTGCCAGATAGCGGGGTACCAGGCCGGGGTCGCGGGTAAAGCCTTCCAGGCCCAGATGGGCACTGCTGTCTCTCAATTGGATGTGAGTCAGCCAGATGCCGTCCAGGTCATAGTTGGACAGATTCGCCAGGGATTGGGAAAACCCTTGGGCTGAGATATCCAGCTGGGTGGCCAGGCCGCTCAAGGCCGACTCACGCTCTTTCAGCCGGGTTTTCAGGGTCTCGTTTTCCTTTTGCAGCTCCGTTTCGCTCGCCATGGAAGGATTGGCGCGTTGGAAATCCTGCAGACGCTGCTGGCTGGTGACCACTTCGCCTTGCCAATAGGCGGTTTCGTCGAGCAGTTCTTGTCGTTCGTTCCATTGGTAGAGGGTATAGAGCCCGCTGATGATCAGTGTCACCAGGACAGCGGCAATAAACGAAGGAACCTGCCAGCGCCCGAAGCCCGGTAGGATGTCCGGCTGCATCAGATTGATATGACGAGTCATGGGCTGACCTCCCGAAAGGCGGTTCCCAATAGCGGAATAACCGGGTCGGGCAGGGGGGAGCTCTCCAGTTCAGCCGGTAACAGGAGTACGTCTTCGGGCATCAACAATTGGAAGCGAACGCCCATTTTATCACCCAGGGAGCCCGCCAGACTGGTATCGCCGGGCCAACCCAGCAACGACACTTCGCTGATGCTGCCAAGGCCGAGTTGGGATTCGTAATAATCGAACGAGCGGCGTAGCTCCAGCACCAGGGATTCAAGCTGGATATCGTCCTGCCCCTCCAGCACCAGTCCCGGTTCGCCGGGGCCTTCCATGCCAAGGCTTTGGTAGCCTATATCGAACTGGCGCGACAAGACGATCTCGTTTTCGTAGAGAAGCACCAGGCGGCACTGGGTCGGCCCTAAATGGAGCAGACCGCTCTGATGACGCTGCTGGGTGCGAATGGCGAGGTTGCGCAGTTGCATCTGGTCGATATCGATAACCGACAGTATCAGTCCGCGCTTGGCGAGCTCGAGAGCCCATTGGCGCAACGGCGCTTTTTGGGTGGCCACGACGAATGCCATGCGCAACCGGCCGCGATAGGCATCCGTCGGCAGCAATATCACATCAATAGCCGCTTCTTCGATGTCATAACTGATGAGTTCCGCCGCCTTGAGTCGCAGAGCGGATTCGATTTCCTCGGCCGGGACATCGGGAACATCGACCAGTAATAACTGATAGAAGCTTTCACCCAGCAACAGATTCACCGTGCCACTGGCTTTCTCGGCCACTTTAGAGGCCAGTTCGCCCGGGCGGTTCAATGCATCCGGCTCGGACAGCCAGTCGCAATATTCCAGCCGTGGCATGGCATCGCCATTGGCCTGAATGCCCGCCAGCCCCATGCCCTCTTCGGTGAGGTAAATCCAATGTTGGCGTTTGTTACGTCGAATCGGTGACAATAAGCCCAAAAGCTCAGCGCTCCACAATTCCCAAAAAGTTAGGGTGTCAAATACAGTTAGACAGCAGTTTAGCAACCTTTCCCGGGATTAGCCGTCATTTGGCTTGAAGAACCCCTGTAATTACGGGAGCCGCTACAGGGGATGCCACGATTAAGGAGCCTCTGAATAATTCCCGCGTGGCTCTGGCTTTTCCGAGGGACGGTGCCACAAGGCGGACTCATGCAGGAATGTCTAGACCTTTCAAATGAGTCCAACGCAGTGGCACCGTTCCTCGGAAAGCCCCTTCGGGCGGGGCCAAAACGCTCTGCCCCGTCGTTGGACTTCTTGACAATGACCAGCCATTGCGCTGCGAAGTCCGCCTAGTGGCAAAGCGTTTTTGCTCCCGCAGAGCCGCGCGGGAATTGTTCAGAGGCTCCTAAAGCGGCGCGATGTCCTTATGGATGTTCAAGTTCTTGACGCCTTCTAACGGTGTTGTCGGCCTTGGCGTCAAAAACACAAGCGAATTTTCCGCAGTGTATGTGATTTATTGTTAACTGTCTCACAATTCTAAAGGAAAAACCGGTCATGTTTCACATCGTGCTTTTCGAGCCCGAAATTCCGCCCAATACGGGTAACATTATCAGGTTGTGTGCCAACACCGGTTGCCACCTGCATCTGATCGAGCCTTTGGGGTTCAGTATGGAAGAGAAGGCGCTACGCCGGGCGGGGCTCGACTACCATGAGTTCGCTGATATCCGAATCTGGCCGGATTACGCGGCTTTTCTGGCCGAGGCCAGACCAGAGCGGCTGTACGCGCTTTCGACCAAAGGCAAGCGCTACCCGTCCGATGTTCGTTTTCAGCCGGGGGATTATTTGATGTTCGGACCGGAAACCCGCGGGCTTCCTGCTGAGGTGCGCGAAGCGCTGCCGGAAGGCCAGGTGCTGCGCTTGCCAATGACACCGGACAGCCGCAGCCTGAACTTGTCGAATGCGGCAGCCATCATGGTATACGAGGCTTGGCGCCAGATAGGATTCGAGGGGGCCGTTTAACCCCCGGTGAATTCACCCATGGCAGCGTGAATCAAAGGGCGTTTGGCCAACGTGAAGCGATCGAACAAGGCGAGGCCATGGTTTCTCAACAGCACCGGTGCCGGGTGGTCGGTGCCAAACAAACGCTTGAAACCTTCCATCGTCGCCATTGCGGCCAGGTTGTGGGCCTGACGCTTTCGTTGGAAACGTCTCAGCGTCCAGGCATCGCCGGTCGAGCGGCCTTGGTTTTTGGCCTCTACCCATTCCCGGCTTAGGGCTTCCGCATCCAAAAAACCCAGGTTCACACCCTGGCCTGCAAGAGGGTGGATGGCGTGGGCCGCATCCCCCAGAAGGACAACCCGGCCACGCCAATAGCGCTTGGCATGCATTTGAGTCAGTGGAAAGCGGAAGCGCGGATCGGTGGCGGTGATTTCCCCGAGGCAACCCTCGCTGAAACGGTTCAATTCAGTCAGGAATTCGGCCTCATCGAGTCGAAACAAGGCTTCCGCCCGCTCGGTTTCAGCACTCCAGACAATAGAAGACCATTCGCTGGTGCCGGTTTCGTCGGTGAGTGGCAAAAAGGCGAGCGGTCCTGAATCCAGAAACACCTGGCGGGCGGTGAAGGCATGGGAATGACTGTGCCGGATCGACGTGACGAGGGCGGTGTGGCCATAGGCCCACTCCCGGGTATCAAAGCCTGCTTCCTCCCGAATTTTAGAGAATTTGCCATCACAGGCGGCCAACACCGGCGCTGAGAACGCCTGACCGTCATCCAGCGTCACCTCGACACCGGATTCGGATTCCTCCCAGTGTGCCACTTTGTGTCCAGCCACCAGTTGCAGGGTGGGGTGCTCTTCGGCGGTTTCCCACAGTGCCTGGGTCACCCAGTGATTTTCCACGATGTGCCCGAGGCTTTCGGCCTGCACCTCGGCGGCGTCGAAGTCTATGTGGCCGCTGCCGAGCCCGTCCCAAACGCTCATGTGCCCGTAGCTGCACACCCGCCCTTTGGGCAGTCGCTGCCAGGCACCCTGGCGGGCGAGCCATTGTTGGCTGTGATGGCTGATCGCGCTTACCCGGGGCGCGAATTTGCCCGGATTAGGCGCTTCGATTTCCGGATAGTGTTGCTCGATCACCAGAACGGACAGATTTTCGCGAGCGGCGGCCACCGCCAGTGCCAGGCCTACCATGCCGCCGCCAACAATAATGGCATCGTGCGAGTGGTGTGTGGTCATAGAACGGCATCTCCTTTGGGTAGTGGGGCTCCTTGCAGTACCCCCATGCTGGTCAGGGTGAAGGCTTTGCTGAGTAAAGGGTGACGGTCGAGCATGTTCAGACCGAGGTTGCGCCCCAGTTGGAACCAGGGCTGTGGATTGGCAAAGGTACGCACCAGGCCATCCGACAGGGTGGCGGTCAGCCGTTGGTCGCGATCAATCTCTGCGGCGAGGTCGCGCAGGCCCCGATAATCACCAGGGTCCCGGGCATTGAGCAGGGTGGCGTTAATACGCTCGGCGGTTCTCAGCACGGAACGCATGGCGAGATTGAAGCCTTGCCCCGCGACCGGGTGGAGCGTGGCTGCGGAGTTTCCCAGCACCATCAACCGGTGGCGAACCGGTTCCCGGCATTGGCGCAGAATAAGGGGGTAGCTTGAGGGGTCGCTGATGTCAGTGATGCGCCCCAGACGTTGGCCAAAACGCTCGTTGAGCCAGCCAAGCTGTTCAGTCTTGCTCATAGCCCGTATGCGGGAAAGCAGGCGATCCGGAACAGTCCAGACCAGAGCTGAATACTCGCCGAAGGGCAGCAGTGCAATCGGGCCGTCCTCAGTGAAGCGTTCGAACGCCCGGCCGCCGTGGTGTTCCTCGGTGCGAACGGAGGCCACGCGCGCGCTGGCCTGATAATCCTGCTGGCGATATTGAATGCCCAGGCGGCGAGCCAGCGGCGAACGACCGCCATCGCAGAGAAACACCTGACGGGCGCGAAGGGTTTCGCCGGAGCTTAGCTGGAGTTGTTGGTATTCATTGTCGGGTTCAAGGCGTTCGACACTGGTATCGAAACGCCACTCCACCGAAGGCAGATCCTGACAACCCTGCCAGAGCACCACACCCAGGTTCCGGTTGGCCACGACAGAGCCAAAGGGATGGCCCGGAAATTCCTTGGCGTCCATCACCTGGTAACCGGCATGACCGCGATCGCTCACTTCAATCCAGTTGATGGCGCTGGCGTGTGGTTCCAGGCGGGACCACAGGCCGAGGCGGTCCAGCGCGGTACAGGTGAGGGAGGAAAGGGCGGTGGCCCGGTCATCGAAACTGGGCGATTGTGGGACGGAATCGGTCGGCTGAGGCGCGGGGTCGACCAAAACCAGCCGGGCACCGGCGTCCAGTGCGGGGCGAAGTGCGGATGCCAGGGTCAGACCCACCATGCCGCCGCCGACAATGGCAATGTCAAAGGGCTCCATGAGCACACTCGGGTAATTGGGAATGGCGGCTATGATAACAGCCCGAAGGAAGCAACGTCATTGAGGGATGTCATTGCTTTCATCTTTTCTGTTTCCGGGTATGACTCAGTGCCGAATACATCACACCGGCCACCAAGCCTCCCAGGTGGGCTTCGAAGCTCACTGTGGCCTGGGGCAGCAGCCCCCAGAGCATTCCGCCGTACAGCAGGATCACCGCCAGGCTGGTCAGCACCGCTGCCAGGCTGCGCTCATACCAGCCATCGGCGATGATCAGCCCCCAGAGCCCGAATACCCAGCCACTGGCCCCAATATGAAGTGCCGGGCGACCGATCAGCCAGAGGATCAACCCCCCCACAATGATGATGAAGGCACTGGCCGTGAGATAGCGTCGCTGCCCCCGGCGCAGCACCAGCCAGCTGAAAATGAACAGCGGAATGCTGTTGCCGATCAGATGTTGCCAGTTACCGTGCAGGAAGGGGCTGGTCAGAACCGCCCAGAGGCGGTCTGGGTCGCGGGGCAGTACGCCGAAAGTGCGCAGTTCAATTGTTGGCAGGAATGCATTGGCCAAGAAAACCACCCAAATGAGCGCGACGGCGATAAAAGCGGAGCGTAATCTCGCCATCAGCTATCCGCCACCGGCCGATGTTTAACCGATGTGGTGCGGATCACTTCCTGCTTAAGCTCTTTTATTTCCTGACTGATGGAGACCAGACGGTCGTGTGTACGCAGATCGATACCGAGTTTTCCCTCCATGGCGTGAACCAACGGCATCAGGGAATTCTCCACGGTATCGGCCAGCGTATTCAGGACTTTGTCCATTCCTGGCACCGGCTGGTTGATGACTTCCACCTGATATTGGGCCTTGGTGAGCGCCGAGGCTATTTGTTTCAACCCCTGGTCAAGAGCCGCCAACGGGGCTTGCCAATTGGGCTCTCCCTTTGTTTCCGGTTGTTGCAATGCCGCGGCGATGTCGGCCAACTGGGCGACGACCCGGCTGCCGGTGTCGGCGTCTTCACCACCCATGGCTTTGTTGCGCAGAAAGTCGGCTTTTATTTGCTGCCAACGCTGGGTCTCCTGTTCCGTGAGAATGCCCCTGATTTCACGCAGTTTAAGCAGGTTTTCTTCGGCACCGGAGGTCAGCAGCTGGGCTTCGCCGAGGTAGTGGTCGTCAATTAAGCGGTTGAGCTCGGCGTCGTTCATAATGCCCGAGACCTTTTCGGCCATCTTGTTCATGTTCCGGTAGGAACCCTGCAAACGGAAGCCCGGTTCGGTTCGGTATTTGTCCGCCTGGGCGGCGCTGTGAATGTATTGCTGGTTTACTTTAAGCACGACATTCTGAATGACGAAGAGTTTTTTCAATACGCCGGTGATTTCCGCAACTTCAGCGGCGGAATAGTCGTGCGACAGGTCGTTGGTGCTCACATTATTACCGGCGGCCAGTTCGGCAAGCCTGTAAAAATCCGACATTTCGCGCGTGGCGAGTGGCGCCAGTACCGGGTTCGAGGTAAGGCAGTTTTCGATAAACGACAGTGCGAACTGCTCTTCCATGCCGCCCAGAATATCACCCAAGTTGTAAATGTCCGCCCGGTTGGCCAGCATGTCGGGCACTTTGAACGCCTCGCCGGATTCGGTGTAGGGGTTTCCGGCCATGACCACGCAGAATTTCTTGCCGCGCATGTCGTAGGTCCGCGTTCGGCCTTTCCACACGCCTTCGATGCGTCGGGTGCCGTCGCACAGGGAGATGAATTTTTGCAGGAACTCTGGATGAGTATGTTGAATATCGTCAAGATACAACATGACGTTGTTACCCATTTCCAACGCCAGGTTGAGTTTGTTCAGCTCCTGACGTGCGGTGGCATTCGGTGCTTGTTCCGGATCGAGTGAGAGAACATCGTGACCAAGCGAGGGGCAATTGATCTTCATGAAAATCAACCCGAGCCGGTTGGCGACGTATTCCATCAGGGTGGTTTTACCGTAACCGGGCGGTGAGATCATCATAAGCAGGCCCATCAGGTCCGTGCGTTTGGTGTCTCCCACGGTGCCCATTTGTTTGGCGAGATTGTCACCGATAATGGGCAGGTAAGCTTCGTTGATCAGCTTGTTGCGGACGAAAGAACTGAGAGGCCGAGGCTTGAATTCATCCAACCGCATGGACTCTCTTGCTTCATGCAGCACCTTGCCACGTAAATCAAGATAGGCCCTGTAGCCGGGCAGTGTGACTTCCCGATAGTGATCCAGGCGTTCGATGAAGTCATCAAGCCGGAGCGACAGGCATTGGTTTTTGATTCGACTGTGTTGGCCGAGCAGACCCGTCACCTCGAAAGACAGATCGACTTCCGACGGGCGCAGGTCGATTCGTTCCTCGGTGTTAACGAGTGCAACCGCCTCGGGTATGTAGGCTCTGAGCCCGGCAAGTTCTTCGGTGCGCACCAGGGCCAATAACCAGGCTTCGGTCAGCGCCCAGCGCGGACCCGGCTGGCCTTTCAATTGGGCTAGAGCGTTTTGGTAATCGCGCCAGCTGTTTTGATCCATCCTTTGTCGCAGTTCATCCGCCAGCCTCTGAGCGTATTTACTGATGCCAAAGGAGGGTCTTTCCTCCGATAACTCTGAAATCAGATAGTCCGCCGCCCGTTGACACTCAAGCTCCGTCATCGGGAGTTGGTGCGCCTCGACGAATTGAGTAAGGAGTCTGGATGCCTCGGCCACCAGTAAATCGTGGGCGCCGCGCGAAGCAAACAGTCTGGCCATGTGGGTGGCGGCGCGGGCGCGTTGTGGCCAATCCCGTTGGGGTTGCTCTTTCTGACCGGCGGCCCAGAACAGCATGGCGAGAGACCGGGCTTTGGGTGCGACGCGAAGTAAACCGGCTTGAGCCCTGACGGGCATTAATCGTGCGAGAATGGCGGCCGCATCGGCGTCGTGGATGCCCTTTTCATAACCTTCCTTGTAGCGTGGAGCGCTGTAACGTCGAACCAGTTCAAGCAGTGCCTTGGAGTCACTGGCGGCATACTCCAGCTGTTCGATATCGAGCCCTTCCAGGTTTCGATCGGCCGCTTCCATGATGCGGGACGCCAGGTATTCGGCGCGATAGACCTGTTCGTTTTCGGACTCAAGAGTCTGATGCCAGAAGGGTCGGCAGGCGTTCAACTCAGAGTGATTCAGCGCTTCGTAATAATCGGTGCCGGTTAAATGCAGGTACAAATCGTCTTCGCGTGGCAGCAAGGTCAGGTCTGGTTCTTGTGTATTGACACTGAACTTGTGGCGGGGGCCGAGTTTAATGACCTTGCCACCTTCTTCGAAAATGTCCGTCTTGTCACGCAGACCACGTATCGCCTGCTCTTTAATAGACTTAAGACGCGCGTCGATATCGTCGGCTTTGACGACATCGTCCAGCACTCTCAAATTCCTGGCCAGGTCGGTGAGCTTGAGCACCATGGCGTCGGCCGCGAAGTAGCTGTTCAGTTCTTCGGCCTTGTCGAATTTGTTAGCGCGGCGCTGCAAGTTGTCCAGAATGCGGCTGGCGGCATCGAATAGCGATTGTGCCCGGGCATGACGTTCATCCATTAACCGCTGGCGGTGGGCCTCGAAGGACTCATGAATTTCGTCACGTTTGGTCAGGATATCGCCCAGAAATTCATCGTGCTCCGAAAACTGCCCTTCCAGTTCCTCCAATTGCACCAGCAGTCGGGATAGCTGTTCATCACTTTGTTCGGGTGTGCGTGCCAGGCTGAGTGCGTTGGTGATGGACTGGCTGAATAACTTGAATTGAGCGGCAAACTGAGCGCGTGCTTCGGCGCCACCCAGATTCTGTTGTTTATTGCGTGCCTGAGCCTTTCGTTGGTTTACCAGGGCGTAAACCTCTCCTATGGAATCGATGATGCGGGTATGTTGGGTGGCATCCTCAACCTTTAGCCCGGCGGCGAGCTCGGAAAGCAGGTCGAGTCCTTCAGAAAGCTGGTCCAGTGTGGCGAGTTCCGGTTTCAGTTCGGCAATAGTGTCGGCAGCTTCGATGGCTTCCTGTATTTCATTCAGTCGGGTGAGGTAGGGTGACAGCGCTTCTTCACCGGCCAGAAAGGTGGCCGTTGCGGAAGCGACCCGATCATCGGCTGTGACCAGTTCGTTTTCAAGGGCATCGACCTCGGCGACATCCATGTAGCGAAGTTCGCGGATGGTCAGCAGGCGGCCGCGTTGACGCCTGAGCTGAGCCAGTGCATCGACGTATTGATCCGGCCTTTGCCAGCTATCGATGTGCAGTTGGCCAATCAATTTGGCCTGGTCGGCTCTGGCGTCGCGAAGGGCGGTTTCCGCCTGCTCCCGAATGGTTTGGACTTTTTCAAACTCGTCCAGTACCAGCTCGGCCGTGTTGGCGATTTCTTTGATGAGTGTAGCGGCGGCCTGTAACTCTTGGGTGTCGAGCCAGTGATAGGCATCGAACACCTTGCGGCAATGTTGCGCCAGGTCACTGTAGAGGCGGCTGGAGGCCGATTGTTGATTGATCGTTCGGACGATGGAATAGATTTCCGAAATACCTCGCACCAGCTCCGGGTTGCCGATGCGGCCATAAAAACTTTGACTGGGCGGCTGAGCACTGGCGAACTCCTCCGTAAAGAACGGCGTCTGCCACACCTGCATGGGGTGGACCCGGGTGGGTTCCCCTTCGGCCGTGAAGATTACCAGTTTGCCGTCCTCACCCAGGGCATAACCATGACCGACGATCGGGTTGCTCAGCGCCTTGTTGATCAGATTGTAGGGAAACAGTTCTACCCGGCCTTCTTCGGGTTCATAAAAAACGTAGAGTACATCCTCTCCATTGGGAGACTTGATGACCCGGCGAAATTTAAGCCCTTGGCTGTTACTTTCAAACTGTTTCATTTCACCGTTCGTCAGGTAATAACCGCCCGGGAATATAATGCCGTGGTCTTCCGGCAATTGCTGGCAAGCTTCTCCCAGTGCGTCGATACGGTGAACGCTTTGTGTCAGGCTGTTGAATACAAAGTGGCGGGGTGCGTCCTCCCGGTAGGGCAGTACTTTCAGTAAGATCAATTCGCCCAGACGCGCGTAGTGGAACTCGGCGTCGGTCAGCGATTGGTTGGCTTCTTCCACCGGTTCCCGATACAGACCAAGCCCGTCTTCCGTGTTGTTTTCAACCTTGATGGTCAGCTCACCCTGAAGGGTTTCGACGAACAAGGTATCCAGAATATTTACGTGAGGCTGGCTGCCATGAACGATGTCGTCTCGGGTGGTGGCGGTCCACTCGAAATCATGAGCCGGAGGCAATGCGATATCCCGCTCGCCTCTGTTATCGATATAGCGGACCTCCTGACCATCCGCTGACACCGACCAACGGAAAACACGAATGTCGGAGGCGCGCTCGCCAATCTGGAACGCCGCCAGGAGCTTGCCGTTGATCACCAGCAACTGAATCAGCTTGGTTTGTTTGTAATAGGTATAGAGTTCTTCGAAGTCTTTAATAAAACCCGGATCGCTTAGGAAGGAGGGCTTCAGAGAAACGGCTTCCATTTCGAACTGGCCGCCCTGGTCGACCAGTCGAAACAGGGCGAACACGTCTTCGATCCGGGTGGTCTGCTTCAGCCCGATGTAAACGTTGTAGCCGAACAGCAGGTTTTCACCGACTCTCACAATGTCGCGGGCAACGCAGTTGTTCTCGGTGCGCACTCTCATGCGACCGATCACTTCCTGACCGGTGTTTCCAAACTCCTCCAGTCGTGCATTATTGAGATGCTCGACCTCGGTGGCCAGTTGACGGCCCTGGTCCAGCAGCCGCTTGCGAATAACATCGTAAGCGCCACCTTCGGAGACGGCCTTGTCGATAGCGCTATCCTGTTCCTGCTGGCTGACATCCTGATGGTCAGTGGTCATGGTCCCTGTCTCCGGAGATTAGTTAGGCAGTGTGTCCTTCTCGGGCTTGGCGATGGCCCCGTCCAGACCGTTGCCCCCCAGGAATTTGTTCAGCAGCGCCTGCACGGTAGGGCTTTTGGCGGAAAACCCTTCCACGGCTTTACCCAGCCCAAGCGATTTGGCGAAATTGTTGAAATAGTCGCCCTGGCCACCCACGATATCGATGTTCGCTTCCCGCAGCGCCTCGGCCAGCATGCGGGCCTGAGCTTCCGCGATCTCTTTGTTCGCTTCGATGGACGCCATGTTCTGTTCGTAGTCCTTCTCCAGCTTCATGCGGAACTCTTCGTGTTCGCGCGCCACTTCGGTCATGGCGTTCATGGCATTGAATTTCTCCACCAAGCCATCGGCTTCCGCCTTGAAGCGTTCGCGTGTGACTTCGGCTGCGGCCAAGCCCTTCTCTTTTTCCGCCTTCGCCTGGGCCAGACCCATTTGTTCTTCGCCCTGAGCCTCGGCGTGGAGTTTCTCTTCCAGTACTTTCGCTTCCGCCAATCCGTCTTTTTCTTTGGCGACCGCCTGCGCTTCGAGCACTCTTGCCTGGGCAAGACCGGATTCCTCTTCGATGCGTGCTTTCGCGAGGCCTTCTTTTTCCAAGGCGTCCGCAGTCACTTGCTTCACCTTCGCCTCGGCCAACCCTGGAGCCGCGCGTTCGGCTTCGATGCCCTCGGCCAGTTTCTTCTTCGACTCGGCCTGCTTCGCCGCCGCTTCCAACTCCGCCTGGGCGATGGTGTTGATTTCCTGGGCGCGGTGTTTGGCTTTGATTTCCGATGCTTCGGCCGCCGTCACTTCCTTCACCTTGGCTTCTTCCGCCTCGGCTTGGGCCGCCAGTAAGTGCACCTGCTTGCGGCGTTCCGCTTCGGAGACTTCACGCACCTGCTTGATGCGCTCCTCTTCCTCGGCGACGGTCTTCTCTACGGCCACTCGTTCGCGGATAACGTTGGCGATGTCCTTGCGTTCGATCTCGACCGACTTCTCTTTGTCGATCTGTTGCAGTGTCACTTCTTTCTCGCGGGCGACAATCTCCAGGTCGCGTGCACGCGTGACTTTTTCCTCTTCGATGGCCACAGCCCGTGCCCGATTCTGTTGAGCCACTTCGATTTCGCGCAGGCGGTTTTCTTCCTGAATTTGCAGCTGCTTCTCGGTTTCGATACGGGCTGTTTCCGAGCGCAGGCGCTCTTCTTCGCGAACCCGTGCCGTTTCGGCTTCCTCGCGTGCCTTGATGGACTCGACTTCACGCTGCTGACGCGCCGTGGCATCGGCTTCCTGGCGTTCAAGCTCAAGCATCGCCTCGCGGGTTTCGACGTTCTTCTTGGTGATGGCCAACTCACGGTTGCGTTCGAGCTCATTGGTGATGACGTTTTGCTTGGCGGTCAGCTCGGTGATCTTGCGAATGCCTTCGGCATCAAGAATATTGTTCGGGTCCAACGACTCTCGAGGAGTTTGCTCGAGGTAATCGATGGCCACGTCTTCCAGCACATAGCCGTTCAGATCGTTGCCGATGGTTTCGATGATCTTCTCGCGGAAGAACTGACGGTCTTCAAACAGTTTGACGAAATCAATCTGTTTACCAACGGTTTTCAGTGCTTCGGAGAACTTGGCGGCGAACAGTTCGTTGACGGCGTCTTTATCGGATGCCCGGTCAACGCCGATGCTTTTGGCGACTTTCAGTACGTCTTCGGCGGTTTCATTGACACGGAGGTAAAAAGCGACATTGATGTCCGCGCGCATGTTGTCCGCGCAGATCAGGCCGTCTTTCGCGCGGCGGTCTATCTCCATAGAGATGAGCGAGACCCGCATGTATTCTTTTTTGTGGATGACCGGCAACACCATGCCGCCGGTGAAATAGACCTTGGGCGTCGACGACATGTCGTTGACAATCAAGGCCCAACCCTGGGGAACTTTAACGTAGAAGGCTTTGAACAGGGCGAGTATGCCCATCAAAACCAGGAAGAACACCCCGGCGCCAACGAGCACAGGCATGAGAAGCGACAAATCCATAGATTAAGTCTCCGTTTTAGCGATTAATAAAAGTCCCTTTCGGGGATAACGCGGTAAGCGTTGTCGGTTTCCAGGTACTCGAGCAGGACAGCCCGATCACCTCGTTTGAACTCGTTTGGCGTTTCCGCCCTCACTTTCAGCACCAAGCCCGCGCCGCCGTCGTTGAAGTCCGCCTCGCCAAAGGTTTCGTCCACCCTTGAGGTTCGGATGATGGCCACTTGGCCGAGTACGGATGTCCGTGAATGGCCCTTGGTTTTTGCAAAAAGAGGTTTAAGCGGTTTGATCAGGATCGCCGTGATGGGAACGGCCACCACCCACGCGCCGATCAGGATCGCCGTCCCTGCGAAAAACCAAAGGATGGCTCCCGGTACGATGGGCATAAGCAGTAAGCTGGCGAAATAGCTGAATATCCAGCTGAGTAGAATCAGTAGGCTGAGAACGATGGTTAACGGCACGCCGTTCAAGCCGACCTTCAACAGCAATCCGGCCAAACCTTCGGCTCCGACATCCAGATCCATATCGGATTCGGGGTCCGGCAGGTCCAGCGCGTCTATATCAAGCAGCCCCATGCTGGCAACAAGCCAGTAGAGGACAACCAGCACCAGCCCGAAAGTGTAAAGTACCACCGGGTAGGCGGTAATGAGGGATATGAATACTTCCATGGAATGATCCCTTAAGGTAATGAGACAAGGTGACGAGTGCGCCGCCTTGTCTGGTAATCCAGGTTATTTTTGTTGTTGTTTCTTCAATCGCTCAAGCACAGCAGCGGCGTTGTGGTTTTCCCCTGTAATACCGGCGGCTTTCAGCTTGGTGGCCAGCTCGTCGCCATGGGTTTCCCGTTCAAGTTCTTGAGCCGCCTCCATGCGCGCCCCGCGTTCCGCCTGCTTCTGTTTGATGCGTTCCAGTGAATCCATGGCGGTTCGCAGCTTGGCGTTGCTGCCGCTGTGGCGGCTGGCCACGGCGGCCTGGGCTTTTTGGACGGACTCCGTCGCTCTGACCGTATCGGCCTGCTGCCGCAATCGCTTCAGGTTGCCTTCGGCCTGCTGCACCGCTTTCCGCAAATCCGCCACGCTGGTGGCGTAATTATCCACAACAACCTGCTGGTTCCGGGTCTCGTTTTCCAATTGGGCGATTTTCTCGGCGACTTCCGCTGCCAGAGTCTCTTCATTTTTTTCCAGTGCCTTTAAGGCATAACCTTCGTATTCGGCCGCTTTCCTGTTCAGCGTTTCGATATGGTCGCGAGCCACTTTGTGCTTGGCCATAATTTCGGCCAGAGACGATTTGGCCTGCCGCAGTTCGTTGTCCGCATCGCGAATTTCCTGGTCGAGTATCACCATGGCCTGACTGTCGACCACCGCCTCGCCCAGTTCGTTTACATTGCCCCTAAGTGCGGTTACCAGTTTGCTCCAGATAGTCATTTTCAGTCTCCGGCTTCAAGCGGCCACGGTGAGGAAGCGTTCATAGGCTTCGGTGGCTTTGATTACGTTGTCTGCCAACACTTCGATTTCGAAGACGATATTGGGCAGAACCGAATACGCGCTCAGCGCACCGAACATGGTGTAGTAGCGCTCGCCATCCGGCAGAGAGTCCAGGCTGATGGTGGATAGCGGAAAGAGTTTGTGGGTGGTCAACACTTCTTCATTGAAGGAGGCTCGATCACGTACATCGGATTCGGGCCACAACAGGCAATCCACAATAATCTGTTCGCCTGCAACCGTTACGAAGACAGGCAGGTCGCCATATTCGTGCATAGTCAGGTGGATGCTGGCCTCTGCGCCTTCCACCATTTCCAGGCTGGCTTGGCCGTTTGCAAAGGGTTCGACCTCTTTGAGGGCTTCGAAGAGGGTGTGGGTGGTCCAGACTCGGGTATTACTCATGCTCACCTCCGATTGATGGTTCAAAGCGGGGGCTGCGTCAGCCTTGACGTAACCCGGCTGGCGCAGCTGCTTTTCCAAGCGGCTGAGCAGCCTTGCGTGCTCCGGGTGAATCCAGACTTCTTTCTTGACCAGGCCCTGAGCGCGCAACCGTTTACGGTATTCCCGTTGATAGTCCGCGGATGTTTTTCGTGTGTTCATGCCGTCAAGTTAATCTCTCACATGTAAGCTGTCAATCATTACATGTAATTTATTGAAAGTATTACATGTAAGAACTTGGCATGTGCAGGCAGAGGCTGTAAAAGGCCTAGAGGCACGTGGGCATGAGTGTTTGAGTAAGAGGTGACAGACCAGCGGGGAAAGGCGGCGCCGTCCATGGGTGTTATGTGCATATGGCTGTCCTTGTCATGCTAGATGGGGTGATCCAACCCTTTCTCCACCCGGGTCTACCGGGTGGGTTCAACCCCTAATTCAACTGAATGGTGGCGAGGCGACTGTGGATAATAGCAGGCCGCTCACTTCCAATTTGTCGACTCGATCACATTCGAGGCGGCATGGAAGATAAGAATAACAAAGATCACGGGTTCGGTAGCGAGGTTGATCGGGCCCTTGGAGATGATTATGTTGCGTATCCACACTCTGCTCACCGCACTCACTTTCTGTTTGACGACCACTATATTTCCCACCTACGGGTTTGAACAGGAAGCCCTTGAAGTCTGGATCAACAACGATAAAAGCTACGAAGGGCTCCAAGCCGTTGGGGACCGGTTCACTAAGGCCACGGGTATTCCCGTCATTATCCAAACGCAGGACGACTGGGAAGGGGAGGACGACCCCGCCGCCCGTTTCACCAAATTCGCGGCTACATCGGAAGGGCCCGATATCATTTTTTGGGCGCACGACCGCTTTGGCAGTTGGATAAACGAAGGTTATCTGGAACCGGTGGAGCCCTCGGCCGAAGTGCGTGATGCCATACACGATTTCGCCTGGAATGCGGTGACCGTTGGCGACAATATCTACGGCTATCCCGTGGCTATGGAAGCCATATCGCTTATCTACAATCCAGCGTTGGTAAGCACCCCACCCGCCACCTGGGACGAGGTGATTGCCCTTGACCGTAAGCTGCGCGAACAGGGCAAACGAGCCATCGTGTGGGATTACACCACCCCCTATTTTACCTGGCCTCTGGTGACCTCCGCTGGTGGTTATTCGTTCCGCAAGGTTGACCAGGTGTATCAATTGACGGATGTCGGGGTGGATAACCGAGGCGCCATTCAGGGGATGGCGATGCTGCATCGTTTGATGGAAACCGGGGTGCTCGAGCCGGAAGACAACTACAGCCTGATGATGGAAAGTTTCCTGGCGGGTGATACTGCCATGATCATCAATGGCCCCTGGGCGTGGAACCAGATCAGCTCCGCCGGTATCGACTATGAACTGGCGCGCTTTCCCGCCATTTCCGATACGGCCGGGCACGGTCGCCCTTTCGTCGGCTTTTTATCCGCAGCGATCAATGGATACAGCCCGAATACGGCCATCGCCAAGCAGTTTCTCGAAGAATACGTCGTGATTTACGAAGGTGTGAAGACCATGAATGACGACCGCCCCCTGGGTGCAGCCGCTAACAAGCAACTGATGGCGGAGTTGGATGCCAACCCGCGTATCGCCCATACCTTTGCCATGGCGGCCACCGGCGAAACCATGCCGGATATTCCTGAAATGCGCCGTTTTTGGAGCAGTTGGGAAGCTCATCTGCAAGAGATGGCGGTCGGGGAGTTACCGGTGCAGGCCACGCTGGAAAAAATAGGTGAGCGTCTGCGCCGGTTGGATGACATGAAAATGTGGTCCCGGAAGCATTATCTGGCGAATTGAGGTGCCGAACGGTGGCCGGCCAAAAAACCGGCCGCCGAATTACTTGACCGCTCCTGAGGTCAAACCCCGAATCAGTTGTTGTGAAAAGAAGACGTACAGCACCAGCACGGGGAGCACCGCCAGGGTCAGGGCGCTGAGCACGGAGTTCCAATCCGTCACGTACTGACCGATGAACTGCTGCACTCCTAACTGAATGGTCTGGGTCGATTCTCCAGGCGCGAGGATCAACGGAAACCAAAGGTCGTTCCACATCGGCACCATGGTGAATACCGCGACCGTCGCTACAGCGGGGCGAATCAACGGTAGAATAATCTGAAAAAACAGCCGGTATTCGCTGATGCCGTCGCACCGTGCCGCTTCCTTTAGCTCGACCGGAACCTGGTTGACGAATTCCGTCAGGATAAAAATAGCGAGCGGCAGGCCTTGAGCCGTATAAACCAGAATCAATGCCAGCCTCGTATTGACCAGATCCAGCCCCACCATGATTTCCAGAATACTCACGGTACCCAACCGGATGGGCACCATAATGCCCATGGCCAAGAACAGCGCCAGGAGTCGGTTGCCTCGAAATTTATATTCACTCAACGCCCAGGCCGCCATGGCGCCAAACAACAAAACCAGGATCAGTGGAATAAGAGTGACGATCAGGCTGTTGGTGAAAAACAGCAGAAAATTCGATTCCTCCAGCACCTTGGCGTAGCCCGTTACACTGAAATTACTGGGTGTGGGCAATGACAGCGGGTCGTTGAAAATAGCTCGGCGCGATTTAAAGGAATTGATAATTACCAGCACAATCGGAAACAGGGCGATCAGGGTATACCCCGCCAGCGCGACATGAACCAGTGCGGTACGGCTGCGTTGTTGAATATTGCTTGGGCTCATCGTCCTAACCTCTTAAAGCTGGTAGCGCGTCAGGCGGCGCTGAATCAAATAGAAATACGCCATGACACCGAACAGGATGACCAGAAACATCATGGTGGCTACGGTTGCGCCCATGGTGGCGCTACCGAGCTGCGATTGATAACCAAAGAAAGTGCGATAGAAAAAGGTACCCAATATGTCGGTGGAAAAATTGGGTCCCGCCAGGGCGCCTTTTACGGCGTAGATCAATTCGAAGGCGTTGAAATTGCCGACGAAGGTGAGAATGGTGACCAGCCCCAATGTCGGAAAGATCAACGGCAGGCGGATTTTCCAGAAAATTTTCCAGGGTGAGGCACCATCGACGTGCGCCGCTTCGATCAAATCATCGGGTATCGACAGCATGGCGGCATAAATCAACATCATGGGTATGCCGATAAACTGCCAGACCGAAATCAACGCCAGTGTTATGAGTGCGGTATTTTCTTTACCCAGCCAGGCATCGAATAGAAACCCCAGGCCAAAGAACTCAAGGAATCCTTCGGAGACACCCCACAGGGGGCTCAGGATCAACTGCCAGATAAAACCGATAATCACCACGGACAAAAGCGTCGGCAGAAAAATGAGTGTGCGGTAGGTCCGCGCGCCTTTCAGGCCTTTTAAACTGATAAGTGCCGCAATGGCGAGACCGATCGGATTCTGCACCAGCAGATGAATCAGAAAGAATTTGGTGTTGTTCCACATCGCATTCCAGAAAGCGTCGGACCAAAGATCATCGCCCAGCAAGGTGGCGAAGTTTGCAAGGCCCGCGAATGATCGTTCGCCGGTGGCGGTATCGGCGAAGAAGCTCAGGCGCAATGTATCGAATAGAGGATAGGCACTGAATATTCCGTAAATCAGCACGGCAGGTGCCAGGAATACGACGATGTGCCAGGGGAAGGTACGTCTCATTATAGCCTCGATCGGTTCTTTTCTTATTGGTGCGATGGGCGCTGAGCGCTTCTCGAAACAGTGAAAAAGAGGGGCTCGATGAGCCCCTGAAAAGAGCCTAGGTGCAGGTTCAGCAGTAGGCTCAACAGCCCGATTACTCAGACTGAGGTTCGTACCATTGAGCAAAACCATCCTGGATGCGCTTGGCTGCCGCTTCAGGAGACAGAGTGCCGTTTAAAACCTGACTGCTGACGACCCAGAGTTCCTGCTCCATATTCGGCGTGCCACGGTTCATCACCTGGGCGTTCAGACGAATGGTGGATTCACAATCCTGCCGCCAACTGATCATCTCCGCCGCGACGGGGTCGGTCACTTCCACCTCGTGGTTCGAGAGGGAGAAGAAACCGGTGACTTTGTTGGTGAATAAATCCGCAAACTCAGGGCTGGCCACCCAGTTCAAAAATGCCTTGGCCGCTTCCTGATTGTCGGAGTCGGCATTGATGCCGAGGCCGATGTCGGTGTGATCCGAGATGTAACAGGTGTCGCCTTTATTCGCCACCGGCGGTTTGAAAGCACCGAATTCGGCCACTGCCTGGTCATTGAAATAAGAGATATCCCAGGAACCGGTCGGATAGATCGCCGCGCGGCCCAGAGCAAACAGGTTCTGCGAATCACCATAGGTTTGGGCTTCATACCCACGTCCCATATAGTCACCCCAGCGAGCCATCTCGGCCCAGGTGTCCACATAAGGCTGATCGGTGAACTTCGTGTCTCCCTCCAGAAGTTTCATCCGGCCGTCTTCGCCTTTCCAGTAATTGGCGCCAATGTTGGTGAAGACGATCTGGTTGGCTTCCCATTGGTCGTTGGTGCCTAAGGCGATCGGTGTGTAATTGGAATCCTGCTGGATGGTTTCGAGAACGTTAAAGAATTCTTCGCGGGTTTCCGGCACCTTCAGATTCAGTTCTTCGAATATCTCCTTGTTGTAAAAGAACCCATGAATGACCGAAGCCATGGGCATGCAGAAGGTGGTTTGTCCGTCGTCCGTACTCCAGGCGCGTTTCGCGAAATCCTGATAATGGTCCAGCCCCCAAAGGCCGTTGAGCGGGATCAGATTTCCCTGTTTGTACAGGTTGAGTGACACATCGAAGGGGCGGCAGGTGATCAGGTCGCCAGCGGTTCCCGCCTGCATGCGAGCGTTGATGGAAGAGTCGTACTCAGTAGGGGAGGTCGGGTTAAAGCGAACCTGAATGTCGGGGTTGTGTTTGTTGAACGCGGGAATCAATACATCTTCCCACAGGTCTTTATCATCCACCCGCCAGCTTTCGATGGTGAGTGTTTGGGCAGCACTATTCAGACTGACGGCTCCAGCCAATGTGACCAGCGCCAGCCCCAGCTTGATAGAAGGCATGACAATGTACCTCTTGTTGTTATAGATAAACTTCGCTTCACGCGAAGGGGTATTGAATGGCAGGTTCACGATAATCCGGTCGCTCATCTGACTGTTAATACGGTGTTCCAAAGTCGGAAAGATGCCGAAGGTTCGGGTGCCGGGCGCGGAGAGCGGGCTGGTGGTTATGATTGGTTATATTCAGTGCTACCTATCTTTGTCTTGTATGAAAGGCCGTACGGCTTTATTGAAAGGTACTGGTAAGATTAAGACATACTTTGAAGGGTGGTTGTGGAGTAGGATGGGTGTTGGACGGTGACGATAACAACAACGATGAAGCCGATAGCTGTAACGTTATTACTGGTGCTGCAACTGGTTTTGCGGCCACTCCATGCCGAGCAGTCTCTGGAAGTACTGCACTGGTGGACATCCGCCGGTGAAGAGGCGGCACTCCGGATATTGAAGAACAATCTGGCGGCGCGGGGTGTTGCCTGGGTCGATTATCCGGTGCGCGGCGGCGGAGGGGATTCCGCCATGGCGGTATTGAAAGCCAGGGTGATAGCGGGTACTCCGCCGGGTGCCGCACAGATTATCGGCCCTAACATTCGTCATTGGGCCAACCTGGGCTTTTTAGCGCCGCTCTCACATCCGCAATTGAATAATCGGGCGCTTTTCCACCCTGTGATCAACGATTTGATACGGGTCGACAATGATCGGGTTGCCATTCCACTCAGTGTTCACCGCATCAATTGGATGTGGCTGAACCCCCAGGTGTTCGAGCAGCTCAAGTTACCGTTACCGACCACCTGGAGTCAGTTTATCGATCTCGCCCCAGCTCTGAGAGATGCGGGTATTGTGCCGCTGGCCCATGGGAACCAGCCCTGGCAAAACGCCACCCTGTTCGAGACGGTATTATTGAGCGTTGCCGGGCCGGTTTTTTATCAGAGATATTTTGTTGAGCATGACGAAACGGTACTGAATGACCCTAGAGTGATTGAAAGCTTTCGTTTGCTGCGTGAACTGAAAGGGTTGATGGATGCGGACATCGGTGGACGGGAGTGGCAGGAAGCGAGCCGAATGGTGGCCGAAGGCGAAGCCGCCGTTCAGATCATGGGTGACTGGGTAAAGGGCGAGTTCACCGCCTGGGGAATGCAAGCGGGTGATGACTATCTGTGCCTGCCGGTCCCGGGGACCACCGAGCAGCACTTGTACAGCATCGATACCTTTGTTGTGTATCAGGATAACCCCACACCGGAATCCATTACGCCTTTTATCGATGCTCTTCTGATGCCTGAAGTGCAACTGGCGTTCAGCCAGGCCAAAGGAACCATACCGGCCCGCAGCGACATCCCGATGGTCGCCTTTGATGATTGTTCTCGCGCCTCTCACCATGTATTCGTTCAAGCGGGTAACGAGAACCGTCTGGCCCCGAGTATGGCTCATTCCATGGCAACGTCGCCCGAATCCGAAGATGCCGTGTTCGAAATCGTGCATCGTTTCTTTATCGACGACCGGGTCACGCCGGAAATGGCCACTGCCCAATTGGCGCAATCGCTGAGAGCATTAAGGTAATGACGCAAAAACGCATTGTCGTGGTAGACGACGATTACAAAATTAGAGAGCTGCTGAAAAGTTATCTCGAAAAGAACAATTACCGGGTGACGGTGGCAGCGGACGGCGAATCCTTTCTGTCGGAGTTCCGCGACGCCTCGGCCGATATATCCCTGGTAGTGTTGGATATCATGCTGCCTGGTCAGGACGGCTTCAGCGTATGTCAGAAGATCCGCTCGGTATCGGATGTTCCCATCATCATGCTGACCGCGAACGCGGAGGAAACTGACCGGGTGGTGGGTCTTGAAATGGGGGCTGACGATTACATCGCAAAACCCTTCAGCCCACGGGAGTTGCTGGCGCGTATCAAAGCCATTCACCGCCGCTACGAACCCACGGCGGCGTCGGTTTCGGAAGGCGGCCGCTATTATCGCTTTAGCCGACATTACCTCGATACACTCGAGCGAACCCTAAGCTGCAACGGCACCGAACCCGAAACCATCAGCGGTGCGGATTTTCAGTTGCTGAAACTGTTTTTAGACCATAGCGGTGAAGTACTGTCCCGCAGTTTTTTAATGAAGGCCACCCGAGGGCGGGATCTGGGCCCGCTGGATCGCTATCTGGATGTTCAAATCAGCCGCCTGCGCACCCGTTTGGGTGACGATGGCCGGACCGGTCAACTGATCAAGACCATCAGAGGCCAGGGCTATGTATTCACCGCCGAAGTGGAGCGGGTGCATGACCGGCCTTAAGCGATGGTTACCCCGGTCATTATTCGGGCGGCTGTTGCTGGTGATGTTGACCGGTATCACCTTGGCGCAGATCCTCACCAGCCTGATCTGGGCCGGACAGCTCGACAGTGACAGCCGCCAGCGCATGGAGAAAAACGCCCAATATCTGGCCACTTCGCTTTCGGCCACGATCCGTTATTTTCTGGCGCTACCGGATAACGTTCGCCCCATAGTCATTGACCAGCAGCGGGAAGTCGGTGGCAGTCGTCTGTTCATGAGTGTGAACAAGATGCGGGTGCCCATGACTCAGGAAGTGGACGCTCCGCTGAGGGAGCCGCTGTTGGAGGCGATCCACACCCAATTGAACGACGAACTGGACGGTGTCACGCTTGAACTGGGGTTATCGATGCCGGACCAGGTTCGGGTTTATGACGAACGCATTCCCATTGCCGACATCCCGGTACGGTGGATTCGGCAAAGCCTGATCCTGGAACCGGACCCCGCACCCATTCTCACCACCCAGGTGAGTTTGAATAACGGCCAATGGCTGTATCTGGCCACTCTCCTGCCGGACCCCTATCTGCTGGACAAAAACCGTGTTCTCACGCGGGACCGGTGGTGGTCTCTCGGTGCTACCCTGTTGGTGGTGGGCGTGTTATGTTTTTTGTTCGTGCGTTGGCAGACAAGGCCTCTGCGGCGCCTTTCCGAAGCGGCGGATGCGTTTGGCCGGGGCTTGGAGTTGGCACCGGTTCAGGCCTCCGGTATGCGTGAGTTGGACGCGACCGCCGAAGCCTTCCAGGCCATGAAACTGCGCATTCAACGCTACCTGAACGATCGGGAGCGGCTGTTTGCCGCCATCTCGCACGACCTGAGAACACCGATAACCCGCCTGCGTCTGCAGGCGGAAATGATAGATGATGACGCGTTGCGGGCTTCGCTCGACGAAGACCTGGAAGAGCTGGAAATGATGGTGAAGGGCGCTCTGCAAACCGTGCGGGATTCAGACATCCATGAAGAGCCAACGCCGGTGGACCTGGGTGCGCTGTTGCAAAAAATCGCCCATGAAAAACAACTGGCGGATCAGAGTGTTTCGGTCCGGATCGAACAGGATGCCCAATACATCGGCAAACCCCTGGCCCTGAAACGATGCCTCACCAACCTGATCGAAAATGCCATTCAATACGGTCAACGCGCTGATGTCAGGTTGGGCACAGAAGGCGATCAGGTGGTCATCATCATTCGGGATTATGGCCCCGGCCTGCAAACCGACAATCCCGAGGCGCTGTTCAACCCCTATACCCGCCTGGATCACGGAAAAACCATGAATGCAGGGGGCATGGGCCTGGGCTTGGGTATCGCCCAGAGCATTATTCACGGGCATGGGGGCGACTTGGTGTTGGAGAACCATCCCCAGGGTGGGTTGGTGGTTCGGATTCAATTACCGTTGATTTATACGCTTCCAGGCTTATAACCCGTTAACAACCCGCCAATGATCTGATTGACTTCACGGCCGGTAGTTGGGCTATGCTGAAACGGTAGACTCATATAAAAAATCCAGGAGGTCTGCCATGCCGTTCGCGTTATCTGAAATCACCTTGACCAGCCCGGCCTTTGATGATGGCGGGTCCATTCCCAAAAAATACTCGGGTGAAGGGGAGGATGTCTCTCCGGCTTTGAACTGGAGCAACATCCCAGAGGGTACTCAGTCGCTGGCCGTGCTGTGTCACGACCCGGATGCCCCCCTCATTTCGTCCAACGGTACCTATGGTTTCGTGCATTGGGTGCTGTATAACCTTCCCGCCTCCACTACTTCGTTGGAGGAGGGAACCGAGCTGGGCACCCCCGGCAAGAACAATTTTGGAAAAGTCGGTTACGGCGGCCCGATGCCGCCGGAAGGCCACGGAGTGCATCGCTATTATTTCTGGGTCTTGGCGCTGGATACCGATCTGAAACTGGACAAGGGCATGTCGCTCTGGCAACTGTTGGAAGCTGTGGAGCCTCATGTGATTGGTATGAATCGCCTGGTGGGGACTTATCAGCGAGACTGACAATAAATAGAGGGAGGTCACCATGGACTTATGCTTACAGGCCGCGTTGGAAGAGGCTGAACTGGGTGCTCGGGAAGGCGGTATTCCTATCGGCTCGGTATTGGTACACAAGGGGGTGATCATTGGTCGCGGTCACAACCGCCGGGTGCAGAGCGGTTCTGTGGTCCTGCATGGCGAAATGGACGCCCTGGAAAACGCCGGGCGTCAACCGGCTTCCGTCTATCGGGATTCGGTGTTGTACACCACCCTGTCGCCTTGCCCGATGTGTACCGGGGCCATTCTGTTGTATGGCATCCCCAAGGTGGTGATTGGCGAGAACAAGACGTTTATGGGGGAGGAGGAACTGTTGAAGAGCCGGGGCGTTGAGGTCGAAGTCGTTCAAAATGAAGACTGTATAGCCCTCATGGAGCGGTTTATCGCAGGCCGCCCCGAGCTTTGGAATGAGGATATCGGAGAGTAAGCCGGGCGGTTCGATCCCGGTTACAGGTGAAACTCCCCAAGATTTGGACGCTGCAGCCAGTTTTCAGTGGCGTAGTCAGTGGCGGCGTCCACCACATGAAACGTCAGCGCCAAACGGGATCTGGTTGAGCGGTTGGGCGCGCTGTAATGGGGAAGGTGGCCGTGAAATATCAGCAGGCTGCCGGCTTTCACCGGCATGGGCGTGCCGTGGTCGCCCGGCCAGGGCATGTCGTTGAGCGTTTCCATTCGCAATTCCCCGTTTTCACAGAAGTACCGCTCTCGCAGCGGGCCTTTGTGACCGCCCGGCTCGACCCAAAGGCAGCCGTTTTCGAGGGTGGCATCTTCCAGCGCAAACCAGTAGGTAATAACACTGGTCGGCTCGGTGTAAAAGAACGTCGCGTCCTGGTGCCAAGTGACTTCGCCGCCGATGCGCGGTTGTTTAAAAATCACCATGGTTTGATACAGGGCGGGTTGGGCGTGCCCCAGGTCGCGGGCTAGTTCGCTGAAGTCGGCGCGTCGCGCGAAGCGGTTGAACAAGGGCTCATGATCATGCAGCGCATGGCCGATTTTGTTGATTGACTGCGCTCTGGGCTGCTGCAACCTGCCGGATGTGTCGAACGCACCCTCCTCGAAAAAACAACGCACGGTTTCAGCCGAACCCAGAAAATAATCGTGATTGATTTGTGCCCGGTCGGTGGTGGAAAAGCGGCTGGTCTGGTCCAGATTGGCCTCCTCGATGATGCCGTAAGACCGATCTATCAGCGCCTGTCGCTCGCTCTCATCAACGATGTCCGGTAACAGCAGATAGCCATCTTCTTTAAAAGAATTCAGTTGTTCGGTAGTCAACATAGCGCAGTCCTGGAAGTTGTCCGATTGGTTAGCTTAACAATTTTTAAAGAAGTTCTGGCAGCTTTTTCCACCGGCGGGTCGTTCACGAACTAAACTGAATGACAGTTCCCGATGCTAAGAGTAGTAGCCATGTCAGAGCGGCGTAGTGAGGGGAGGGCCAAGGCCTTTTGGTCTGTGGTTGTGGTCAAGGCTGATAAAACAAAGGTTAATGCGCGGTCCACCAATGTCAGCGCCAACGGTATCCAATTCACCACGGATGCCTGTCTGAAAAAAGGTGAGAAAGTACTGGTCTGCGTAAACGCTTTTTTTGATGGGAAAAAACAGCACTGCTGTTTTGTGGGGCAAGTGGCCTACACCACCTTCCGCTCCGGCGGACGGGAGACGGTGGTGGGGGTGCAGGCCATCAGTCGTGATGAAGAGTACGCTGAGGTCATGCGGCGTTATTTAAAGCACCACGTTTGAATGTCCGTCAACGATCCGCCACTTCGGCTTCTTCGATTACCTCCGGCTCAGCTTCCGCTTCCAAGAGCCATTCCTGCATAGCCTCAAGACTGGCGAGCTTGTCCATCCAGGCGCCAATTGGTGCCGGAACCTCGATTCCGTAGGTGACATAACGGCTGGCCACAGGAGCAAAAAAAGCATCGGCGATTGAAAAACGCCCAAGAAGGAAAGGGCCGCCGGAACGTTCCAGGCATTCCCCCAGCAGGGTGTTCATACGGTCGATATCGGCCTGGGTGGCGGCGTCTGGTTGGAAGCCCTTGACCCGGCGGCGGCAGTTCATCGGCATGTTTGATCGCAAATGGTTGAAGCCCGAATGCATCTCGGCGCAGGCGGAGCGGCCCAGCGCTCGCAGGTCGGGCTTACGCGGCCATCCGGAACCTTCCAGGTAGAGCTCATTGACAGTCTCGGCGATGGCCAGCGAATCCCAGATCAGGGTGGTGCCAATGTCGAGAACCGGCACCTTGCCCGAAGGCGAATGGCGGGCCAGCAATGCTTTGGTCTCCGCGGAGTACAACGGAATTTTGACTTCCCGGAAATGGATCTGGAAGTGGCGTAGCAACAGCCAGGACCGCAACGACCAGCTGGAATAATTCTTGTTGCCGATGACGAGTGACAGGTTATTCATAAGTCCTCCTTGGCGGATGTTCAGGCCCCAGTAAGGTGAGCCTGAACCTTTTTGGGCAGCTTGGCGGTGACCAGGTCGTAGGAGTCATCCACCCAGCCCTGTATCAACGCAGTATCCAGCCCGGCCAGCAGGTCGATACTGTTCCAATGTTTCTTGTTCATGTGATATCCGGGAGTAACGGCGGTAAATGTCTCCCGCAGAATCATCGCTTCCTGCGGATCGCACTTCAGGTTCAGTCGCAACCTTTCCCCCAGGCTGATCAGTGCGAACATTTTACCGGCGACCTTATAAACGAGAGCCTCGGGGCCGAAAGGAGTCTCCTCTTGGGCACCGGACTTGGCCGAGAGTCTCTCCCGCCACTCTTCCACTTGCTGCTGATAGGTAGAGAGTCCCTGATTCATGATTGAATCCCTTGGTTAGTCCGAGCGGTCAGTTTAGCCGATAACCGGGGGAATACGAATGCGATTGAGGTCTCAAAATGGAATATATGCGGAATGGGAGACGCTGGATGGGAGACGGGAGGCGCTGTTTAGAACTTGCGTTCAGCGTCTTCCGTCAAGCATCTCCCTATGTCAATCCATCTCGGCGAGCCGGGCTTCGATAGCACGTTGAACTCCAGCGGCATCCAATCCTACACCGGCCAGCATATCCGCCGGTTTGCCGTGTTCTATGTAGGTATCCGGCAGGCCGAGCTGCAGCATGGGTAGGTTAATACCCTGTGCATGTAAGGCTTCACTGACAGCGGAACCGGCGCCGCCCATGATGGCGTTTTCTTCCACCGTGACCAGCAGGTCATGCTTGTCCGCCATCTCGACGACCAAGTCGACATCCAGAGGTTTGATGAAGCGCATGTTGACGACGGTGGCGTTCAGAGCTTTGCCTGCCTCGATGGCGGCGGGTACAAGACTACCAAAGGCCAGAATGGCGACTTTCCGGCCTTCCAGCAGGGGCTCGGCCTTGCCGATGGGCAGGTCGATCAGTTCAGGGTCGATTGGCGTTCCCGGACCGGTGCCACGCGGATAGCGCACGGCGGCCGGGCCTTCATGGCGGTAGCCGGTGGTGAGCATTTGGCGGCATTCGTTTTCGTCCTTCGGCGCCATGACCACCATGTTGGGAACGCAGCGTAGATAGGTCAGATCGAAACTCCCCGCGTGAGTTGGGCCGTCTTCTCCGACCAGCCCGGCGCGATCGATCGCGAACAGGACATCCAGATTCTGCAGTGCGACATCGTGAATCAATTGGTCGTAGGCGCGCTGCAGGAAGGTGGAATAGATGGCGACCACGGGTTTGGCGCCGTCACAGGCCAGGCCAGCCGCCAAGGTAACGGCATGTTGCTCGGCGATGGCGACGTCAATGTATCTTTCCGGAAATTGCTCGGAAAACTTCACCAGATCCGAGCCTTCGCGCATGGCTGGTGTAATGCCCACCAGACGTTGGTCGTGAGTGGCCATGTCGCACAGCCATTGCCCGAAAACGTTGGAGTATTTTGGACCGCTGGGTTTTTTCGGAGCCGGGGCGGTGTCTTCCCGTTCGATTTTGGTGATGGCGTGGTATTTGATCGGCTCGTTTTCAGCGGGAGTGAACCCTTTGCCCTTTTGGGTGGCGATATGCAGAAACTGTGGGCCTTTGAAGGAGCGCAAATTTCTGAGGGTATGCACCAGCTCGACAACATCATGGCCGTCGATCGGGCCGACATAGTTGAAACCCAATTCTTCGAACAGGGTGCCCGGCGAGACCATGCCTTTCATGTGTTCTTCAGCCTTGCGGGCGAATTCCAGCATGGGGGGCAGGTTCTGCAGCACTTTTTTGCTGTTCTCACGCATGTGGCTGTAGGTTTTGGAGGCGAACACGCGGGAGAACGCCTTCGACAGCGCGCCGACGTTTTCCGAAATCGACATGTCGTTGTCGTTCAGAACCACCAACAGATCGGCGCCGTCATGCCCGGCATGGTTCAGTGCTTCGAACGCCATGCCCGCAGTCAGGGCACCGTCGCCGATGATAGCGACCGATTGCCGTGCCCGGCCCACCAGCCGATCCGCGATGGACATGCCCAGAGCGGCTGAAATGGAGGTGCTGGAATGGCCCACACCAAAGGTGTCGTATTCACTCTCCTGGCGTGCGGGGAAGGCGGCCAGACCGCCACCCTGACGAATGGTGGGCATTTTTTCCCGGCGGCCGGTGAGAATTTTATGGGGATACGCCTGATGACCGACATCCCACACCAGCCGTTCGTTCGGGGTTTCATAGACGTAATGCAGGGCGACTGTCAGTTCGACAACGCCCAACCCGGCGCCAAAATGCCCGCCGGACTGGCCGACTGTGTACAGCAAATACTCCCGCAACTCGTCGGCCAGTTCCGGCAGTTCGGACACCGACAACCGACGCAGATCGGCCGGGGTGTCGATGCTGTCGAGCAAAGGTGTCGTCGGCCGAGCTTTCGGGATGTGTGTGAAAACCTTCATGCGAATGAGCGTACCTGCCAAAGGGCCCGTCCCGGTACCCATGGTTATTCGGTTTATCGTTGTTCGGTCAGCCAAACGGATAAGGGACGATCTGAAACCGGGCTGAACCGCTCATAAAAAAGTCGTTGGAACAGAACGGCCAAGTGATTGGCCGGGGTGCTGAAACCGCACAGTTTACCCAAAACAGGGGCTGTCAGCGATTGTCTCGCGTCAATGATCCCGAGCGAGCACGTAGTCGGCCAGCCAGTGTAAGGGGCTGTCCGTGTCGATGGCCAGTGATGCCAGGGCGGTCTTGGCGGTGTTCACCTGGTGTAATGCCTGGGCCCGCGCACCCTCCAGCCCCAGTAGACGCACGTAGGTGGATTTGTTACGTGCCACGTCGCTGCCCTGAGGTTTGCCCAGGGTGGCGGTGTCGGTGGTCACATCCAGAATGTCGTCGGTAATCTGAAAGGCGAGCCCCAAAGCCTGACCGTAGGTGGTGAATGGCTCCAGGCTGGCTTCATCCAACCCCGGCGCACAAAGGGCGCCCAATTGCAGGGCCGATTCGATCAGGGCGCCGGTCTTGAGCCGATGAATCGAGGCCAATTCGGTCTCGTCCAGATCCCGGCCTTCGGCTTGAAGGTCAAGCATCTGACCGCCCACCATACCCTGTTGTCCCGCCTGGCGGGCCAGAATCCGCACCATTTTGAGACGGGTGCTGTCGGAGAGGTCCGGCGTTTGGGTCAGGTGCTCGAATGCCAGCGCCTGGAGGGCGTCTCCCGCGAGAATGGCGGTGGCTTCATCGAATGCCCTATGGTTGGTTGGTCGACCCCGACGCAGATCGTCGTTGTCCATGGCCGGGAGGTCGTCGTGGATCAGGCTGTAGGCATGCACCATCTCCAAAGCGGCGGCGGGGTACAGCCATTGATCGCTGTCCACCTTCAAGCTCTGGGCCGCCGCCCGAACCAGCAACGGCCGCAGCCGTTTACCGCCGTCGAGCAGGGAATATCGCATGGCCGCCCGTAATCGTTCCGAAGGCGCGGACAACGTCAGATCATCCAGGTGCCGTTCCAGCCGTCGACGGGTATCGTCCTGGAAGCGCTCAAGATTCATTCAGGGAGGGCTCACTTTTCGGGAGTAAAGGGCTCCAGGTGTTCGTCACCGGCCTGGCCGAGCAATACCTGTACTTTTTGCTCGGCGGCATCGAGCGCCGACTGGCATTCACGGGTCAGTTTAATGCCCTGTTCGAAGGTTTTCATGGCGTCATCCAGCGACAACTCGCCCGATTCCAGGCGCTCCACCAAGGTTTCCAGGGCTTCCATCTTGCTTTCGAAGTCCGGAGTTTTCTGCTCAGACATGGGGGTTTCCTAAGATTCTCTGGCGGCAAAGGTACTGATCGAAGCCGAAGGGGTCAACTAATCAGAACGGCGGCCGATAGAATAGAGGTCAGTCTCTCGATAAAGCGCCCGTTGGGAACTTTATCCTGAGTGAATTTCTCCAAGCTTGCACGCGGACAGGCTGCTGCGTTGCTAGACTGAACGGATACAAAGGCGGTGACGGGATGCGTCGCCAAAATCAAGCATTTCAGGATGAAAGCCAGGTTATCAAGGGCCGGCCCGGTGGGTCAGGCTGAGTTGTTCCCGGGGGCCGGTAGGGCTCCCATGCCAGTCCGGGAAGGGTGAACCGTGGATTTAGCGATGATCATCGGCCTGATCGGGGCCTTAGCAATGGTGTTGATGTCGATGCTGTTGGGCGGCAGCTTCGGGATGTATATCAATGTACCGTCCATTCTTATCGTGGTTGTCGGTTCGATCTTCGTGGCCATGTCGAAACTGACGCTGGACCGTTTTTTAAACGTAGGCAGTGTGATCGGCAAGGCGTTTTCCTTTTCATTGGTCAGCCAGGATGAATTGATCGAAGAGATTGTCGAGCTGGCGGATGCCGCCCGTAAGGGCGGTTTGCTGTCTCTCGAAGGCCGCGAAACCAGCAATGACTTCCTCAGCAAGGGCATTCAGTTGCTGGTGGACGGTCACGACCCCGAAGTGGTTAAGCAGTTGCTCGGCAAGGACATGAAGATGACCTCCGACCGCCACCAGGAGGGCGCTTCCTTTTTCGCCGCCATTGGGGATGTCGCCCCGGCCATGGGCATGATCGGCACCCTGATCGGCCTGGTGGCCATGCTGGCGAACATGGACGATCCAAAGTCCATCGGCCCGGCCATGGCGGTGGCGTTGTTGACCACACTGTACGGGTCTTTCATGGCAACGGCCGTGGCGCTGCCGATCAGAGACAAGCTCAAACTGCGGGCATTGGAGGAAGAGCGCATTCAACGCATGATCATCGATGGGCTGCTTTCCATTCAGGCGGGTCAGAACCCGCGCATCATCGAGTCGATGCTGAAAAGCTACCTGCCGTCGTCCAAGCGTGGCACCGAGTAAGCCGGGTCCGGAGTAGAGATGAGCGACGATTTCGACGAATGCCCTGAATGCGAACCCGGGTTACCCGCCTGGATGGCGACCTTTGCCGATTTGATGGCGCTGCTGATGTGCTTTTTCGTGCTGTTGTTGTCATTTTCGGAAATGGACGCGCTGAAGTTCAAGCGGCTGGCCGGTTCTATGCGCAATGCCTTCGGGGTGCAGGCCGAACTGAATGTGAATGAGATTCCCAAGGGTACCTCCATTATCGCCCAGGAATTTAGTCCGGCCCGGCCCGACCCGACCCCGTTGAACGTTATCCGTCAGGATACGATTTCCGATCTGAAGGATTCCCTCGAAGTCCTCTGTCAGGACACCATGACGATGCAGGAGACGGCGCAAGGCGAAGACGGCCAGTTGACGCGGCGCATCGTGGTGCCCGACGAGCAATTGCAAAAGGAGGTCCAGGAGGAAGCGCAGCGAATCGCCGAAGCGCTGTCGGATGTGATCGCCGACGGCTTGCTGCAGATCGAAACCGTCAATCAGACCATCATCATTCGAGTGAAGGAGCAGTCTTTTGGTGAAGGAACGGATTTCGTCGCCGACGCCTATTTGCCCATTCTCGACCGGGTGCGTGACCTGCTGGTGACCGTGCCGGGATCGATTTCCGTGGAAGGGCATACCGACAACGTCCCCATCGCTACCGCCCGCTTCCGCAACAACTGGCTGTTGAGCTCCGCCCGGGCGCTGTCGGTGGCGGAATACCTCTGGGCCGCGCCAGAAATGCCGGAGGACCGTTTTACCATTGTCGGTCATGGCTCCACCGAGCCGATTGCCTCCAACGAGACACCGGAAGGCCGAGCCACCAATCGCCGCGTGGAAATCATTGTGCGTAAGGACAATCCTGATTTTCAGGGTGACGTGGTACCGGAAGAAGAGCAGGGCGAAGAGATTGAGTTCGGAGATCCTTCCCTGTTTGGGTTGGAGCCGGAGGAAATCTTTTGAGAGGCCGGGAGAGGCATGACGGGAGACGCTGAACGCTAAGTAAGCGTCTCCCGTCTCCCGTTTAGCATCCAGCGTTACAAGGTTTTACGCCAGCAGACTGGTCAAATCGTACAAGTCCTGCTTGAACGGTCTGGGCATGTTTTCGATGGCGTCCACAATGTCGTGGTGGACTAGCTTGTTGCTCTGGATACCGACACAACGGCCACCTACACCATCAATCAGTAGATCAACCGCGTACGAACCCATTTGACTCGCCAATACCCGGTCGAAGGCGCAGGGGACACCGCCGCGTTGAATATGACCGAGAATCGTCGCCCGGGTTTCCAGGCCAGTCCGCGCTTCGATTCGCTTGGCGAGCGCGCTGACATCGGTCACATGCTCGGTGATGGCGATGATGGAGTGTTTTTTACCGGCGGCGACGTCCTGGGCTACGGTCTGAATCAAAGACTCTTCATCGAACCCTTTTTCCGGCACGATGGTGAATTCGGCGCCACTGCCAATGGAGGCCATCAACGTCAGATCGCCGCAGTAGCGACCCATGATCTCGACAATGGCGATGCGGTGGTGGGAGGAGCAGGTATCGCGCAAACGATCGATAGCGTCGAGGACGGTATTCAGGGCGGTGTGGAAGCCGATGGTGAAGTCGGTTCCGGCCACGTCGTTATCGATGGTGCCCGGCAGGCCGATGCAGGGAAAGCCCATTTCGGTCAGGCGTTTGGCACCCATGTAGGAGCCGTCACCGCCGATGACCACCAGAGCCTCCACTCCGTGTTCCCGCAGGTTCTCAATGGCCTCGCGACGCACGGATTCCTCTTTGAACTCAGGGAACCGGGCTGAGCCCAGAAAGGTGCCGCCCCGGTTGATCAGGTCGGAAACGTCGTGGCGTTCCAGTTTCTCGATACGGTTTTGGTGCAAACCGAGATACCCATCCCAGACACCGTATACCTGAACACCCTTGCTGATCGCGGTTCTTACCACGGCGCGAACGGCGGCATTCATGCCCGGCGCATCGCCTCCGCTGGTCAGTACACCAATTTTATTAATCATGGCCTGCACTACCTTTAACGTGTTGTCGCTGGTTCCAGAGGCCGGAGAAAGGTTACTGTCCGACCCTGCCGCTGTCTGTTGAAGAGCGCTGAATGTAACAAAATTACAGCCATGGTGGCGAGCGCTTCTGTTTGGCGACCATTTTAACGTGGAAAACCCCCGTTTTCAGACTTTTTTGAGGGACTTCGACTGAGTATCGCTAGTCGGAACGTAATAAAGTTCCAGTTCCACTGAGTATCCACTAGGAATGGCCATTAACCCGGACTGCGGGACAGCGCCGCCAGAGCCAGTAAATGAGCCGCCACCACACCCCAGGTCAGCAGGGTGCGGAGGTTTCGGTAATCCAGACTTTGATCGGCACCATACCAGTGGCGCTCAAACCACCAGACCACCGGGTAGCCCACAGTCAATAGCGCCACTGCAGCCCAGGCCGGAATGAAAAGCGCCAGCCAACACAGCAGGAAAATCGCCATGGCCAGAGCCGTGGCTTTAGGGTGGCGGTCATCGGCGTTACGCACCGCCGGAAGCCAAAGGGTGCCTGCGAGAAACGCCAGAATGAGTGCGCTGAACTCCCTGAGATAACCCATCATGCCCAGGTTGACCCAGGGCAACAGGGCCAGTATCACGAAAGTGGCCAGGCCGCCGAAACTCCAAAGCAGCATGATTTGGCTGGGTGTCATAGCAGTGACTCCTTTTCCTTGGGGTTAACCTCTTTCTGTATGGGGTGTGCCGGGCGGCGCTGCAATGGTCGTTTGCCTGGTGCTCTCAAAAAGCGGTCAATCGGCGTCACTGAAGCATTCGCATCAGGGTTCTGGCCTGTTCCCGGTTGTCGATGTCCAGCTTGCGGTAAAGGCGGCGAATGTGGCTTTTCACCGTCGATAGCGCCACATGCATGCACTGGGCGATGTCTTCATTACTCAGCCCCTCACCGATGAGTAACAGCACCTGAAACTCTTTCACCGTCACCGATTCATGACCCCGGGCGTGTCGCTGGTTCAACTGCTTCAACCGAGGGTCGGCATCGGTGGCCTGTGCCTTGGGGCGATGAGGGTCTTTGGGCTGAAACCAGAGATCCCAATCCGGCCAGTCACGGTGGCCGATGTTGAACAGGCGGCGATAGATGTCCAACGTGGTCACCGGCCTCACCTTGGGTAAATCCGGCTGAATGGCCTGCCAATGAGCCAGACCCCGGTCGTCGTCCGACCAGACCGCCAGCAGTAAATGGGCTTTCAGCGACATCAGTTTCAGGCCATGTCGGTCCGCCAGCGATAGCAGCGTCTCCACCGCCTGACGCGCCTCGGCCTCATCGCCGTTCAGCCAGGCGGCGATGGCCCGGTTGCGATCATAATGCTGGTAGAAATGATTAATGGCTGGGCCACTGTCGCATTCCGGTGGCATGAAGACCGGGCTGGCACCCGGTTCCAGCAGGCGATCCGCACAGATCAGGAATTCATGGGCCTGGGCCACCCAATCGGTATGGTAGTGGTAACGTTGCAGCAGATTACGAACCTGAATCGCCAACTGCCCGGCAAGATGCGGGTCGTTGGAGAGCAGCGCCAGGCGCCCACGCATGACGTAGGCGTTCAGCAGACCGTAGTCACCCAGAGGCTCGATGATTTCCGTACCCAACTCCAGGCATTCCAAGGCTGTTTCCCATTGCCCCCGCTCGACCAGAACCTGCGCCTTGTTACGATACACAAACTCCATATGCAGGACCTGCTCGATGCAATGATTCCTGGCCAACGCCATGGCCTGATTCAGCCGATCCAAGGCTGAATCAGGTTCGGCTTTGACCATCTGCACATCCGCCATCAAACACAACGCCCAAAGCCGTTGCTGGGTCAAACCCTGCTGTACCGAAAGCGCCTCCGCCTGGGCGAGATAGTGCGTCGCCTGCTCCAGCTCTCCCTCACAGAGCGCCGCCTGTCCCAACACCGACGCCGCCACCGTTCGCGATACAAAACTACCACTGGGTAACTGATCGATGGCACCACCGGCCAATGCTTTGGCTTCAGCGAAATGCTCACCATTGATAGCCGCCTGAGCGCGGGCCACGGCATATTCCAGCCCGATTTGGGGCTGGTCCCGCCCCAACCGGCTTTCCGCCTGAGCCAGCATGGGCAGCACCTTGTCTTCCTGGTAGCTGAGCAGACAAATCCAGGCTTTCAGCAGAATCAGATCGGTGTGGGCGAGCAGCGTGGCTTCATCCAGCGGCTCAAGTAACCGCAGCACCACCGAGAATTGCCCGGACCGGTAAAAATCCAACCCACCGGAGGTAAGAATCGCCAGGTTAAGGTCGGAATCACTCAACTGCAGAGCCAACTGCGCCGCCTCCATAGGCCGCCCCTGATGCAGGTAAGCGTAACCCGCCCGAACGCGAATCTGTCGCCAGCGCTCCGGCTCGTGGCTGTGCATCCGCTTGATCAGCGTTTGTCGAAACAGAGCTTGCAGGCGAAAAATGCCTTTATCCTCATCGACGGGAACGATAAACAACTGATGCTCGCGCAACTGTTGGATCAACGTCTCGGAGTCGTTCCGCCCCAGCAACTGATCGCACAGCGGCGCATCAAACCGCCCGAACACACAGACTGACGTTAAAAAGTGGTAAAGCGCCTCGGGCAGGTCGCTCAAGATTTCATCGTCGAGATAGGCTTCCAGATGCTGGAAAGACCGCTGCAACTTTCCACTGGCGTAGACCAGGTCGTCCTCGCTGTGGGCGTTACGGCTGATCAGCTCCAAGCCCCCAGGCCAACCGCCGGTCTCTTCCATCAGGCGGTCGATGGCGTCGGCGGAGGGAGTAAACGGCAGGCGTTTGTGCAAAAAGCGGTCGAGCTCGTCACGATTGAAGGCGAGCTGGTCGGCCTGAATTTCGAGCAGCTGGCCTTTTACCCGCAGAGCGGAGAGCCCGAGGCCGGGTTCGTGGTGGCCGGTGAGGATGAGATGAATGTTGGGTGGCAGAAAGCGAATCCATTGTTTCAGTGCACTGAGAATGGCGGGTTCTACCAGGGTATGGGCGTCGTCGAGCACGATAAACAGGGGCTCGAAGTGGTGGGAGAGTTCGATCAAGGCTTTGGTCAGCAGGCTGTCGAGCCGGTCGAACTGGTTGGTTTCGACGAGCCGCAGGGAGTCGGGGCACCCTTCGCCGGTGGCGATGTGGAGGCCGTAAATGAGGTGGCTGGCAAAATAACTGGGGTCGTTGTCACTGGGGTCGAGCCCATACCACATGACGTTGGCGCGGGTGTCGGCGGCCCATTGCGTCAGCAGGCTGGTTTTGCCATAACCGGCGGGGCTGCGCAGCAGGGTGAGCGGAAACTGCCGACATTGATCCAGTTGCGATATCAGTCGTGGTCGGTCGAGCAGGGGCGAACCACTGCTGGGCTGAACGAGTTTATAGGGCTGTATCCACAACCGGTTGCGGCTGGCGTCGGGAACGAACCGAGAAGTATTATTCTTATTCGATGTCATGTACCGGGCTCAATAGGAACGCTGTAATAGTCCATACCGCCCGCAAGCCTAAATCAACCCTCCTCCCACTATCAGGACGAATTAGCCCGTAGTTTGATATTTCCTACCCTTTTTGTGCCCGTGGTTGTTTTGGTGGCACTTTTGTAGTGCTCCTTTTGTGCCAGGGCGGGTCGAGGGGTCGGGTACTACCCTCTGGGGTCGCCGTGAATCCATCCATGGAGGCTAGACGGCAGCCGAGGCGTCGGACCGATCCATACTGCCGACATCCCCATAGGGTAGTCCCCGACCCCTCGACCCACCCATACTCCAACTGTGGTTGAACCATAAAGCAAAAAGGGATCATACAATTCACAGTCAGCCTAAGAACAAGTGCCTGATGCTGGGGGAAGCCCCTGGAGGGACGTCGGCGCGCAGGGATGCGCGCCGCCGAGCCCCCATGGATGGGTTAATGGCGTGCCCTCCAGGGGCTTACCCCAGTAGCAGGCACGGACCACAGGCAAAGTAGAAGGCCTAGCCGCGTAAAACAGTGGCACCATCCCAAACCATAGGCAGAGTAGAAGGCCTAGCCGTATAAAACAGTGGCACAATTCCAAACGATAGACACCGTAGAAGGCTTAGCCATAACGAGCAGAGGCACCATCCCAAAACGACAGGCAAAAAAAGGGCGCCGAAGCGCCCGTGAAGTCCGACAGAGAGTTAGCGTTAGAAGTTCAGGATCTGAGCACTGCTGTTGTTGCGTTGGAAGACGTTGATCTTGCCGCACTGCGCCATGTGGTTGCCGGAGGCATATGGCGTGCCGCTTTGGCTGATGGTGCCTTCCCAGCCAGGACCGTTGGAAATGTAGGACTTGAGTTCGAACCAGCCATTGACGGTGTTGGAGCAGTCCATTTGGACATCCAGCATCCAGTAATGGTCACCGTAATTGTTCAGCGGTTCTTCACCGTAGCCGTCGACAGCCACCGTGCGCTTTGTGCCCCAGCTGGTTGGCCACAGGTTAGTCGTCCAATCCATCGCTGTTCCCTCGGCACCGGAACCCTGATTGGCCTCCAGGCCGTACCAGTCAAGGTACAAATCGCCCTGTTTCCAGGGTTGGGTTGTCGCATTGAGCAGATTGTTGTGCTGGATGCGGATGGCGCAGTCGAAATTCGACGTCGCGCAGTTGCGGCCCAGATTGTTGTTCGCGTAATCGTGGTCGATGCCGCCGCGAATGAACATATCCTGACCGCTTTGCGTTTGGCCGTACATGAAGATTACCGTCCGCTGCCAGTCGCCTTCCACCTGCAGATAATTATTGATGAACTGCTCGTAGCGGTATTGCCCCGTGCCGCCGGTGGCCACCTGGTTGATGCGTAGCACCGTCATGCCACTGTAACTGGCATAGTCGAAGGCATTCTCGATGTTGTCCCAGCCGTTATCGTTGGTGACACCACCGGCCAGCGCGTTTTCACCCTTGATGGGAACGCCCTGGTTCGCCGCTTCCTCGGCCACCCAGAAGACCAGCGTTTGCGCCAGGGACTGACCGCCGCCGTAAGGGTCGTCGTTCATCTCCAGTGCCGTGAAATGCAGTACCACACCGCGAGGCTCGCTCTGGTAGCTGGCCGGGATACCCACGATATCCGCATAACCGTGACCGGTGGCGCTGCTGTCCAGGTCGACATCGGAGGGTATCAAACCCGCCGCGATTTCCGCGCTGCGCTTGGTATTGTCCGTCGCCGACATTTTCCAATGGATACCCGGAATCTTCATGCCCAGCTCGATGTCCGCGAAGGCGCCGTCGAAACCGGCCAGGGCGGTGTCCATCATGTTGTAACCGTGGCCCATCAGGCTGTCGTGATACCAGCGGACAAAGTCCCGACCGTACTGGGTGTAGTAATGGTCGCCGTTGCTGACGAAAGTGCCCGCGTTGGAGGGCGGTTGAATCTGGCTTGTGGAACTCAGGCTGGTGCCCCAGGCATTGTTCACGCCTGAGAGGCTGCCGTATTTGTCGATAGCCCAAGCCTGGAAATCCGCCTTGGCCGGGTCGCTGTAGGATTGGAACGCGCCCCGGGTCGGGTAACCGCTGCCGGTGTCGTGGCTGTTGTAGGAGGGGTAGCGCAGCTCACCGGCCGGGCCCATGGAGATGTTGATCTCATCGATGTCACCGGCCATGTAGGAGAAGTGGCTTTCGAAGGCTTCCATGAATTCCTGATACTCGCCCAGCACCAGGGAATCCGCCCACAGAGACACCGTTTCCCAGGATTCATTGCCCTGTTCGCTCTTATAGCGCAGGTCGGACGAAGGCACGCTGTAGTGGTTCCAGATCCAGCCTGGAATCGGGATATTGCAGGTGTCGCCGACGTTTCCACCGCACTGGTGGAACGACATGATGGGCACCACATCCAGCCCGGCGGCAGTGATACGGCCAAACAGGTCGTCGTAGTAACCCCAGTCGAACTGCTGGTCACCGGCGCCTTCCACCTTGCCCCACCAGACATCGACCGACACTGCGGTCACGCCCATATTCTTCGCGGTTTGCAGCTGATTTTCGAACGCGCCGTAGTCGCTGACTTCAAGCGGGGCCATCACATTGGCGGAAGCGGCCATATCGGCCAGGGCGGGCATGGCCAGGGAGGCCAACACCAGGGAACCGGCCAGCGCCAGTCGGCTCGGGTGTAATACAGAGTGTGTCACGAATATCACCTCGTCGTTGTTTTTGTAGGGTGCGGCCCGGATTTCGGGCAGGTACAACTCAGTGTCAACAGTGTGCCCCCACTGCTCTTTCAGGTCTTCCTCCCCCGGGGGCGGAATTTGCCAAAGGGTTGGTTTCCCCGCCGTTGCCGCAAAACCCTCTAAAGCCCTGGGGAACGGGGCGCTGACTGGAGCGCATGGAAAATCATCCCCAGGGAGGAAGCCAAAGGGCGAGGGAAAACGGCATAGTCGACGCGACAACAACAAAAAGAGGAGCTCGACTCATGTTGAAAATCACGGCGATGGTGGGCCTGCTCGCGCTAAGCAGCAGCCTGGCCCAGGCGGACTGGTATTTTCGCGGCACGCCAAACGGCTGGGGCGCGACCCAGATGACTCAGGAAACCGGCAACCGCTGGTGCACCACCCAGAGTTTCGGTAATGGCGATTCGGCGGGCGGCCCCCGCTTTAAAATCGACCGTTATGCCGACTGGAGTGAAAGCTACCCCTCGGCGGACTATAACGTCGCGGCCGACACCCGTTACGAGATCTGCTTCGATACCGGCAGCCAACAGATCAGCCTGGTCGAGACTGTGGCCGGTAACCTGACCGTTGACAGACTGGGCGCGGAATACAGCCCGAGCGCAACCACCTTCGCCATCTGGTCGCCGGACTCCGCCAACGTCGGGCTGGTGCTCAACGGCCAGCCATATTCCCTGCCAAGGCTCGCTGATCAACAGGGCTATAGCCACATTTACGGCATCGAAATCGCCGGAGACCTGCACGGTGCCGAATACTACTTCACCATCGATGGCGTCCAGGTGAGAGACCCCTACGGTAAAATGGCCCTGCCCAACCAGGACGTGAACATCGTGATGGACATGAGCCGCACGGAACCGGCCGGAGGCTGGGTGGCACCGCCGCCGTTGGTGGAACGTGAAGACGCCATTATTTACGAGATCCACATTCGGGATTTCACCATCGACGCCACCTCCGGCGTATCACCGGAAAAGCGTGGCAAATACCTCGGCATGGTCGAAGGCGGCACCACCTATCAGGGTGTGACTACCGGAATCGACCACCTGAAAGAACTGGGCGTCACCCACGTTCAGATATTACCGTTCTACGATTTTTCCACCTGCTCCGATCCGGCGGACACCAGTTGTTATAACTGGGGCTACGACCCGCGCAACTACAACGTGCCCGAAGAACGCTATGCCACCACCACGGACTATCTGGAGCGGGTGCGCGAAGTAAAAACCATGATCAACGAATTCCACAAAGCGGGCATTCGGGTGGTAATGGACGTGGTCTACAACCACACCTTCGATTTCGAAATGTTCGAAAACATCTCCATGCAGTATTACACCGACACCGACCTCTCCGGCACCGGAAACTCAACGGATGCCAACGTCCCCATGGTCGGACGGATGATCCAGGACTCCCTCGAATACTGGGTGCGTGAATACAACCTGGACGGCTTCCGTTTCGACCTGGTGGGAATCTTCGATTACGACGAATTCGGCGCTTGGGGCCGTCATTTGAATCAGCAGTTCCCGGATCGGAACCTGCTGATTTACGGCGAACCCTGGAACGGCTACGCCACCGATACCCGAGAAGCCCAACGCGTTCGCCTCGGCACCATAGCGCGCGAGGAAAGCGCCCACGTTGGCGTATTCAACCCGAAATACCGGGAAGCCATCAAAGGCGACAACGACAGCGGCCACGGTGGAGGCTTCGCCTTTAACCAAGGCCAAAGTTGGCAAATCGACTTCGGCAGCCGCGGCGGCATTCGATACAACAACGACCCGAACCAGGTTATCGACCTCTGGGACCCGATGTTCGCCACCGACCCCGAGCAGAGCATCAACTACGTCTCCGCACACGACAACCTCTCACTCCGCGACAAAATCCTCGCCTGGGCGGCGCTCAACAACGTGCCTGAAAACAGCGACTATTTGCGGCGGATTCACAACTTCGCCAACGGCATGGTGCTGACCTCCCAAGGCATCCCCTTTCTGCACGGCGGGGTCGAGATGCTGCGTGACAAAGACGGCGACCATAACAGCTACCGCTCACCGGACTCCGTCAACAAAATCCGCTGGAACTGGAAAATCGACAACGCCGACATCTATCAGTACTACCGCGACGCCATCGCCCTGCGCAAAGCCCACCCCGGCTTCCGCATGAACAGCTGGAACGAGATCGACCAACACGTCACCACCACGCGCTACGCGAACGATGTCTTGGTGACCGACATCAATGCCGGTGCCAACGGAGATGACTGGTCGCGAATCCTGGTGATTTACGCTTCGGGCGGAAACTTCAGCTACCCGCTACCGGGCGGCACCTGGAAGGTGGCGATGGAAAGGAATGATCCGAATGCCGGTAACGGAAGGACTGTTAGTGGCACGGTGGACATCGAGGGGACGGCTGTGACGGTGTTGTATCAGGACTGACACCTTAGACAGTCTGGTGCCGAGAACCCGCATCGGTTGCCAGGTAGGCTCCTCCAGGGTCGTGCGGAATGCCGCCCACTCAACCCATCCATGGGGCCTGGGCCGCAGCCGAGGCGTCGGACCGATCCATACTGCGGACCACCCTGGATGAGCCTACCTGGCACCCGGTGCTAGCCTTCACACATCTAAACCATTGTTGGAGGGTGGGGACACTCGATCAAGACTCCTGCCGAGGCTGCCAGGCAGGAAAGTCCCGGGCGTGGCGCTCAATCCACTCCTGGGCGGCTTCCTCCGAGGATAACTCGCGCCGCTCCAATTGCTTGACCGCCGACCGATACTGCTCGATGTGGCACACCTGCTCCACCATACGGATCGCAAAAGCCTTTTCCACGGAATCGAAACTGATGCCCACCAGATAATGGTCATCCTGGGCATGGCACCACACCACCTGGCCCTGAATCTCGAACGGCGGATCGGTCACATCAATGCGAATCCGCAGCATCTGCCCCGCATCGAACGGCTGGTCGGTGGAAAAACTGAGACCGCCCGTGCTGACATCCTTCAAGCGCGGGTGGCATTCCTCCGGCTCATCGGCCAGATGATAGTGCAGGGGTATGTCTGTCGGGTGTCGAATGTACTGACGCACGTTTGACCTCCTCCCACTCTCACAGTCCGTGTTAGCAGGCAAGGCGAGCACCGGATGCCTGGTAGGCCCGTCAAGGGTGGTCCGCAGCAAGGATGCTGCGGTCCAGGCCCCATGGATGGGTTTATGCCGACCCTTGACGGGCCTACCAGGTAGCCGGTGCGCAATTCTGGCAACCAGCATCTCGCTAACACTGAAACTTGAGTTCAAGTATAGCGCCTGTCTCCGTTCCGCTTTCTACTTCCGAGGCTTCCGCTTCCTCAGATGCGCCTCCATCGCCTCTTTGAACAGGGGCGTGCCGTCTGTGACCAACAACCTCAGAGTCTCCAGCGGTAAGTCATCAAACCGGGCGAATTGGATACAACTTTTGCCCGAAATAAAAGGTTTCAAGGGCTCCGAGCATTTTTCCCGGATGGATTCCACAGCATACAGCGGCATCAGGTGCCAACTTACCTTGCCATTCTTCAACGGACCGACCATATAAGCGTACATCCCAGGCGCATCCGATTCGTAGCGGAACAGAATGTTCCCCACCGTCCAACGGCTGTCGCCCCCGGTTTCGATCAGATCCGGAGCGTGTTCGCGAATAAAGGCGCGAACGCGGTCGATGGTCTCGTCTTGCTGATCCGTGGTTTCCATGGGTTATCCTCCAAGTCTTGGGAGCCTCTGAACAATTCCCCCGGGGCTCTGGCTTTCCGAGGGACGGTACCGCGAGTGATGCGGCATCCCGACGGACTCATGCAGGAATGTCCAGACCTTTCAAATGAGTCCAACGAAGTGGTAGCGTTCCTCGGAAAGCCCCTCCGGGCGGGGCCAAAACGTCCTGCCCCGTCGTTGGACTTCTTGACAAGGACTAAGGCCATTGCGCTGCGAAGTCCGTCGGGATGCCGCACCACTGTGGCAGAACGTTTTGGCTCCCGCAGAGCCCAGGGGGAATTGTTCAGAGGTTCCCTTGCAATGAAAAGTTTATCAGGCTGCACTAGACTGCTAGTTTAACTTTACAAACGACAACAATAACGCACGGCAGGAGGCGAACAAGGTGGTAGCACAAAGAGGTTGGGTATCCGTAGCGCTGGCGGTCATTTTAGTGGTCGGCTCGGCAGTAGGGGCTTATATCTACCAATCCCTGCAAACCGATCTGGCCCGTTCACAGCAAAGCGCGAATGCCGCCAAAGCTGAAGTGGAACGCCTGACCGAACAACTGACAGCCCTGCGGGCCGAGCGGGATGAAATGGCCCGCCGCTTGGCGACGTTGAACACTAAGGTAACCGACCAGGAGAAAGCGCTTCAACAGGCCCAGTCCCGTTTGGAGCAACGCACGGACGCCGCCAACCGACTCCAAAGCGAACAGGCGGAGCTGAGCCAGCAACTGGCCGAGCGCCAGGCCGCACTGGAGGCCGCCCAAACCCAGGCCAACGAGTTGCAAACCCAGCTGGAAGAGGCTCGTGCCGAACAGGATCGGTTAAAAGCCGCGATGGACGCCAATCAGGCCGAGCGTGATCGCCTGGAAGCCGCCATTGCCTCCGGCGACAGCTTGCGTTCCGACCTGCAGATCGAACTCAACGCCAATGAGGCCAAAGCCGATGAACTGGCCGCCCAGTTGGCACAAAGCAAGGAACAGCTGGCGTCTCTGGAGCAAAATGCCACCACCTCGGAGACGGAGCTGGCGCAAGCCCGGGAACAGATCAAGCAGCTGCAGCAACAAAATTCCGACCTGCAAAACCGGCACGGTGAGGCGGTGAGTGAAAGGGACAGCGCCCGCCAACAGGTAGCCTCGCTGCAACAGGAACTGGAGCAGACCCGCAACCTCCTGACCAAAGCCGAAGAGGAGCTGAAACGACGCGAAGCCAGCCTGAGTGAGGTGGTGCAGGAACGTCAGTCCGTGGAGGACCAATATCGGCAGGCACGTGAGCAGCTGGCACTGCAACAGGCCAAGAACGAAAGCTACAGTGAAACCATCACCAATCTGGAAAGCCAACTGCAGCGTGAGGCGGAAGCGATGAACCAGTTGCAAACCCGACTGCAGTCACTGAGCAACGAAAAGGAAACCCTGGTCTCCCGCTTGGAAGACGGCACCACGGTGATCAAACTTCCTGAAAACATCGTCTTTGATTCAGGCTCGGCCATTATTGGCGATTCCGGACGCGAAACCCTGCAATTGCTGGCGGATGCGCTGATCAGCTTCCCGCAGCACCAGATCAGCATTCAGGGCCACAGCGACAGCCGACCGATTTCCCGTAATCTGAGCGCGAAGTATCCGTCCAACTGGGAGCTGTCTTCGGCCCGTGCCGCCGCCGCTGTCCAGGTGTTGGCGGATTCTGGTATCGAACCGGAGAGAATGCAAGCCGTCGGCTATGCCGATACCCGGCCCTTGGTCGAGGAGGTCGATGCGGCCAGTCGTCGGGCCAATCGCCGCATTGAGGTGCTGCTCTACCCGAATCAGTTCACGATGAAAGTGCTGGACGAGTAAGGCATTAAGCGAGGGTGATTTCTCGACAACAGGCGCCTAAACGGAGCCTGTTGTTTGAGTCTCGACGCTCGCAGCCAGATCTACGAATTCATGGATTGGTAATCCCGAATCCATTCCACCAGATCGGTCAGATTGGTGTAACGGCCGCGCGTGTGGACAGTGCCCTCCACATCCTGCATCAGCACCATTTTCTGATCGAATACCACGGCCAGTCCGTCGTTCAATTCAATGGTGTCGTGGTCGAGTTCGGGCTCTTCCGCCAGCACCAAGGTGCCGTGAATGCCGTATTCTTTGAGGACTTCGTGTACAGCGGTTGGGTCGTAGTTCATGGTCTCATCCTTGGTTTGTTGATGGCTTAGGGGGAGACGGAAGACGCTGAACGCCATACACCCAAATGTGTGGCCTCCAGCGTAGCTCAGTCTTGTCAGCGCCGCATTTCAATGCCGCGATTCGCCATGTGTTCCTTGGCATCAAAGATGCTGTATTCGCCAAAATGGAAGATGCTGGCCGCCAGTACGGCGTCGGCGTGGCCTTTCAGCACACCCTCGGCGAGGTGGTCGAGGTTGCCGACACCGCCGCTGGCGATGACCGGCACTCGCACGGCGTCGGCCACGGCGCGGGTCAGCTCCAGATCGAAGCCGGATTTCACCCCGTCCCGGTCCATACTGGTCAATAAAATTTCACCGGCGCCGTAGTCGTCCATCTTTTTGGCCCATTCGACGGCATCAATGCCGGTGGCGTTGCGACCGCCGTGGGTGAAAATCTCCCAGTGATCGTCGACCCGCTTGGCGTCGATGGCGACCACGATGCATTGGGCGCCGAAGCGCTCCGAGGCTTCGCGCACGAAATCCGGGTTTTTGATGGCAGCGCTGTTGATCGATACCTTGTCCGCCCCGGCGTTGAGCATGGTGCGAATGTCGTCCAGGGTGCGGATGCCTCCGCCTACGGTGAGCGGAATAAACACCTGACCGGCGATGGCGCTGACGGTCTCGACCATAGTGTCCCGCCCCTCGTGCGTGGCGGTGATGTCGAGCATGGTGATTTCGTCCGCGCCCTGTTCGTTGTACCGACGCGATACTTCCACCGGGTCGCCCGCGTCGCGGATGTTCAGGAAATTAACGCCTTTGACGACGCGGCCCTTGTCGACGTCCAGGCAGGGAATGATGCGTTTTGCCAGTGCCATTCGGGTGTCCTCAGCCTTGGGTCGGTGCGTGTTCGTCGCAATAGGTTTGGGCGTCGCGCACGTCGATGGTGCCTTCGTAAATGGCGCGGCCCGTAATGGCACCGAGCAGGCCTTTGTCCGCCACCGTGCACAAGCGTTCGATGTCTTTCATATCGGTCACGCCGCCGCTGGCGATGACTGGAATGCCGCCCGCCTGGGCGACCTCGACGGTGGCTTCCAGGTTGACGCCCTGCATCATGCCATCACGGCTGATGTCGGTATAGACAATGGCGCTGACGCCGTCGTTGGCGAAGTCCCGTGCCAGGTCGGTGGCTTTGACACTGCTGACATCGGCCCAGCCTTCGGTCGCGACCAGGCCGTCTTTGGCGTCGATACCAACGATAATATGCCCTGGGAACGCCTTGCAGGCTTCGCGTACGAAATCTGGGTTTTTAACGGCGGCGGTGCCGATGATGCACCAGCCGACCCCGGCTTTCACATAAGCTTCGATGGTTTCCAACGAGCGGATACCACCACCGATCTGAATCGGCAGGTCGGGGTATTTGGCGGAAATGGCGGTCACTACCTCGGCGTGAATCGGGGTGCCTTCAAAGGCGCCGTTCAGGTCGACCAGATGAAGTCGGCGGCACCCGGCGTCCACCCAGCGGGTGGCCATTTCGACTGGGTCGGAGCCGAAGACGGTCGCATCTTCCATCCGGCCCTGCAGCAGGCGTACGCATTGGCCGTCTTTCAGGTCGATGGCGGGAATGATCAGCATAAGTCGGTTTCTCCCGTGGGCGGCTCAGCGTTGGCCGTCCCACTCCACAAAGTTTTTCAGCAGGGTCAGTCCCGCCGGGAAGCTTTTTTCCGGGTGGAACTGGGTGGCGAAAATGTTGTCGCGATAGATCATGGCGGCGAAGGTGGCGTCGTAGGTGCAACTGGCCGCCGTGTATTCCGGATGGGCTTCCACGTAATAGGAATGCACGAAATAAAAGCGGTCGCCGGATTGAATGCCGTTCAGCAGGGGGTGATCGATTTTCAGGTCGACCGTATTCCAGCCCATGTGCGGCACTTTCATCGGCAGACCCTGTTCGTCCACCGCACCCTGACGGAAACGGCGAACTTCGCCATCGAAATGACCGAGGCAGTCGATGCCGTTGTTCTCGTGACTGTGAGCCATCAGTGCCTGCATACCGACACAGATGCCGAGGAAGGGTTTGCCGCTGGCGATGGCTTCGGCGACCACGGTGTCGACACCCTGACGGCGAATTTCGGCCATGCAGTCGCGAATGGCGCCCACGCCCGGCAACAGAATATGGTCGGCTTCGGCGATGCGGTGCTGGTCGCCGGTGACTTCGATTTTGGTGTCGGGGGCCACGTGTTCCAGGGCTTTGGCTACGGAATGGAGGTTGCCCATGCCATAGTCGATAACAGTCAGCAGCTTGCGACTCACGGGGGAAATCCTATAGCTGAAGGCGCTTGCGCGCCTGGATGTTTAACTCAGAGCACGCCCTTGGTGGACGGCGTGATACCGGCCATGCGGCTGTCTTCGCTCAATGCCATGCGCAGGGCACGACCGAATGCCTTGAAGACGGTCTCGATCTGGTGGTGCGAATTCTTGCCCTTGAGGTTGTCGATATGCAGGGTGACCGCAGCGTGGTTGACGAACCCCTGGAAGAACTCATAGAACAGATCGACATCGAACCCGCCGACGCTGCCCCGGGTAAAGGGGATGTCGTATTCCAGACCGGGGCGGCCGGAAAAATCGATTACCACTCGCGACAGGGCTTCGTCCAGCGGAACATAGCTGTGGCCATAGCGGGTGATGCCTTTTTTATCGCCCACGGCCTGGGTGAAGGCCTGGCCGAGGGTAATGCCGATGTCTTCCGCGCTGTGATGGTCGTCGATATGGTTGTCGCCCCGGCAGACGATGTCCAGGTCGATCAGCCCGTGGCGGGCGATCTGGTCCATCATGTGCTCCAGGAAGGGCATGCCGGTGTCGAAACTGGCTTTGCCGGTGCCGTCCAGATTCACGCTGATTTTGATCTGGGTTTCCGAGGTGTTGCGTTCAACCGTCGCCTGGCGACTCATAATGCGGGACTCTCTTCAGTGCTGTAGTGCCAAATAGTGGGCTGATCCGGGCTTCCGGCCCGGGCCGGTCGGTCGGGATTCGCTTGCGAAGGCGCATTATATCGGTATGCTCCGCCTCAGACCACCCGCAGACCCTTTTGCCCGCAGCGAGAAGACTCCCCATGCCTGTGTTTCTATCCTCCATCAGCGAACCGTCCGAGACTGAAATGGCCGAATTGCGGCGTCTGGCCGATGAGCAGGGTTGCCCGGTTTGGCAGCGCGCCTGGCAGGACTGGCGACAGGGCGACAGCGACGTTCGACTATGGGCCGGATGGTTCAACGACCATATCGTTGGCGCTCTGTTGACCCGGGAGGGCTGTATCGAAGGCCTGGCGGTGCGGCGCCTGACTCAACGTCGGGGCGTCGCGACACGCATGATGACCCTGTTACTGGAACAGGGTGAATGGCAGGTGCATCCGGATATGGCCCCGCCGCAACGCGACTTCATTCTTCATCGCTACGGGGTTCCGTGCAAGGCTTGAACACTGCCTGGTTTTTACCTTGGGTTTTGGCTTCATACATGGAGTGATCGGCCATGTTGAGGAGTTGGTCGACGGTCTGTGGCGCCGTCTCGGGTGAGGTTTCGACAATCCCTATTGAGCAGCCAAGGCAGTATTGAGGGTCGATGTTCAACACTTGGCCGGTGAATTCCCGCAGGGTTTTAAGGCAGTTTTCAGTCGTATCGAAACGTTCCAATAATCGCTTGGCCAGTTGCTCGGCATTTTCTCCGGTTTGGCCGGGAAATAGAATAACAAATTCATCGCCCCCCAACCGCGCGGTGACATCCTCTGTCCGTGTATGGTCTTCCAGTAGCTTGGCAAAGCCCCTTAAAACGCGGTCCCCCAAATTGTGGCCGAAGTTGTCGTTCAGGTATTTGAAGTTGTCCAAATCCAAAAACGCCAGACAGAAACGGTAGTCTTCGTGGCGGCGTATTCTGGCCAGTTCTTCCTCAAGGCGGGGGTAGAGCGCCTGACGATTGATCAGCCCGGTCAGCATGTCCGTGGACGACAGGTGCTGCAGCTCCCGTTCATGCATCAAGCGTTGGATGGCGGCAGCCAACTGCCCCGCCAGCATGACACTGGTTCGCAGGACCGACTCGTCGAACCCCTTGTTGCTCCGGGTGAGCAGGACTAAATCGCCAAAGTCGTGGTGGGGAAGGGCAATGCTGTTAACGTAGGCGTAACCGGAGTTGAAACTCTCAAGCTCCAGATTGCGCACGTTGCACAGTAGCCGACCCCGGGTCAGTTTTTGTAGGGCGAGTTTTTGATGCAGGTCTTTCGCTTCCTCATCGGCCAGTCCCTGGTGCACGAAAATGGGCTTGATGTAGGGCTGTTCTATGATGTCCAACGCAACATAGTCGCAATCGAGATGGGCACTCAACTGACGGCAAATGGTCTCCACCAGTTCCCGAACATCGGTCGCGGCATTGGCCTGCGCACTGAGATGCGAGAGCAGGCGGGTATCCCTTACCCGTTGCTGCAGGTTCTCCAGTTCCCCTTCCAGTTCGGCGGAGCGCAACAGCGACATCACATCCACCGGCAGGGCCGGCAACACTTCGTTATCCTGTTCCGGGTGCGCCATCCAGGATATGCCCGTTTCGGGCGCGTCCCCGAGCCGGTCGTCTCCGGCCGCATAGTGCGCCACACTGGCGGTCTGGGCGGGAAGGTCCGTGCTGAGTTTCAGCAGCTCGGCGATGTCACGAATCAGTTGTTCGATGGTGCCATAGTCGGCTTCGGACCGGGCGAAATGCAGCTTCAGGCAGGCATACAACAGCTGGCCTTTGGTGCTCAGTTCAGGCTCGCGGTGGTTTAGTTCCAACAGGGTATGTTGGGCCAGAACGCTGTGCCCCAGATAGAAACGACAGAGCGCCTGGTGCAGCAGTAGATCGTCCAGTGTGTGATAGGGCAGGTTGTGAAACCCGCGAATGCGACACAGCCGGATGGCGGTATTCAACATCCGTTGGCATTCCGCCAGGTTGCCACCGACAAAGTAGGTCCAGGCCAGATTGTTCAGCGTGGCGGCGACCTCGTTGTAGTTGGTGACAAGCTGCAGACTCTGCAGGGCGTGGTGAAAGGTGTTGCGTGCTTCGACCAGATCGCCCATTTGCAGGCGGACAAAACCGATGGCATTCAGCACCGGAACTTCATGGACGGCCGAGCGCAGCGGCTGGCAGAGTCTCAATGCCAAGTTCAAATAAGACAGTGCCCGGTGATTGCGTCGGGCATTGGTCAGCAATACGGCCATGCTCTGCAGCATTTTTACCGCAGCCACCCGGTTGCCCTGTTGGCGTGCCTGACGCAAACCTTTGATCAGTGCTTTTTTAAGAAAATGCTTTTCTTTTTCATTGAGGCTGCCTTCCCAATTGACCTGGGCAAAACGGAAGGCATAGAGATAGTCGTCGTCCTCAACCAAGGGCAGTAGGGCTTCCAGGCGGCTTTGTTGTGCCGCCGGTAGCCGTAAGTGTTGCTGGCCGCAAATCAAGGCCTGCAATAACAGCCACTCCCGTTCACGCAACAGCCACCCGGCGTTTTTATCGGAAATGCTTTCCAACGCGGTTTTGGCGTGGGTACTCATCTGCTGGGCGCTGTCCACCAGATGTTTGTAGAGTTCGCACCAAGCGAGGCGCAGGTAGGCATCGAACTGGCGTACAGGGTCCTGACGCTGTCGGGCCACTTCCAGCAGTTCATTCAAGACTGAGTTAGCGGTATTGAAGTGATCCGAATAGAACTGGGCTTCGGCCTCCAGCAACATCAATTCATCCCGGTGCTCGTCGACCAGAAGGATCTGTCGCTCATCCAGCATCAAGCGGATTTGATCACAGATATCCAGCGTTTCCTTGCGGCATAACAGGGTGTGGTTCTCCAAAGCCTGCTGAATCAGATTCGGAATGCTGAAGCTGTCTATGGAGAGCGGGCTGGGCCAATCTTCCAGCGATGCATGCGTCAGGTTGGGAGCCAGGTCGATCAGCCAGGGTGGCTCATATTGGTCGTCCACCAGCCACCAGGAATGGGATAGGTGATCCTGTCCATCGTTTAACTGCTCCGGGTCGCTCGCCGCCAGAATAAGCACCTGACGGGGAATTTCCTGACGATTGCGTTCCAATAGCTGCTGCAGCGAGAGTGAGGCAAAGTGATAGTTGGCGATGACGAGCAACAAAGGACGTGACCGAGTCAGCCCGCCCAGCATGGCGATGATATCGTCCTCGAGACTGAGTGCGTTCTGGATCACCTGTTCTTTCAGGCGTAGCGGCCTTCGCCTGACGAAACGGTCGTCGAGCAGCTCTCGCCAGATCGGCCGGTTAGGGAGATAGACACCGCATTCGCTCAACCAGGCATCCCAATCGGTGATGCCTTCGTCGTCGTGGAGGCGCCGCAGCACATCAATCAAGGGGAAGTAACCGAGCAGCGAGGCGTCTGGCCCCAGGCGGTATTTGAAGGTTCGGGTTTGAACTGTCTGTTGGAACTCCTTGACCAACATACCGAACCGCTGACCACCCGGGTCGGCGAAGACAAGTATCTGTCCGCTGTCGTCTTGCGTTTGCTGCCAGGCGTTGTGCAGCAATCTCAGCGGGAAGCTGCGATTCATAAGGCGTCACATCCTGGTGTTTCAGTAGACCGGCGGCGCTCGCTGCAGCCAACAACCAAACCGGAGGTTTCTTGGAGTATAAACCAATTGGGTGCTTTAAGAAGCCCGACGGCTCTGGGCTGCAACGGAGTGCACAGTTTAGAACGGTGGGGACTAAGCCGGGGCATATCAATCTTTTTTAAGCATTTGCACCGAATTGGGTCATTATCGAGCTAAAATGCTTCATTATGGTGCATATTGTGAGTTTGTGGCCCCGAAATCGTGCATATAGACGCCCTTGTCTGTGGCCTGCTTCTTGCGTAGCACCCCTTGCGCCCCGGTCATCACGGCCGGAACGCTCAGAGATCACAGGATACCTTTGTGTCAGACACCGACTTTTATCGCCAGTTGGTCGACCACCAATTCACTGCGGTGATCCAACTGGATAGCAAACTGACCGTCGAGCACGTTAATCCGTCCGCCGAGCTACTGCTCATCCGCTCCGGCAAGCAGATTATCGGACAGCCGTTTTACAGTTTGTTTGTGAACCCGGCTGAGATCCGGGAAGTGCTGGCTGCGGCGATCGATGACGGCACAACCCTGTCCGTACGCTCCGCCCAATGGCAACTGGTGCACCGCGAGCTGCTCACGCTCGACTTCATGGTCACACCTTACATGAAAGGTAAGGCGTTGCATCTGATTGTGGAGATGTTGCCTGCGGACCGTGCCATGCGCATCAGCCGCGATGAAGGCCTGATCGAACAAACCGAGACCACCCGCCACTTGGTGCGTGGAGTGGCGCACGAAATCAAAAACCCCCTGGGGGGGATACGGGGCGCGGCCCAGTTGCTGGCCGCCGAGCTGCCGGATGAATCCCTACAGGAGTACACCCAGGTGATCATCGAAGAGGCCGATCGCCTGCGTAACCTGGTTGACCGCATGTTGGGCAGCCATCAGGTGCCCAACCTCACGGCGGTGAATATTCACCAGATCACCGAGCGGGTTCACTCGCTGCTGAAGGTGGAGGCGGGCGACCAGATTCATCTGCAGCGGGACTACGACCCCAGCATTCCCGATTTGGAAGGCGATGAAGCCCAACTGATTCAAGCCGTGCTCAATGTTGCCCGCAATGCATTGCAGGCGCTGATGGAAAACCCCGTTGAGCAACCCACCATCACCTTGCGCACCCGGACGGTGCGCCAGTTCACCATTCGTCAGCATCGATACCGGCTGGTGGTCAAGCTGGAAATCATCGATAACGGCCCCGGTATTCCCCGGGAAATGATGGAAAAAATCTTTTACCCCATGATCTCCGGCCGGCCATCCGGTACGGGGCTTGGGCTCTCTATCGCTCAGCAGATTGTTCATTATCACCGTGGTGTCATTGAGTGCGACAGCCAGCCCGGTGAAACGGTATTCAGCATATATCTACCTTTGGAGGGGGCTCATGAATCGGCCTAACCGCGTTTGGATTGTCGACGATGATCGCTCGATTCGTTGGGTGCTGGAGCGCGCCTTCGATAAACAGGGCATGGAATGCCGAAGTTTTGAAACCGGGGAGTCACTGCTGCGCAAGCTGGACCAGGATCCGCCCGACGCCATCGTCAGTGATGTCCGCATGGAAGGGATCGACGGCCTGGAGCTGCTGAGCCGCATTCACGACCGCCACCCCAATCTACCGGTCATCATCATGACCGCTCACTCCGACCTCGACAGCGCCGTTGCGTCTTTCCAGGGCGGAGCCTTCGAATACCTGCCCAAGCCCTTCGATGTCGACGAAGCCGTCTCGCTGGTACTGCGGGCCATAGAGCACACCCGTCAGAAACAGGCCTCGGCCGAACCGGCCACGGCCCCGGCCAACACTGAAATCATCGGTGAAGCCCCGGCCATGCAGGAGGTGTTTCGCGCCATCGGGCGGTTGTCGCAGTCCAACATCACGGTCTTGATCAACGGGGAATCCGGAACCGGTAAAGAGCTGGTTGCTCATGCCCTGCACCGACACAGTCCACGGCGTGAGCACCCCTTTATCGCCTTGAATATGGCGGCGATTCCGCGTGATTTGATGGAATCCGAACTGTTCGGCCACGAAAAAGGTGCCTTTACCGGGGCTCAAGGCCAGCGGCGCGGTCGGTTCGAACAAGCCGACAGCGGCACTCTTTTCCTGGACGAAATCGGCGATATGCCATCGGAAACCCAAACCCGGTTGCTGCGCGTGCTGGCCGATGGTGAGTTTTACCGGGTGGGTGGCCATACCTCGGTGAAGGTGGATGTCCGCATCATCGCCGCGACCCACCAGAATCTCGAAGAGCTGGTGAAACAGGGGCGTTTCCGGGAAGACTTGTTCCATCGGTTAAACGTCATCCGCATTCATCTACCGCGCCTCGCGGACCGCCGCGAGGATATCCCCCGTTTGCTGGAGTTCTTCCTCCATAAAGCGGCGGACGAACTCGATGTGGAGCCCAAAGTGCTCCGACCGGACACCGAAGCCTACCTCAGCCGGTTGGATTGGCCGGGCAACGTGCGCCAGTTGGAAAACACCTGTCGCTGGATCACAGTGATGGCCTCCGGCCGGGAAGTGCTGGTATCCGACCTGCCGCCGGAACTGTTGGATGAAGCCCAGGCGCCTGTCGCCAGCGAAAACTGGGAACAGGCCCTGCGTAACTGGGCCGACCGCGAACTCGTCCGGGGTGAACGTCGGCTGCTGGACAACGCCGTACCCAGTTTCGAACGCATCATGATCGAAACCGCCCTCAAGCACACCGCCGGACGCAGACGCGACGCCGCCGAGTTGCTGGGTTGGGGCCGCAACACCCTGACTCGCAAGATCAAAGAGCTTGGTATGGAGACCGAGTCCGTCGCCGAGGAAGAGGATTGATTTGGCTTGATGCTTGACGGGAGACGCCGGACGCATGCTTTTGCGTCAAGCGTCTCCCGTTAAGCGTCTTCCAGCCAGCCTTTTCCAACGAAACAATCTCTTTCCCCCATTTCACTGGAACCCCATCGACAGACCCCATAAAATACCCGGCCAAACCCGCCCGCCAATAATGCATTGGGAGTCGCAATGTCTGACATCAAGAAAGTGGTGCTGGCCTATTCCGGAGGTTTAGACACCTCGGTCATCGCCAAGTGGATCTCTGAAACCTATAACTGCGAAGTCGTGACCTTCACGGCCGACCTCGGCCAGGGTGAAGAAGTCGAACCCGCGCGTGCCAAGGCGCAGGCGTTGGGCATCAAGGAAATCTACATCGAGGACCTGCGCGAGGAGTTCGTACGCGACTATGTCTTCCCAATGTTCCGCGCGAACACCATTTACGAGGGCGAGTACCTGTTGGGTACCTCCATCGCCCGTCCGTTGATTGCCAAGCGTTTGGTGGAGATCGCCAATGAGACCGGCGCCGATGCCATTGCTCATGGCGCGACCGGTAAAGGCAACGACCAGGTGCGTTTCGAGCTGGGCGCCTATGCGCTGAAGCCGGGCGTTAAGGTGATCGCGCCGTGGCGGGAGTGGAATTTGAACTCGCGTGAGAAGCTGATGGCTTACTGCGAGGAGCACAACATTCCGGTCGATTTCAATAAGAAGGGCAAGAAGTCGCCTTACTCTATGGATGCGAACCTGCTGCATATTTCCTATGAGGGCGGCATCCTGGAAGATCCTTGGGCGGAAGCGGAAGAGGATATGTGGCGTTGGTCGGTGAGCCCGGAAGCGGCACCGAACGAGCCGACCTATCTGGAACTGACTTATGAGAAGGGTGACATTGTTGCCATTGATGACAAGGCGATGTCTCCTGCGGAAGTGCTGGCGTACCTGAACAAGGTGGGCGGTGACAATGGCGTGGGTCGTTTGGATATTGTCGAGAACCGTTACGTCGGTATGAAGTCCCGTGGCTGTTATGAAACGCCGGGGGGCACCATCATGCTGAAGGCGCACCGTGCGATCGAGTCGATCACGTTGGACCGTGAAGTGGCCCACCTGAAAGATGACCTGATGCCGAAGTACGCGGAGGTGATCTACAACGGTTACTGGTGGAGCCCGGAGCGTCTGATGCTTCAGGAGATGATCGATGCGTCCCAGGAGAAGGTGAACGGCAAGGTCCGGGTGAAACTCTACAAGGGCAATGTCATCATCGCCGGTCGTCAGTCGGAAGATTCCCTGTTCGACGAAAGCATCGCCACCTTCGAAGACGATGCTGGTGCCTACAACCAGAAAGACGCCGAGGGCTTCATCAAGCTCAACGCCCTTCGCATGCGTATAGCGGCTGGCAAGGGGCGCAGTCCGCTTAAGTAGGCTTTTTTGCCAGTGGTTTCCTTTGGCCCAGGGTTCTACTGTGGCTGTGGTCCGCTGGCCGATGCCGGGTGCACTCCTTCCGGGGCCGCCGTGAATACTTCCATGTAGGCTTAACCGCAGCATCCATGCTGCGGATACCCCTCCATGAGCACACCCGGCATCGGCCGCTTGCAACAGAGCCGCCGACCAGTTTTATCTCCCAGAAAAACCAGCTGTGAGGCAAAGAATAGCCAACCTTGCAGCTGGCTTTTTCTTTTTTGAAAAATTGGCAATTTATGTAAGGTGGCTAGGGGGGCAGGTAGTGTCCTCAGGGGATGTCCGAAACATGGATGTTTCGGCCAAGCCTACATGGATGTATTCACGACGGCCCCAGAGGGCATTACCTGCCCCCCTAGCCAATGGCACAAAAGCAGCGTCAACCACCGGGCCGCCAAAGTAAAAACCTGCCTCCAAGGGTGCTTCAACCACAAAGGGCTAAAGGCACCCAAGAAGCTACCAACCCGCTAGTTAGGGTTGCCGTCCAGGTAGATGTCGGTGTTTTTGTTTAATAAGGCGCCGATCCAGATGAAGAAGACCCAGACCAGGGTGCCGAAGGGTAGGTAGCCGTAATAGCCGAGCAGGGGCATTTCCGAGAATATGTGGATGACGTTCACGTAGGGGATGTCGTAGATCCAATAGTTCGGATTGGTCGGGTAGCCGATGTCCGGGTTTTCGCTGCCGAAGTTCCACATTTCCCAGAAGAAACCGTTAAGCAGAGACGACAGTGCGATCAGGATGCCTGGCGCCCAATTGCCCTGTGACAGGGACGTGAAGGGTGACCAGATATTCAAACGCATCAAAATGCCGGTGATGACCGCCATCGGGCCGATCCAGATGCCCCAGAACATGGGGTAAGGGAAGAAGGTGAAACCTGCGATGACGGCGAGGCCGACGATGATGAGCAAGTTGCCTGGCAGCGGTATTTTCGGGCCGTTTTGGTAGCGGGCTGCGAGTTTTGGAAAGGTGTTGAGCAGGTTGAACCATTCGAACAGCGCCGGCCAAACCGTGGTGTAGGCAATGATGAAAAGCGCCCAGATTAATGGCTGTGGCAGCTCCGACATGTGACCGTTCGGGTAATACCAGTCCGCTAGAACGAAGTAGTCGTAGTATTCAAAATAGCCCCACCCAGCGATGGAAATGATGGCACTGAATATCAGCATTCCCGGTTTGGTGGCGTAGAGCGACTTGCCATCGTGACGGTGGTAGACGATGCCGTCGAGTACCGTAATGAAACCCCACCAGAGTGGCGAGAAGGCGAAATACACCAAACCACCGAGTGCGGCGGGTCTTGCCCACATTACCCACCAGAAGAACAGCATCACCACCAGGCCGACCCAGAACCACCAGGGTAGTGGTCGGTGGGCGGGTGCCGGGGCGGGAGCGGCGCCTTGAAACCCGAACCATTGCGGGAAGAGCACCAGGGCGGTTACGACCAGGGCCAGAGCCGCGATGATGATAAAGACGATCAGATTGAAACCCGGCGTACCGGCCACCTGCTCAGGGGGGAAGATCCCGAACCCCGGTGGCAGGTGGGTGCCGGGGTAGGCGAACCAGGCGGCGATCAACGGAACGATCAGCGTCAGTAGAAAGGGCCACAGCAGCGACCATTTTGATGGAGACATCGCACATTCCTTTTAGCAGTTGACTGGATTAGAGACTTCTTTCCGATTGCAGTCCTACTTTATCCGACCATTTGAGCAGCATGTTTTTCAGCTCCTCAAGACGGATGGGTTTGACCAGCACATCGTCCATTCCCGCCTGTAGACAGTTTTCCAGGTCGTGGTCGGATGCATTGGCCGTAAAGGCGATGATTGGGTTGGGAAAAGCGTCTTGCCGCAGTCGGCGGGTGGCTTCCAGTCCATCAAGAATGGGCATTTGAACGTCCATAAGTACCATGTCGGGCATTTCCCGATGAATATATTCCAGTGCCTCCTTGGCGTGATCAAAGCCGGTACAGTTGACCTCCAGTCGTTTCAGCATACCCAGCAGTACTTTGAGATTGACCGCGTTGTCATCCACGGCCGTTACCCGCAAACGGGACAGCAGCAGGTTCTGGTCTTCCTGTTGCCAGGTGACATCGGCCGGGTGGGTCAGACGGTGAAGATGGGTTCGGGCGTAGGGCAGTACGTCGATGTCCAGATTCTGGTCGTGCTGATAGTCCGCATAGTCCAATTGATTGACGAGCCAGTGTACGGTTTGCCCTGAATTAAAGCGGTGGGCGAGTGATTCATGATACTGCTCGCTGACGATCACCCATTGATCCGGCTCTTTCGGAAGTGGGGCTTCCAGTGCCTGACTGATGGAAAGGCTGGCGCCTACGGCGACATTCTGACGGGCGAGATCTTGAGTGAGGATTCTGCGCCAGTCGGGGTCGTCACACACCAGGCCGGTTTGCCGCCGGGGCAGCGCGGATAGTTGCATTTCGCCGGGGATTGCGAGGCGGAAGTGAAAGTCGCTGCCATAGCCGGGTTGGCTGTTCACTTCGAGGCGTCCGCCCATCAGGCGTACCAGTTTGGAAGCGATTTGAAGTCCCAGTCCGGTGCCGCCGTATTTCCGTGCGATGGAAGCGTCCGCTTGAGTGAAGGCGGAGAAAACGGTGTGGAGCTTGTCGCTGTCGATACCGATGCCGGTATCCGTTACGCGGAAGTCGAGTTCGCCGTTGTCCAGTTTTCGGATCGTCAGTTTGATCTCGCCGCGTTCGGTGAATTTGAACGCGTTGCTCAGCAGGTTCGCCAGAACTTGTTTCAAACGGTTTTCGTCCCCGACCAGTCGATTGGGAACGTCCGGTTCGATGTCCACCATGAAGCGAACCAGGCCGCGTTGAAACGAATTCTTGTAGATGCTGCACAAATCGTCGATGGCTTCATCGAGGTCGAAAGGCTCCTGTACCAGCGTCAGTTGATCGGCATTCATCTTGGCCAGATCAAGGATGTCGTTAATCAGGTATAGCAGAAAATTCGACGAGGAATGAATGGCTTCGATATGGCGGTTTATTTTTGCCGGTAGGGGGTGTTGGGTGACCAACTCCACCGACCCCTGAATCGCATTCAGAGGGGTGCGCAGTTCGTGACTGACATTAGCCAGGAACCGCTCTTTGGTTTCCAGGGCATGGTTGGCCGCGAGCAGCGCTTCCTGGGTGGCATAGAGCCCGGCCTCTTTTTCCCGGTAGACGATACCCACCTGATGGCTGATCACCAGCGACAGCAGAATGACCTCCACGGCAACGGCGAACAGGCCAAGGTGCTCAATAAAGAGCGTATCGGCGATGGGCAGGGTCGATGCCCGAATGGAGATCAGGGCGGGGATGATAAACGCCACATTGGCGATCAGGTAAAAACGGGCGGTTCTGTTGCCTTGAATAAGGCGGACAATGCCTGCGGTAAAGCCGTAAACCGCAAAGATACCCACCCCAACGCGGTCCAGTTCCAATGACCAGTGAGGCTTTATCAACGCAATGATCCAGAAAGACATGAACAGAAGGATGATACTGCTTCCGGCATAGAACAATATCCGCGACGTGTGTCGGTTGATATTCAGCAACATCATCACGAAGGCGATATAGGCTGTGTTCGAAAACAGGATGGGTACGCTGATCAAATAAAACTCGTGGATGCCGAACAGATCGCTGAACACCATAAGCGCGGCGCCGTTGTAAAGCAGGTTGCCAGCGATGAAAGCCGCATAAAGCAGGTCCCCGATGCGCCCGCGACTGGTGCCCAGAACCACATAGTAAATACCCAGCGCGAAGAAAATACCCAGCCCGGCCATGGTGACTGCGTTGCCAACCTTGATGGATTGTTGGTAGCGGACGGGTTCAAACAGGGCGGGCTCGGGCTGGGCCAGATAGAAAGGGCTGTCCAGCCGGGTGATGATCTGATAATCACCTACAGGTAGGGTCAGGGGGCGGCCGTGGCGGAACGCATAGGGGTTGGGTGTTGTGTTTTGAATACCGCCTTCGAGGCGTTTTATCAGGTCGCCTTGGCTGTTGAACACCCAGTGGGTGAATTGGCCGATAACGGAAGAATTGCGAAAATCGATGATGTATTGGCTGAATCGATTCGATGAAACGGACATCATATGCCAATAAGTGCCACCGCTGAGGGAAACACCCTCACTGGTGGCAAGCTCGCTGGCCCGATCCGCCGTCAGGGGTTCCGGCTGCCAGTCAGCGGGCAGGGTCAGCCACTGCGAAGGCGGTGCTGCCGTGGTGGCTTCGGCCCAGGCCGGGGACAGGGCGCAACACAGCAATAAAAAAATGGAGGCTAGGCCGGTGAGGACTCTGGGCAACACTTTAACTCTCGAATATTTATTTTTGACCAAGCAGATTCCGTTCCAGCGCCTTCACCGGACGTTTGCACTTGGGGCTTACCGTCTGGCGGATACTGATACCATTTTTACGCGGATACAACAAACCCAATCCTACATATTCGGCCGTAGTAAGTACTTGCTATCATTCCGGTTTCGGAGGCATTGAGAGGATGAATTGCCCATTGTGCCACTCCGTGGACATAGAACACTGGCATCGGCGAAAGCAGCGGGATTACTGGTGTTGCCTGAATTGCCAATTGGTTTTCGTTCCCGCTGGTCAGCATTTAACCGCGCAGCAGGAGAAAGCCGAGTACGACAAACACAATAATGTTGTCGATGATCCGGGCTATCGGGCTTTTCTTGCCAGGGCATTCCATGCGGTTGTCGAACGACAGTCACCAGGGGCGGTCGGCCTCGATTTTGGCTGCGGTCCAGGCCCGGCACTGGCCGCCATGCTGGAAGATGCAGGGTATTCGGTCCGACTGTATGACCTGTTTTACCACCCGGATGAAACCGTTTGGCATCAGTCTTATCAATTTATCTGCATGACCGAAGTGATCGAACATCTGGCGCAACCGGCGAAACTATTACAGACGCTGTGGTCCCTTCTGCGCCCTGGAGGCTGTCTGGTCATTCAGACCCAGAGAGTGCTGGATCGCTCGGCTTTCAGCCAATGGCGTTACCTGCATGATCCGACCCATATCGCCTTTTATGCTGAGGCGACTTTCGAATGGCTCGCCCAAAGCATGCCCTCCGCCAGTATGGAGTTTCCCGCGCGTGATGTGGCCGTGCTGACAAAGATGGGTGCTGACTCGTGAGTGCAAATTCTTGACCAAGGGGTTCGCAGAACCAAAATAACCGTGCTAGTCTGATTTGCTGCAGGATAACAGGGATCGGACCCTAGCCCGGATACCCCGAGTAGACGGTCCCTGTGACAATAAAAACAAAGTACTGGGAGACCCTATGAAAAACACCACTACTACACTGCTTGCCACTACCCTCATGGCTTCCGGCCTGATCGCAGGTCAGGCATTCGCTGGCGAAACAGTCGACTCCGTTAAAGACAAAGGCTACGTACAGTGCGGCGTGAACACCGCTCTGGCCGGTTTCTCCGCCGCCACCGGTGGCAAGTGGGAAGGTCTGGACGTGGACGTGTGCCGCGCTGTGGCCGCCGCCGTTTTCGGTGACGCCAGTGCCGTTCGCTACACCCCGCTGACCGCCGCCCAGCGTTTCACCGCGCTGCAGTCCGGCGAGGTCGACATCCTGTCCCGGAACACCACCTGGACCACCACCCGTGACACCAGCCTGGGTCTGAACTTCGCTGGCGTGAACTACTACGACGGCCAGGGCTTCATGGTGCGCAAGGATCTGGGTGTCTCCAGCGCCAAGCAACTCGACGGCGCCGCCATCTGTGTTGAGCCGGGTACCACCACCGAGCTGAACCTGGCGGACTACTTCCGCGCCAACGGCATGGACTTCGAGCCGGTCGTGATCGAGAACACCACCGAGGTCACCGCAGCCTTCTTCTCCGGTCGTTGCGATGTGTACACCACGGACGCTTCCGGTCTGGCTTCCGCCCGTAACGTCTCCGCCGAAAATCCAGCTGATTACGTGATCCTGCCGGAAATCATTTCCAAGGAACCGCTGGGCCCTGTGGTCCGTCACGGTGACGACGAGTGGCTGGACATCGTCAAGTGGTCACACATCGCGATGATTCAGGCGGAAGAGTTTGGCATCACCTCTGATAACGTTGAGGAAAAACTGAAGTCCGACAACCCGGGCGTGAAACGCTTCCTGGGTGTGACTCCGGGCATGGGTGAAGCACTGGGTCTGGACGAGAAGTGGGCCTACAACATCGTCAAGCAGGTCGGTAACTACGGTGAGTCCTATCAGCGTAACGTCACCGAGAAGCTGGGTCTTGAGCGTGGTCTGAACGCGCTGTGGACCGACGGTGGTCTGATGTACGCCTACCCGATTCGCTAAGACGGGCTGCAAAGAAACCGACCGGCTTGTAGCCGGTCGGTTCTGTGGGCAGGCCGGGAGGCCTTCCAATACACGCCCGACCCGGGCGGTACTGTGGCCAATCACTCACGGAGAACCGGGGAATGAGTTCTACACCTGCCAATGCTAAATCCAACCGATCCCTAGCGTCGTTACTGTACGATAAAACCTTCCGCTCCATTCTCTATCAGATACTGGTCTTCGGTGGTGTCTTTCTTCTGGGCTGGTTTCTGGTCAGCAACACTCTGACCAACCTGGAGCGTCAGGACATTGCCACCGGTTTTGGCTTTCTGGAGCGTGAAGCCTCGTTCGGCATCAGCGAAAGTGTGATTGAATATTCACCGGCCGATACCTACGGTCGTGCGCTGGTTGTCGGTATTCTGAATACTCTCAAGGTTTCCCTGTTGGGGATTGTTCTTGCAACCATCCTTGGCACCCTCATCGGTATAGGTCTGGTTTCCAAAAACTGGTTACTGAGGTTTTTGGGGAAAACCTATATCGAAACCTTCCGCAACATCCCTTTGTTGCTGCAATTGTTTTTCTGGTATTCCGTCATCACCAATGCATTCCCAAGCCCACGTCAGGCATTGAATCCCATCGGTGGCGTATTTCTGTCCAACCGGGGGCTCTATCTGCCCATTCCCGCCGAAAACCCTGCCTGGACAGCCGTAATGATCGCGGTTGTTGTGGGGGTAATCGGTGCTTTTGTACTGCGACGCTGGAGCTTGAAGCGTCTGGAAGCCACCGGTGAGGTATTTCCTTATCTCTCAGTGGGTTTGGGGGTTATCGTCGGTCTGCCTCTGTTGGTTTGGCTGTTCTCCGGCGCACCGACTGAGATGAATGTCCCCGAACTGCGAGGGTTCAATTTCCAGGGCGGCATCAGTATGTCGCCGGAATTCTTCACGCTACTGTTGGGCCTGACGGTTTACACCGCGACCTACATCGCCGAGGTGGTCCGATCCGGTATTCAATCTGTTGCCAAAGGTCAAAGCGAGGCAGCTACGTCCTTGGGGCTGAAACCCAGTTGGGTAATGCGCCTGATTGTGTTGCCGCAGGCATTGAGGGTGATTATTCCTCCGCTGACCAACCAATACTTGAACCTAACCAAAAACAGTTCACTGGCCGTCGCGATTGGCTACCCGGACCTGGTATCGATTTCCAACACCACCATGAACCAGACAGGGCAGGCGGTCGAAGCCGTAGTGATCTTCATGACGATTTATCTAAGCATCAGTCTGCTGATCTCCTTCTTTATGAACTGGTATAACAAACGCATGGCGTTGGTGGAGCGATAAGATGACGCAGTTGATTCCGAATCAAAACCGCCCCTCATCCGGTTCCACCTTGCACCACAGCATGACCTGGATGCGGGCGAATCTGTTTTCCTCGCCGGTGAACACAATCATCACGCTGGTCTGTATTTACATCATTTGGGAAGTCGCCGGCACGGTGCTTGGCTGGGCGATCTTCAATGCCAGTTTCGCACCCACCAAGGAAGCCTGCCAGGAAGTGTCCGGCGCCTGCTGGGCTTACGTGCATCAGAATTATCGATTCGTGTTGTTCGGCACCTACCCGGAAGACGAACAATGGCGCTCCATGTTGGGCAGCATGATGCTGATTGTCGGCATGCTGGTCAGTATGAACCGGCGCTTTTGGAGCCCCTGGCTGGCGCTGGCCTGGTTGGTTTGGCTGGGCCTGTTGTACATCATCCTCGCTGGTGACGTCTTCGGTTTGACCCGGGTGGATACCGCTCATTGGGGTGGCTTGACTCTCACTTTGCTGCTCGCCGTCGTCGGTATCGGTTTTGCCGCACCATTGGCGTTGTTGCTGGCGTTGGGCCGTCGCTCCGACATGCCATTCGTCAAGGTGGTGTGTGTGGTGTTCATCGAGGTGTTCCGGGGCGTTCCGTTAATCTCGGTGTTGATTATGGCGTCGGTGATGTTTCCGCTCTTTCTGCCCGAAGGTGTGTCGATCAATAAACTGCTGCGTGCCCAGGTAGGGATTATTTTCTTCCAGGCGGCTTATCTGGCGGAAGTGTTTCGCGGCGGTATGCAGGCCATTCCGAAAGGCCAGTACGAAGCCGCCGATTCTCTCGGCCTGACTTACTGGCAGAAAATGGGCAAGATCATCCTGCCGCAGGCCTTACGCCTGGTGATACCACCCACCATGAGTACCTTTATTTCACTGCTCAAGGATACATCGCTGGTGGTGATCATCGGTCTGTTCGATCTGTTGGGCGCGACTAAATCCGCCATCAACGACCCGGCCTGGCGCCAACAATACATTGAAGGGTATGTGTTCATCGCCCTGATCTTTTTCTGTTTCTGTTTCTTCATGTCTCGCTACAGCCTGTACCTGGATCGCGAACTGAAGAAAGGCATGTAAGAAGAGGAGTTGCACATGACTGAACAAAGCCGTTTGGCAGACCGTGAGTCAGTGATCCAGGTCACCAACATGAACAAATGGTACGGGGATTTTCACGTACTGCGCGATATCAATCTGGACGTGAAACAGGGCGAACGAATCGTTATCTGCGGCCCTTCCGGGTCCGGTAAGTCGACCATGATCCGTTGTTTCAACCGGCTGGAAGAGCATCAGCAGGGCAACGTCGTGGTGAACGGCGTCGAACTGACCGACAACGTTAAAAACATTGAAGTGATCCGCAAAGACGTCGGTATGGTGTTCCAGCACTTCAACCTGTTTCCGCACCTGACCGTGATCGACAACCTCACCCTGGCACCGATGTTCGTGCTTAAAAAGCCCAAAAAGGAAGCCGAAGCCACAGCGATGAAGTATTTGGAGCGGGTGAAAATTGCCGAACAAGCCAAGAAATATCCCGGCCAATTGTCCGGTGGTCAGCAGCAACGGGTGGCCATTGCCCGCTCGCTGTGCATGAACCCCAAGATCATGCTGTTCGATGAACCGACTTCAGCCTTGGACCCGGAAATGATCAAGGAAGTGCTCGATGTTATGGTTGAACTGGCCAATGAAGGCATGACCATGCTGTGTGTTACGCACGAAATGGGGTTCGCCAAGCTGGTGGCCGACCGGGTGATCTTCATGGATGCCGGTCAGATTATCGAGCAGAACGAGCCCAACGAGTTCTTTGACAATCCCAAGAACGACCGTACCAAGCTCTTCCTCAGTCAGATATTGGGGCATTGATTTTTTAGCGGAATGCTGAACGGGAGACGGGAGATGCCGGGTTGTCGGGTGTCTCCTTTTTTTTTAAGTTATGAATCAGACAGAAACTTTTAGGCTCGACGATGGGCGCAGGGTGCTTCGTAAAACCAATCGCGCGGCACCTTCGGGTTTCTTCAATGCCGAGGCTGCGGGGTTGCGTGCCCTGGGTGTCAGCAGTTTTCGTATCCCCGAGGTCATCGCTGTTACCGATGCCTCCATCACCCTTGAGTATATTGCCGCCGGTCGACCGAATGCCCACTCCTGGGAGACGGCCGGACAATCGCTTGCCTTGCTTCATCAAAAGACCCACTCGAAATTCGGATTCGAGTGCGACACCTATTGCGGTGATTCTCTCCAACCCAACGGCTGGCGAGACAACGGATTCGATTTTTATCGCGAACAACGCTATCAACCGCAAATTCAACGCGCGCGGGACGCGGGGTTGCTCAGCCAACATGAAGTGGCCGATCTCGAAAGGCTCATCAACCGGTTGGAAGACCGGATACCAATCCAATCGCCCGCCTTATTGCATGGCGACTTATGGTCGGGAAACCTGCTGTTCGACGAACATCGCCATCCAGTATTGATCGATCCCGCCTGCTACTTTGGCTGGCCGGAGGCGGACTTGGCGATGACACAGACTTTTGGCAGTTTTGATGCCCGGTTTTATCAAGCTTATCAGTCGGTTTATCCGCTGGAACCGGGCTATGAGGACAGGACCGCGCTCTACAACCTTTACCACTGGCTCAACCATCTGAATTTATTCGGTGGTATGTACCATGGGCAGGTGAGCGCGGTGATTAGGAGGTATCTCGGTTAACCGGAGTTGCATCCCCTGCTAACGGATCAACTCGGATTCGTACGCGAACAAAGCCGGTGCCCCACCGGTATGCAGAAACAAAACCCGCTCATCCGGATCGATCAGCCCCTGGCGGTAATAATCGATCAAGCCATTCATGGCCTTACCGGTATAGACAGGATCCAACAACAGCCCTTCCTGCTCCGCCACCACCCGTACCGCCTGACGCATGCCCTCAGTGGCAATGCCATAGCCCTCGCCGACATAGCTTCCGTCTGCAGCGACTTTATCGCGGTACTCGTAAGGGGAGAGGTTTAGGAATTGATGCAGACGCTGAGTGAGCTCCAATACCAAGGCTTCTTGAGCCTCGCTGGGTCGGCTGACGCAAAACCCCTGGATTTTGGCGCGTACACCAAAAAGGTGAGCCCCCACCAACAACCCCGCTTGAGTGCCGGCACTGCCGGTACCCAACACTATCCGGTCGAATTCCATATCGGCGTCATACTGCCAGCGGGCGATCTCCTCCATGCACCGCACATAACCCAGGGCACCTATTTCATTGGAACCGCCGACCGGAATGACATAGGGCACGTCGCCCGCCTGACGGTGAGCTTCCGCTCTCTGTTGCAACAGATCATCCAAAGCCACGCCCGGCTCCGCCACGGTTAAGGCAGCACCGAACAACCGGTCCAACAGAATATTGCCGGTGTGGTCATAAAGTGAGGTAGGGCTGCCGCTCACCGGCTCCAACACCAACTCGCACAGCAGCCCCAGTTTCGCCGCGGCAGCAGCGGTCTGACGGGCATGGTTGCTTTGCAGGCCACCCGCCGTCAGCACCAGAGTCGCCCCCTGAGCCTGAGCGTCCGCCATCAAATATTCGAGTTTTCGGGTTTTATTGCCCCCAAGGCCCAGCCCGGTGCAGTCATCCCTCTTAACCCAGAGATTGGATGTTCCCATTTGTTCGCCAAGGTTGGGTAGGCGTTCAATAGGCGTCGGGGAATGCGCGAGATCGAGACGTGGGATATCAGCTAGAGCCATCGTTGACCGAGAAATTCAAGGAACAAGAGCGCAACTCTGGCGGATTTTTAGGGGCAGAGCAAGAGCGCAGGGAATTGTTCAGAATTTTTCCTGGTTTTGAGATTTAGTCGACATACATTTTGATAGGTATCTATCGTTTTTGAAAAATATTTCAGTATGGAAGGCCGGTCCCACCGGCCTCTGCAAAGAGACTTGCCCTAAGCGCCGAGTATACCGGGACGCTGTAGTGGGCCTTCCACCTGTTTACGATGCTCCTTATCCCACAGCTTCTCAATCAGCGTCAGCGCGAAATCCATAGCCACCCCAGGCCCTTTGGCAGTGATAAGGTTGCCGTCCACCTCCAACGGTTTGCCGGTCTGAGTCGTACTGTCAGGCGCGACACCATCCAGGGCAGCGGGAAAACTGGTCACCGTACGCCCCTCCAAAATACCCGCCGCCGCCAAAGCCCTGGGAGCCGCGCAGATAGCCGCCACCCAACGCCCGTTCTCAAACTGATTCTTGATCATATCCCGCAGCACCGGGCTCTCCGCCAAATGATCGGCCCCCGGCATACCCCCGGGCAGGGCAATCATATCGAAAGTATCGTTCTTCACGCTCTCCAGGGTGGTATCCACCACAAAGCGGGTGCCTCGCCCCGCGACCACTTCACCGGGCTTGAGCCCGGCCCGCACCACCTCGGCTCCGGCGCGAACCAGCAAATCGGTAATGGTGACGGCTTCCAGATCTTCGCAACCGTCGGCGAGGGGGACCAGTACGCGTTTCATGAAGTGCTCCTCGTTACTTAATCTATGGCTGTGGCGTGCGTGCAATTAGGTAGCCCCAGAAGGCTAGTAGCAGGTGCCCGGGGTGCTGATTCAGGGATGTCCGAGGCATGGATGCCGAGGTCAAGCGCCGAAACGTCGGACCGCCATGGACGGGTTCACAGCGGCCCTGAATCAGCACCCCGGGCACCTGCTACGGGTTCCTGGCACTGTATCAGGAGTGGGGCAAAGGGCCGCAGATTTCAACCGAGGCAATCACGCAGAGAGTTGACCAGTCGAAATCGATCGCGGGGTCGGGTATCCTGTGTGCCCCGGGGCTCCGCCCCGGCTCCGAGTCTCTATCATAACCCTCACAACCGAACAGGAAACCGATGGACGCTACGTATTCCCCGGCCGCCATTGAGCGCCAGGTGCAGGACACCTGGAACGAACAGCAGGTATTCAAAGCCAAAATCGACATGAGCAAAGAAAAATTCTATTGCCTGTCGATGCTACCGTACCCAAGCGGCCGACTGCACATGGGCCACGTGCGTAACTACACCATCGGCGACGTCATCAGCCGCTACCAGCGCATGCTCGGCAAAAACGTCCTCCAACCCATGGGATGGGACGCCTTCGGCATGCCCGCCGAAAACGCCGCCATCCAGAACGGCGTCGCACCCGCCAAATGGACCTTCGAAAACATCGACTACATGCGCAACCAGCTCAAAATGCTCGGTTTCGCCTACGACTGGGACCGCGAAGTCACCACCTGCCGCCCCGAATACTACAAATGGGAGCAATGGTTCTTCACCCGTCTGGTCGAAAAAGGCCTCGCCTACAAAAAAACCTCCGCCGTCAACTGGTGCCCGGTCGACCAGACCGTACTCGCCAACGAACAGGTTCACGACGGCTGTTGCTGGCGCTGCGACACCCCGGTGGAACGCAAGGAAATGGACCAATGGTTCATCAAAACCACCGCCTACGCCCAGGAATTGCTCGAAGAACTGGACAACCTGCCCGGTTGGCCGGACGAAGTAAAAGCCATGCAGCGCAACTGGATCGGCCGCAGCCAGGGCGTGAATCTCAGCTTCCAGGTGAAAGACAGCGACCAAGAGTTGCATGTCTACACCACCCGGCCGGATACGCTTTTGGGGGTCACCTACCTCGCCGTAGCGCCACAACACCCCCTGGCCGCCGAGGCGGCTAAAGGCGATACCGCGCTCGCCGCCTTCATTGAAGAATGCAATCACATGACCACCAGCGAAGCCGACATGGCGGTCATGGAAAAGAAAGGCCACCCGACCGGTCGTACCGCTATTCACCCCCTCACCGGCGAGGAAGTCCCCGTATGGGTGGCGAACTTTGTGTTGATGGATTACGGCCATGGCGCCGTCATGGCTGTACCGGGGCACGACCAGCGCGACTGGGAATTCGCCACCAAATACAACCTGCCCATCAAACAGGTGATCAAACCGGTTGAAGGCAGCGATGCCGAAGTCGATCTCTCACAGGCCGCCTTCACCGAAAAAGGCATCCTGGTTAACTCCGGTGAGTACGATGGCCTCAGCTCGGCCGAAGCGTTCGACACTATTGCACAGCGCCTGTTCAGCCAAGGCAAGGGCGAAGTGGCCATTAACTATCGCCTGCGCGATTGGGGTGTCAGTCGCCAACGCTATTGGGGCACACCGGTGCCCATGGTTTACGTCGACGGTGAAACCAAACCCGCCAAGGAATTCCCGGTAGTGTTGCCGACCGATGTCACCTTCGATGGCAGCAGTTCCCCAATCAAGAACAATCCGGATTTCGAAGATATCACCTATGAAGGTAAAGCCGCCAAGCGCGATACCGACACCTTCGATACCTTCATGGAATCCAGCTGGTACTACGCCCGCTACTGCACGCCTCATTACAACGAAGGTATGTTGGAGCCGACTGAAGCCAACTATTGGTTGCCGGTCGACCAATACATCGGCGGTATCGAACACGCCACCATGCACCTGATGTATGCCCGCTTCTTCCACAAGGCCATGCGTGAGGAAGGGCTGGTGCAGTCCAACGAACCTTTTACCAATCTGTTGTGCCAGGGCATGGTGCTGGCGGAAACCTGGTACAAGGAACAGGGCGAGCACGGTCGTGTGTGGGTTTCTCCCACCGATGTCGAAGTCGAAAAAGACGACAAGGGCAAAATCCTCGGTGGCAAACAAATCTCCACCGGTGAACCCGTGATTTATGCCGGTATGGCCAAGATGTCCAAGTCGAAGAACAACGGCAAGGATCCGCAACAGGCCATTGAAGAGTACGGCGCCGACACCCTTCGCCTGTTCTCCATGTTCGCCGCGCCGCCGGATCAGACGCTGGAATGGACTGAGTCCGGTGTGCAGGGTGCGCAAAAATTCCTGCAGCGTTTGTGGCGTGCTGTTCATGCCTTGGTGGAGGGCGGTGCTGTGGCCGCGCTGCAAACCGACGCATTGAACGATGACCAGAAAGCCCTGCGTCGTAAAACCCATGAGACCATCGTTGGTGTCACCGCCGACTTCGGAGACCGCAAAACCTTCAACACCGCCATCGCCAAGGTGATGGAGCTGTTGAATGCCGTCAACCGTTTTGAAGGCCGTGCCGACCAGGACCGTGCCGTCGTTAAAGAGGCGCTTGAAACGGCTGTGCTGGTGCTGGCGCCCATTACGCCACATGTGACTCAGGTTCTCTGGAATGCGCTTGGTCATGAAGGTCTGATGTTGGATGTGGCCTGGCCACAAGCGGATGAATCAGCGCTGGTAAAAGACACGCTCGAATACGTCGTTCAGGTGAACGGTAAGGTGCGTGGCCGGGTGCAGGTTTCCGCCGATGCCGACAAAGCCAGTGTGGAAGCGGCTGCGCGGGCTGACGAAAACGTCCAGCGTTTTATTGGCGAAGCCACCGTTCGAAAGGTGATCGTTGTTCCCAACAAGCTGGTAAACATTGTCGCTAACTAACTCGCGAACTAATCAGGTTGCTATGAAAAACAGGGTAAACCGATTGGCCATCCTAGTGGTGGCCGCACTCTTGACTGGCTGCGGTTACCAACTGAAAGGCCAGTTCCAGTTCTCGCCGGAACTGAGCCCCATGGTCTGGCAGGAGGATCTGGATGCCGAAGAACTTTACCATGCCATGCGCAATACCTTTGCGCTCTATGGCTTGGTATTAGGCACCCAGCCGGCGGATACCCTGCTGCGGGTGCACGACATTGATACCACCGAAGTGAACCTGAGTGACGCCACCGTACTGGGCATGGAAGTAACCTGGAGCCTGATAAACGAATACGGTGTCTCCATTATTTCCTATCGCAGCACGCGGGTGGAAACCCGGTTGTCACTCAGTCCGGAAGTCGATGAAGAGGACGCCCGCGAGGAACGTTTCAATTACCTGCGCAACCGCGTGGCGTTGCGTGTGCTTGACCAACTCGAAGCCCTGAGTGATGAAGAACTGCTGCGCCAGCCTGATGAAGAAGAGACGGTGAACGAATGAAGCTGTCGCTGCAGCAGCTTGGCCAGCAACTGAGCAAAAACATTCCGCCCATTTTATGGATCAGTGGAGACGAGCCTCTATTGATTCTGGAAGCCGCCGATCAGGTTCGAGCCGCCGCCCGTCAGGCGGGCATCACCGAGCGTCAGGTGTTCCATGCCGATGCCCAGTTCGATTGGAACCAACTGACTGAAGCCAACCAATCCATGTCGCTGTTCGGTGACCAGGAGGTTCTGGAGTTGCGCCTGCCCGGCAAACTCAATGACGAAGGACGCAAGACACTCGTCGCCTACGCCGAATCCGCCAACCCCGACAATCTATTGCTGATCGTTTCAGACCGGATCGAAGCCGCCCAATCGAAAGCCAAATGGTTCACCAAGGTGACCGATGCAGGCTGGTGGGTACCGGTGTGGCCGATCGAGCGCAACCAATTACCTGCCTGGCTGCGCCAACGTCTGCAGCAAAATAACCTGCAGATTGAAGACGACGCCCTCGCACTTCTAGCTGATCGGGTGGATGGCAACTTGCTGGCCGCAAGACAGGAGATCGACAAATTACTCCTGCTGAACGACGGCCCGATCATCCAGCTGGATACCGTGGTACAGTCCGTTGCGGACAGCGCCCGTTTCGATATTTTCGACCTGGCCGAAGCCTTTTTGAAAGGCGACTTGGCCCGCAGTCAACGCGTGCTTTCAGGTCTGGCGGCCGAAGGTATCGAAGCTCCAATCGTGCTCTGGGTGTTGGCCAGGGAATTGCGGAATCTGGTGCAATTGGCCGAGGCCGATGCCCAGGGGCAGCATCTCGCCGGTGTATACAAACGGTTGCGTATTTTCGATAAACGCCAGGCGCCTTATCAGGCGGCCCTGCGTCGTAGCCATTTAAAGCACTGGCAACGCTGTCTGATTCGCTGTGGGGAAATTGATGCCACCGTTAAGGGGCGTCGTGAAGGGGACCCATGGCATAAGTTGAGCGTGTTGGTGAGTGAGGTGGCTCAGGCAGGGTTGGTGCCGGCGGAGTTTTAGGCGATCGTTAGTTAGTGCCCATCCAGAAACAACGTTTTTGGACAGGCGCTAACGCGAGCCAGGAAAAACCGTTTTTTCTGAGCGACTCTGCGAAACGCCATGGATGGCGTTTCAGGATGAAAACTAGTTATACCCCTTCCTATACACCCTTGTTTCTCAAAGCTTGAGATCGATTATTTAAGACGAAACACAATAGGGATTCTTACCCATTCTTCCGGAGCGTTGTTATCAGGCGCGCGATAGATCCAGTCCGTCACCTGATCAAGAGCGGATTCATCAAGGCTTGTGTATCCCGAGCTTTGAAAAACTTCAGCCCTGGTTAAGCGTCCTTCCCGATTGAGCCATCCACGAATAATAACGGTACCTTCCTGACGCCTGCGCTTAGCCAGGCTTGGATAATCAAGGTGCGGTGAGTTAAGGGGCTCAACCAAGGTCGGTTCCCGAGGGGGTTTTGGTGTGCCGGATAAAGGCTGAGGAATTGTCTCTGTCATTGATTGAATGTGTGGTTCCTGCTTGCTTTGTGCGACTTCAGGTGGCTCCTTATTCGAAGAGTCGGGTTGACTTGGAGACCGCTCTTCTGAGTCCGATGATATATCTGGATTCCTTTGGGGTGACGTGGTTTCCGATGTGGGGGCTGAAGATGGGGTGTCTTTTTGAGACGGCAGAGTCAACTCCTCTCGCTTAGGTGGAATTTCCGAGTGTTTTTCGTTGTGTGCCATGGTGGGCTGTTTTAAAAAAGGCGTTTCATTTGCTTCCTTTCCAGTGTTTCCTTGCTCCGGGAGGGGCTCTGGAGACTCCATTCCGTCCTCTGGCCCCGGTTGGGGGGCTGGCATGGGTATTTTCGGCCCTTCGGGAAGTTGAGTGCCTTGGCTCGGTACGGGAGCGGCGGTTCCAACCAAGCTGAACCGAACGGTGTCAGTCTGTTCTGATTTGTGCTTCCACTGTAATAACCTCGGCCCCATCCACACCATAAGCAAACCGTGGATCAGTAGTGAAAACAGTAGGGTGATGAAAAGGGGGCGGGGTATCGGCATGGATAGAGAAATGATCGCTGGCTTGACTCGTTAAGGGAAACTCATTAGGTTGTACGGCCTGTTCAGGTGACCGTCAAGGTTTAAACGGGAAATTTGGTGCATCGACCCGTGTCGATCAGTCCAATGCTGCCCCCGCAACGGTGATCAGAGGCGGCTTTTATGCCGAAAAGCAGAGCCAGCATACCCACTGGGCCTTAATGCCTGGGAAGGGGGCTCTCCTTTCCGTAAGTATGACTTGCGAACTCTGTCAGCCCGGATACCGGCCTGAGATTCAATGCTGTGCACGGTGGGTGCTGTTCGAATGCTTTTCAACTCATGTCCTGTCTGGTTTGGTTTGCTCGCCGTTTTGTTGGCAGGTAGCGGCATGTGCAAAGAGAGCGCGACCGATGCCACTTTGGCGCCTGTCATCGTTGAAGATTACCTACCCCCTGCGTTTCAAACTTACCCGGAACTCTCAAGTGGTCAAGTCACCGTTATTGAGCGTAGTGACTTCCAGCCAGACCATCACAGTGTCGCCGATGTTCTGGAAAATTCCCCTGGTGTTCAAATTCAGTCGACGGGTGAACTGGGCAGTTTCTCCGCTGTATCCATTCGTGGTGCTACCGGTCAACAGTCACTAATTTTTATTGATGGCGTGCCACTTGCCGGGAACGGCGGTGTGGTGGACTTGAGCCAGATTCCGTTGAACCGGATAGAATCCATTGAGATCTATCGCACCGCAGCACCACCGCAATTCGGGCAGGATGCCATGGGTGGGGTGGTGAATATAGTTACACGGGAAAAGGAAGCCGGATCTCAAGCCCAATTGGGTGTAAAGGCCGGAAGTTTTGGTTTGAAAGGACTGGAGGGAATGCGCAGTTGGAGTGTCGGGCGAACTCACTTCAACGCACGGGGATCGGCACTGGCTGCCGAGAATGACTTTCCCTATTTATACGATTCCGGTACTCCGAACGTGCCGGAAGATGATATTGATCAGAGCAGAAACAATGCTGGATATCAACGTTATTCCGGCGCTCTGGATATTCGACGGCAAATGGGTATTCATCAATGGCAGGCTTCGGTAAGTGGGTTGTGGTCTGATAAACAACTGCCCGTTTGGAATAACAACCCCGTTCAGGAAACCTATTACCGTCAATATCAGGTGGGGGCCTCTTTGGCATGGTCCGCCACAGGCATGAAAGAAGGGGGGTTTGATCAGTCCCTACGTTACCGTAGCGACTATCATTCCGGTCGATTGCATGATCCTGAGTCGGTAATTGGCTTGAATCAGAATGACAGTACTGATCGCTACGCCAGTCACCGCCTTCAACATCTGGGTGCGTTTTATTGGGGAGATAACATTACCACGGCGGTGAACGAGGTGGTGAGGGATGACGTCGCCTTCGAAGACAACGTCCAATCTTCCAAATACAACTATTCGGAGTGGTCTCATGTGGGGTCGCTCAGCAATGAATGGATTGGAGTGGTTGGGCGCCTGAGTCTGACAACAACGGCTAGAACCTTGACCACCATTGGAGAGTCATCCCTGATTGGCGGTTTGGTTGGGCTACGTTATGAACATTCGGATAGTTGGGTGCTGAAAGCTAACCTCTCGCAAACCTTTCGACAACCCACGTTGTTTGAACGTTTCGGAGACCAAGGGTATTTCCTGGGTAATGAGGATCTTGTACCCGAAGAAAGTCTCCTTGCCGAGGCTTCGGTTGAATACCACGATGACCCTATGGCTGTATCCGTTACTCTTTTTGACAGAATAGCAACTAACAATATCGCTCCCGTTTATGACTCTCAAGGTGTTGGACGGTATGTAAATATTGGCCAGGTCGAGTTTCAAGGAGTCGAGTGGGCTGTGGAGTGGCGCAAAGGCCGTTTGCGTTTGGCGCACAAGGGGGCTTATCAGCCAAGTCTGATTACTTCTCCTGTTCCCTCTTATGATGGGCGACAAGCGCCGGGCTACTACCGATTGAGCCACCAGACCCAGGCCAATTTTCGATGGGGTGCCTGGCACGGATTTACGGCATTTAGATATGAAACCGGTTTGTTTTACGACCGGGCCAATTCAACAGAAGCGCCTGAGCGATCTGAGCTGGATATCGGCCTGAAAAAGGAATGGCAGTGGTCTCGCTATACCCACCAGTTTGAAGTGAAAGTGGTGAACCTACTGGACAATCGCTCGATGGATATGAGCCGAAAACCATTACCAGGACGGCATTTCGTGGCCGGCTATTCTATAAATTATTAGGAGGCTCCATGTTTTCGAAGTTTTTGTACCTCTCCGTAGCGACTCTAGTGCTCACTGGGTGTATAGCTAATACGGACAGTGATTCCGACATCAAGACAGGTGATGTTGAATTGGGTGAGATGATCGTGGATTCCGATAGGTTGGTCGCGGTCTCGACCGCGAGTCCGGATTATTCCACTTCAGATGTGGCATTTATTCGCAGTTTCAGTGATGGAACCGCTAGTGTAAATGAGGAAGGTCTCGCCACCACTGATCCGGCAGACACCTCAATTTCTGTTTTTGGCGATGACCTTTACCGTATCGGCCAGTTTTCATATGACAACATCACCAAGTATGAGGTCGATTTTGGGTCAGCGCCTTCAATGGTATGGCAATATTCCGTCGCAGGTGACGAAAACGAAGCCTCGGCCAACCCGTATGAGCTGGTATTTGAAAGTACCACACGCGCATTCGTCATTCGATATGGTTTACCTGAAATCTGGGTGGTGGACCCTTCTGTGGCGGGAAGTGGTGAAAGCAATTTTAAACTTGGAGAGATAGATTTATCGGCCTACGCTCACGAAGATAGCAGTGGCACTCCAAGTATGACATCTGCTCTTATTTCCGATGGTAAACTCTATGTGCTGATGCAGCGCTTGGATGCTGACTTTCAGGCGCTCAGATCTTCCTATATCGCGGTGATTGATTTGGCTACGCTTGAGGAGGTGGATACAACTCAAGGTGAGGACGGCCTCAAGGGAATTAAGCTCAATGTTAAGAATGCCATTGGGATGGATTTGCACGATGGCAAGATCTATATAGCTGCTAAAGGTAACGGAACTTATTATACGGGACCGGGCCAATACGATGGCGGTATAGTTGTGGTTGACACCACAACTTACGAAGCTACTCTCCTTGTGGATGATGGCGACGACAACAGCCATCCATATGGTCAGTTCAAGGGAATCGAAGTGGTTAGTGATGATCATGCTTACTTCGTTGGCAGCGCCGAATGGGGGAATGACACGCTTTACCATTTCTCACCCACGACCTCCTCGCCTGTTGTTACAGAGGTATCCAGTGTATCTGGAATAAACATTGCTGACATCGAGCATGAGTCGTTGAGCGATTCATCCGCCCGTTATCTGGATGTGTTATATGTTGGTATTCAGGGCGGAAGTGATCCTGAATCCAAGGGACGGATTGACGTTGTGAGCGTAGTGGACCAGGCTGTCTTCGCCAGCGTGGAGTTGACCTACAACCCGACTGATATCGAAGTGTTGGATCAGTAGCGTTGTCACTTCCCGGAAAGGCTTAGGGCCTTTTCGGGAGCTTGCCTACCGACCAGTCGAGTGCCTGACGTTCGACCTTTCGCACGAAGCTGTCTTTGCCGGAACAATAGTCCTCTGAGCTATTTAAAAACCTTCTCGCCAATGCTCTCTTTAAACAAGCATATTGAGCTTGTACCTGCGGATGAGCCACTAAGTAATCCCGAAAAGCCAGATGCCGCCCGACATGCTCATCACCAGCCAAGAAGGCGTGCACGTGATGGGTCCGCAGGTCTCCTCCTTTCCTATAAAAACGCCTGCGTTCAATACCGAATTCCCCCATGGCTTCATAACTCAAATCAGCCATTCCGGCATCGAAACCATTCAGCTCTTTAAGGTCTCTCACTTCCAGGAGGATATCGATTATGGGTTTGGCGGCGAGGCCGGGCACCGAGGTACTGCCGATATGATGCGCTTTTATCAGGCAGGGGCCGAGCAGACGTTTTATGGCTGTGGCTTCCGTCTTGAATTGCAGCTGCCAATCGGGCCTGTAATCCACCACTTCGATTGTTCGCATGAGTCAGCCTCTGCACGTCAATAAAAAAGCCCGGCGAGACGCCGGGCTTGTAATGTAGCGGGATCAATCCAGATGATCCACCTGGCAGTTATTCGCCTAGGTAGGAGCGATACATCCAGACTGTTTTCTCCTGCTCGCGGATATAGTCGCTCATCAGTGCGGCCGTGCCTTCGTCATCCGCTTCATTGGCGATGGCCAGTAGGGAGCGTTGCTTACCGATCATGGCCTGGAACGACTCCAGAATATGACCGATGGCCACGCGACCGTCGCGGACTTTGGTTTGCTCTTCTATCGATGCGAGCTTGATGTATTCGCTGTAGCTGTGTACCGGCTCGAAGCCGATGGTTTGGATGCGCTCAGCGACTTCGTCGATCTTCGTCAACAGGTCGGTGTACAGCTCTTCGAATTTAACGTGCAGCTCGAAGAAGTTGTCGCCCTTGATGTTCCAGTGAAAACCGCGGGCGTTCATGTAAAACAGCTGGTAGTTGGCCAGCAGGTCGTTGAGTCCATTGGCCAGCTTTTCCGCGCTTGCTGTGTTCAGACCGATAGCATTGGTGCTCATGTTTTCGCCTCCTTTCTTGGGCTTCATTCATTGACACGCTTATCTTGCGACACCTATGACGTAGGGTCGAATGAAGGAATTTAAACATCTTGATAGTTAATATGAATTGAATGTGGTTGGCCGATTTGTTTATGCCATCAACCCGTGGGGCGAAGAATGTGCCGTGCGTGCGCCAATACGGCCCGCCTCAATGCTGTCATTGCCGTGCTTTCTGTTTGCCAGTAGTGCCAGTAAAGGGGAACGTCCAGATGATAACCCGGTCGAACATCCACCAGCTTTCCCGTGGCTAAGGCATGGGGCACCTGCAGCTCAGGCATCATGCCGAAGCCCAGACCCGCCTGCGCCATTTGAGCGAAGCCTTCCGAGGAAGGGCATTGGTGCCGTCGACCGGGTTCGTTTAAGCCATGATCCCGCAGAAAGCGGTGTTGGAGTCGATCATCCTGATTGAAAATCAAACAGGGCGCTTCGGTGAGATTGGTCAGGGACTGGCGTAGCTTGTAGCGCTCGATGAAGCCAGGGCTTGCCAGAGCCCGGTATCGTAGAATGCCCAGAGGCTGCACGTGGCCTCCGTTAACCGGCCGGTTCTCGGCACAGATGCAGGCCATGACTTCCCCCTGCTTCATCCGCTTCAACCCCACTTCCTGATCTTCCACCACCAAATCAAAGTCCATGTTGCCAATGTCCGGATAGCCTGCCAGCGCCTGGGGAAGCCAGGTAGCCATTGAGTCGGCATTCACGGTGAGACGCACTTTCAAGATGGAGGCGTCCTCGGTAGCTCCAATCAGGTCGTGTTCCAGCTGCCTGACTTGCTGCAGGTGGTTGTGTAAGCGGCGGCCGAGGTCGGTCGCGCGAGGTGGGGTCGAGCGTATCAGGACGGGCTGCCCCAACCGATTTTCCAGTTGGCGGATGCGTTGGCTGACGGCGGATTGAGTTAAATGCAGCCGTTCAGCGGCGCGTTCGAAACCTCCCGTTTCGATGACGGTGGAAAGCGCGGTCAACAGGCGATAGTCGATCATTAAATTCTCTAATGAAGCATGAAGTATATTCGTTGGATTTATAGTAGGCCGGAAATTAGGCTAAGGCCAGACATAAGGTGAGAGGTTAAAAACATGTGGTCTTTCCTGACCGGCTTCGGTGTCGCCATCGGATTAATCTTGGCGATAGGTGCGCAAAATGCCTGGGTTCTGAGCAAAAGTCTGAGAGGCGAGCACCCGGCCGTGATCGCAGTGGTGTGCTTTACCATCGATGCGGCGCTGATAACCCTGGGTGTCTTTGGTCTGAGTACGGTGCAGGCTTGGCTGCCGGGCTTGGTACCCCTGTTGACCTGGCTTGGGATCGCGCTGCTCTGCTGGTTGGCCGCTCAATTCTTCTGGCGGGCGTGGCAGGGAACGGGTGGGTTGCTGGCCGCTGGTGCCGGTGAACGTGGCAGTGCCTGGCGGTTGGCGGGTCAGGCGATGGTGATCTCTCTGGTGAACCCGCATGTGTATCTCGATACGGTTGTTCTGGTCGGCAGCGTGGGTGCCCAACAAACTCAACCTGGCCTCTATGCCATTGGGGCGTCTTTGGCTTCGGTGGTTTGGTTTTCCGGTTTGGCGGGGCTTGGTCGGAGTCTGGGCGGGTGGCTCAGTTCGCCCCTGCATTGGCGGGTGTTCGATGCCCTCATTGGACTGGTGATGGTTACGGTGGCAATAACCCTGGTGCCTTGAGGCGGCCTGTCAGGCCAGGTTTTTGCCTGCGCGGGTTCTCGGTTCATCGTAGGCGAGCCCCGGGCCAACGCGTTGTTTGCCATGGAGGGCTTCGATCGCCTGGTCGAGCAGCTTGAGATACTTCAGGTCGATGGGGTGGATGTCGACTCCGCGACGTTCGCATTGAGCCGCCGCATGGGCATGTTTGATGACCATGAATGGGGTGTGTTCCTGCTCCCGCAGGTACAGGGCGAGTTGGTGTTTCTCGCTGTCGGTTAAGCCGTCTATGAACATGTATGCGTATCACGGACCTGAGTTAGTGAGCAGCCTATTATGGATGAGGCTTTGACCCAAACTCTGTGATGGAATCGTAGTTCAAAGTGTGATGTAGTTCAATTTATTGGAAAGTTTAAGTCAAAAAACTGACTCTCCAAAGGTCTTTAAGAATAAACCTCAGGGATAAAAGTCAATTTTTTCGTGAGATGTGACGAATCATTGGCTTTTTGGGTAGGATCAAGGGCCGGAGGTGTGCCACTCCGACCCTGATTGCCCATTGCGGGGCTAGCCGCCCATTCTCGATTTTCAGGCGGCCTCGGCTGCCAATTCCCTGAGAACGTAGTGAAGAATGCCGCCATGGCGGAAATAATCCCATTCGACGGCTGTATCGATGCGCACCTTCGCATTGAAACGAGTCTCCTTGCCGTCGGCATCGGTCGCGGTAACGGCCAACTGTTCAGGCTCCCCTTTTACCGGTTCGATGTTGAAGGTTTCGCTCCCCGTCAAACCCAGGCTATCGGCGTTGTCTCCTTCTTCAAATTGCAGGGGTAACACGCCGAAGCCCACCAGGTTGGAGCGGTGGATGCGCTCGAAGCTTTCGGCGATCACGGCTTTTACTCCCAACAGGTTGGTGCCTTTTGCGGCCCAATCGCGTGAAGAGCCGGTCCCGTATTCCTTGCCGGCCAGCACTATGAGCGGCACCCCTTCCTGCTGGTACTGCATGGAGGCATCGAAAATGCTGGTTTCGCGTTCACTCGGGAAGTGAGTGGTCCAACCCCCTTCGGTGCCTGGAGCCAACTGGTTGCGCAGCCGCACATTGGCAAAGGTGCCGCGCAGCATGACTTCATGATTCCCCCGCCGGGAGCCGTAGCTGTTGAAATCTTTCGGGTCCACGCCCTGTTCCTGCAGGTATTGCCCGGCCGGGCTGTCGGGTTTGATCGCCCCCGCTGGTGAAATGTGGTCGGTAGTGATGGAGTCACCGACTTTGACCAGGCACCGGGCGTTGTTAATGGGCCTGGGGGCGCTGGTTTTCATGGTCATACCATCGAAGTAGGGCGGTTGTTTAACGTAGGTGGATTCGGGCCAGGAATAAATTTCGTCTTCCGGTACAGGCAGCGTGCGCCAGGCGTCGGTGCCGGTGAACACGTCTTCGTATTTTTCCGAGTAGAGACCGGACGACAGTGCCTTAGTGACGTGATCGGCGATTTCCTGGCGGCTGGGCCAGATGTCTTTCAAATAAACCGGCTTGCCGTTCTTGTCCTCGCCCAGAGGTTCTTCGTTCAGGTCTATGCACATGGACCCGGCCAGTGCATAGGCGACAACCAGTGGTGGCGAGGCGAGATAGTTCGTGGGCACGTCCTGATGAATGCGGCCTTCGAAATTGCGGTTACCTGAAAGCACCGAGGCGACTTTCAGTCCACCGGCACGGATGGCGTTTTGAATGGAGGGGTGCAGGGGGCCTGAGTTGCCGATGCAAGTGGTGCATCCGAAACCGACAATGTTGAAGCCGAGGCTTTCCAGGTCGTCCAGCACGCCCGCGTTTTCCAAATACGCCGGTACCACCTGTGAGCCGGGTGCCAGGGATGTTTTGACCCAGGGTTTGACGTCGAGGCCCCGCGCGCGGGCATTACGGGCCATCAACCCGGCTGCCATCATCACATCCGGGTTGGAGGTGTTGGTGCAACTGGTGATGGCGGCGATGACCACATCGCCGTGCTTGAGCCGATGGGTCTCGCCATCCAATTCGAACTCTACTGCACCGCGTTCGTGCAGGTTGACGTTGTTGATGGCGGTCTGGCCGCCTTCGTCGGTGAAGCGGGCTTCGTCTTTGTTCGAGTCTTTGGCGATGGTGTTGTGTTCCTCCTCCAGCAAGGCGTAAAACGCTGTTTTCGCGTTTTTCAGAGCAACTCTGTCCTGTGGCCGTTTGGGCCCGGCGAGGCTGGGTTCGACGGTGCTGAGATCCAGCGTCAGGGTGTCGGTGTATTCCGCCTCGACGGCGCCGGTATCGCGCCACAGGCCCTGCTGGCGGGCGTAGGCTTCGACCAGAGTCTGATGTTCCCTGCTGCGTCCGGTCAGTTCCAGATAACGCAGTGTTTCCTTGTCGATGGGGAAAATGCCGCAGGTGGCGCCATACTCCGGCGCCATGTTGGCGATGGTGGCGCGGTCCGCTAATGGCAGGTCGTCCAGGCCGTCGCCGTAAAACTCGACGAATTTGCCCACCACTCCTTTCTTGCGCAGCATCTGGGTGACCGTCAGAACCAGGTCGGTGGCCGTCGCGCCTTCTGGCAACTGGCCTTCCAGTTTGAAGCCGACCACATCGGGAATCAGCATGGTAATGGGTTGGCCGAGCATGGCGGCTTCGGCTTCGATGCCGCCAACGCCCCAGCCAAGCACGCCCAGGCCGTTGATCATGGTGGTGTGGGAATCGGTGCCAACCAGGGTGTCCGGCCAGGCCCACTGTTCCCCGTTTTCTTCCTGCGTCATGACCACATCGGCCAGGTATTCCAGGTTGACCTGATGCACGATACCCGTGCCGGGTGGCACCACGCGGAAGTTGGAGAACGCCTGTTGGCCCCAGCGCAGGAATTGATAGCGTTCGCTGTTACGCTCGAATTCCTTGTCGGTGTTTTTCTTCAGTGAATCCGAATGTCCGTAGTAATCGACCATGACCGAGTGGTCGATGACCAGGTCCACCCGGGAGCGCGGGTTGATCAGTGTCGGGTCACTGCCTAATTGGCGCATGGCATCGCGCATGGCGGCGAGATCGACCACGGCGGGCACGCCGGTAAAGTCCTGGAGCACCACTCGCGCGGGTGAAAAGCCGACTTGATGGCTCGGTTCGGCCTTCGGTTGCCATTCGAAGAGCGCTTTGATGTCGTCCGCTTTAACGTTGGTGCCGTCTTCTTTGCGCAGCAGGTTTTCGAGCAATATTTTCAGGGAAAAGGGCAGTCGGTCGAGGTTGTATTGGTCCGCCAGGGCCTGAAGATTGTAGTAACGGTAGGATTGGCTGCCCACATCCAATGTATCGAGGGCGTTGAAACTGTTGCTCATGGGTCCTCCTTCTCTCATTCAGACTCTTATGTGAGTTCGCCGGACAACCTTGGCACAGCCTGAGGGCCTATCCACCAGGCCCTTATTTCTTTTGGCTATCGCCTTTTGTATTTCAACGGTACTGTTTTAACGGTACTGTTTTAATGGTTCTTGGCCTCGATCCAACGGCTCATGTATTCGGTCGCCCGGTATTGGTTTTGCCAAAGGATGCGCCCCCAGATATAGCGATGCCGATGTTCCTCTAATCGGCCCGCTGTGGTCTGCAAGCGCTGAGTAAAGCCTTTAGCATGATGTTGATGCAAAAAATGGCTTTTCAATGCGGCGAGGCCGTGTTGCTGCACTTCCCGCCACCGGCTCTCCTGTTGATAGAGTTCGACAATGGTGTCCGCTATGTGACCGGGGTCGTCGCTTGGCCGGTACCCCAGAGCTTCCGGGTCCGCCATTGATTCAATACCCACAGGCGTGGTGACTGTGGGTGTACCAGTCAACCAGCCCTCCAGAATCTTGCCCTTTTGCCCGGCGCCGAATCGCAAGGGAGCCAGGTTAAGGCGATAGCCTCCGAGGGTTTTCAAGGCGTCTTCCGCACGCCCGCGGATACGGAAGCCGGTTTTGGGGCGATGCCATTGCTGTACGGCGTGGTCCGCATAGGCACCGAAGACGTGGCACTCCACCGAGGGCAGGCGGGATCGAACCTCAGGCCAGACCGCCTGTTGAAACCATTGCACGGCATCCCGGTTCGGGGCGTGTTTGAAGCCGCCGATCATGACCAGGTGTTGGCGGTCGCTGAATGGTTTCCATTGGGCCGGATCCGGTAGGTTTTTGATCAGGAACGGCAGGTAGAGCAGTCGATCCGCCGGGACTTGAAAATGCCGCTGTAGCAGGTCGATTTCCACCTGGGAAATCATCAGGGTGAGGTCGCACCGCGCCATAGCGGCAAGTTCGCGCACTGCCGTGTCGTTGAACAGGTCCTCGGGTTGCCCGGTTTTCAGGGCCCGGTGTCTTGCCTCGCGCAGGCCGTGGAAGTCGCTGGTGTCGAGCAGCGTCATGGCATCGGGGCATTGGGTTTGAACACGCCAGCCGAACTGTTCTTCCATCACGAAGCGGTCGAATATCACCAATGCGGGGTTCAGTTCGCTGACCCAATGATCAAAACCGTTGTCGTTAACCGCGATGGCATGGGTGGGGTACCCAAGTGAGGCGAGGTCAGCCTGGAAGGGCGTCGGTTCAGCCGGGCTGGCGATTTCCACGCGATACCCGGCCTCCCGTACCAGGTCGAGAACATCCAACGTGCGCCGCCCAGCCGCCGTGGAGCCTGGCTCGGGCCAGTTTTTTGCCAGCAGCAGCGCGACTGGAAGTTCAAGTGATTTCTTAAGTTCATTAATCAACAGTGACAATCGCTCACTTTTCATAACGGATTCCGAAGAATAATGAGCGTATAGATAGAGGTCCAGTTCCAAGCCACTTCCGATCTCCCAACCCGACGGAGGACTGCGATGAAGCGACTGTATTATCTAACCGATGATATTGATCGAGCCGAACACATCGCCAGGGAATTGGAACGAAACACCATTCAGGACCGCCATATTCATATCCTCAGTCAGGATGAAGCCGGTCTGCTGACGCGTCATCTGCATGGCGCCTCTTACCTTGAACGACTCGATATCCTCAGGCGCGGCATGCAGGGCCTGGTGGTCGGCATGGTCTCCGGTTTGATGATTTATTATGTATTGGCCGTGGGGCTTGATCTCTGGCTGGATGTCTCCGGACGCATCGCGCTGGTGGCACTGACGACTCTGCTGGGCAGTTGGGTGGGTGGTTTGGTGGGCTTTGCCCATGAGAATCACCGCATCGAACGTTTTCACGAAGCCGTTGCCCGTGGTCAACACTTGATCATGGTCGATGTGCGTCCGCAGGACGTCAGCCGGGTACGTACGATTCTGGATATTCTTGATGAAGCCACCTACATGGGCGAGGAACGCCGGGTGGCGATTGCTATTTAAGGCGGAGAGGTCTGCGATGTTTCGTGGTGTATTCGGTCGGCTGAACAGGCGTCCGGGCCGGGGAGGCTTTCAACAGCGCTCTCCGGCTCCGGGGCAGGTAAATGACATCAACCGGCAATCGGGCCGATCCCAACTTTCTTCCGCACGTCAGCCATCAGAGGAACGGAGTAGTCCCGTGCCTTCTCGGCCCCCCGCTTGAGAATTTCGTCCAGTTGGGCGGGATCGTCCATCAGGGTGTTGTAGAGTTCGCGTTTGTCTTTCAGTTCTTCGTTCAGGAACTCGAACAACACTTTTTTCATTTCACCCCAGGCGATGCCATTTTCATATTGCTTGCGCATGTCGGCGATCTGGTCTTGCGTGGCGAAGGCGGCGTAGATGTCGAACAGGGCTGAGTCGTTCGGGTCTTTGGGTTCGCCGGGTTCGAGCAGGTTGGTTTTGATCTTGTTAATCAGTTTGCGGAATTTCTTTTCCCCTTCGAACAGGGGGATGGTGTTGTTGTAACTCTTGGACATTTTGCGACCGTCGAGCCCGGGTATGATCATGCCGGCTTCGTCGATGACGGCTTCGGGCAGGGTGAAGGTTTCGCCGAACAGATAGTTGAACCGCTGGGCGATGTCCCGTGCCATTTCGATGTGCTGGGTCTGGTCTTTGCCGACGGGGATTTTTTCGCCGTTGAACATGAGAATGTCGGCGGCCATCAATATTGGGTAGGCGAACAGGCCCATGGTGATGCCACGGTCGGGGTCGGCGTTGTCGTCGTCGATGTTGTCCTGGACGGCGGCTTTGTAGGCATGGGCGCGGTTCATCAGGCCTTTGGCGGTGACGGTGGTGAGCACCCAGGTCAGTTCGGTAATTTCGGGTACGTCGGTCTGGCGGTAGAAGGTGACGCGCTCGGGGTCGAGGCCGCAGGCGAGCCAGGTGGCGGCGATGGCGCGGACGGATTCATGTATGCGTTCCGGTTCCTGGCATTTGATGAGGGCGTGGTAGTCGGCCAGGAAGAGGAAGGATTCGGTGTTGGGGTTTTTGCTGGCTTCGATGGCTGGGCGGATGGCGCCGGCGTAGTTGCCCAGATGAGGGATGCCAGTGGTGGTGATACCGGTTAATACACGCGTCGTGGTCATAGTCTCGTAGGCTTGCGGAATCGAAACCGAACCTTACCGAAAACCTTACCGAAAATCGAGAGAGTAGAGGCAGTGGTCCGCACCAGGTGCCGGGGGCGCTCATCCAGGGTCGGCGTGAACCCGTCCATGGGGCCTGGACCGCAGCATCCATGCTGCGGACCCCCCTGGATGAGCGCCCCCGGCACCTGGTGCTAGTCTGTTGTGCCTCTTAAGGCCCGATTTCTTCCTGGGTAGGCACTGGATCGTTTACTTCTTTTCTTCCTCTTCTTCATCCTTAAGCCAAGACGGAATCTCCTCCGTATCGACGGATTCTTTTTCCGGCGGCATCAGATCTTCCTTCGTTAGCTTCATCGCCATCAGGATGTTGGAGGCGACGTAGATGGAGGAATAGGTACCAATGGCCACGCCCACGGTGAGGGCTACGGAGAAGCCGCGAATGAGCTCGCCGCCGAATATTCCCAGCGCGACCAGCACCAGCAGGGTGGTTAAGGAGGTGATCAAGGTCCGGCCGAGCGTTTGCGTCAGCGAGAGGTTGATCAGGTAGAGGGTGTCGTCGCGTCGGACCATGCGGAAGTTTTCGCGTATGCGGTCGGCGACGACGATGGTGTCGTTGATGGAGTAACCGATGACCGCGAGGATGGCGGCGAGGACGGTTAGGTCGAAGGCGAGTTGGGTGACGGAGAAGAAGCCGAGCACGATGATGACGTCGTGAATCAGGGCGACTACGGCGCCGACGGCGAATTTGAATTGGAATCGCAATGAGATGTAGACCATGACGATGCCAAGAGCGACTAACATGCCAATGCCGCCTTTTTCGCGCAATTCGTTGCCGACCTGCGGGCCGACGTATTCGTTTCGGCGCAGGTTGACGTCGCTGCGTTCTTCGGAGAGTAGGGCGAGTACTTCGTCACCCAGTTTCGGGTTGTTGTCTTCCTGCATGCGGATCAGTACGTCGGTGTTGTTGCCGAAATACTGTACGACGACGTCGCGATAACCGGCTTCGGTGAGGGTAGTTCGGATGTTGTTCACGTCGGCCGGTTCTTCGTAGCCGACTTCAATTTGGGCGCCGCCGGTGAAGTCGAGGCCGAAGTTTAGGCCGCGAACCACGAGGGAGCCGAGGGAGATAACCAGCAGGATGATGGAGAACGCCGCGGCGAGGCGACGTTTGCCCATGAAGTCATAAATATTGGGTTCGGACATGATGGCCTCCTTAAATCGGTAGCTTCTTGAGTACCCGGCCACCGAATGTCAGGTTGGCGAGTGCTCGAGTCAGCATGATGGCGGTGAACATGGAGGTGATGATGCCCACGGAGAGTGTGACCGCGAACCCTTTCACCGGGCCGGTGCCGATCGTGAACAAAATGACCGCGACGATGAGGGTGGTGAGGTTGGCGTCGAGAATGGTTACGAAGGCGCGGCCGTAACCGGCGTCGATGGCGGCCTGGGGTGATCGTCCTTCGGCCAGTTCTTCCCGTATCCGGCTGAAGATCAACACGTTGGCGTCCACGGCCATCCCCACGGTCAACACGATACCGGCAATGCCCGGCAGAGTGAGGGTGGCGCCCATGAGCGACATGACGGCGACGATCAAGACCAGATTGGCGGTCAGTGCGATACTGGCGAATACGCCGAAGACTTTGTACCAGGCGACCATGAACAGGATGACCAGGGCGAAACCGATCACCACGCTCTTCACGCCCAATTGAATGTTCTCGGCACCCAGGCTTGGGCCAATGGTGCGTTCTTCCACGAACTGCATGGGTGCGGCCAGGGCACCGGCGCGCAACAGCAGCGCGAGTTCCGATGCTTCCTGGGAGCTGTCGAGACCGGTGATCACGAAGCTGTTGGAAAATACGCCACGAATGGTCGCGAGGGAGATGATTTCTTTTTCCTCGACGGTTTCGTAAATCGGAACCGGCTGGCCGTCTTTTTCTTCATAGCCCTGCAATATCGATTTCTGCTCGATAAACAACACACCCATGGGGCGGCCCACACTGGTGCGGGTGGTCTGGCCCATGCGGGCACCACCTTCACCGTCGAGACTGACGGATACCTGAGGGCGGCCGTTCTCATCGAAGGTTGCGTTGGCGTCGGTGACATTGTCGCCGGTGACGATGATGTCATTCTCCAGCATGGCGGTTGAACGGCCGCCCTGGGAGTTGGCCAACGGGAACACTTCGCCTTCACTGCCGCGGGCTTCGAGGCGGAATTCCAGGTTTGCGGCTTTACCGAGAATATTCTTGGCCTGCGCCGTGTCCTGCACGCCCGGCAGCTCGACCACGATGCGGTTACGACCCTGGCGCTGAACCAGCGGTTCGGCCACACCCAGTTCATTCACCCGGTTGTTCAAGGTCGTGCGGTTCTGGCTGACGGCGTAGTCTTCCAGCTCGGCGATGCGCTCTTCGGTGAGGGTCAGGCGCAGGCCGGGCAGATTGCGCTGCTCGATGTCTTCACGCACAAACTCCGAAAGATTCCGACGCAGCCAGCTGTCGGCTTCGTCGCGGGTGTCTTCATCGGCCAGAAGCATTTGAATGGAACCGTCGTCCAGTATATCCACACCGCGATAACGGATATTTTCCTCACGGAAGCTGCGTTTGATGTTGGATACATAGCTTTCAAAACGGCTTTGGATAAAGCGGTCCATATCGACTTCCAGCAGGAAGTGCACACCGCCGGAGAGATCGAGGCCGAGCGACATGGGTTGGGCGCCGATGGCGAGCAACCAGTCGGGCGTTGTCGGTGCGAGGTTGAGTGCGACGATGTAATTGGAACCGAGGCTGCGCTGAATCACGGCTTTGGCGCGCAGTTGGTCGTCGTTGGAGTTCACACGGATCAACGCGGACTGTCCGACGATCTCCTCGCCGAAATGATCGATATTGGCTTCTTCCAGCGCGTTGGTGGCGCGTTCCAGGGTGGCCTGGTTCATCACCAGACCGGCGTCGGCACCCTGTATTTGAACGGCAGGGTCGGCCGGAAAGAGGTTGGGCAGGCTGTAGATAACACCCAGCACCAGTACGGCGGCGATGACGGCGTATTTCCACAGAGGGTATTTATTCAGCATGAGGCAATCCTGAGCGTGATGCGGTGAAGGTCTGGACAGTCGGGCGGTAATCGGCCGCCCCTGGCCGGGGCGGCGTCTTCCGACGGGGTCAGATGGCCTTCAGGGTTCCTTTGGGCAGGGTGGCGGTGATGGCCTGTTTCTGGAAAGTCAGCTCGACATTGTTGGCGACTTCCACCTGAACATAGTCGTCGGTCACTTTGGTGACTTTGCCGGTGATACCGGCGGCGGTGACGACTTCATCGCCCTTGCTGAGGGCGGCCATCAGGTTTTTATGTTCTTTGGCGCGTTTGCTTTGCGGGCGCCAAACCATGAACCAGAAAATAAGGAAGAAGATGCCGAGCATGATCGGCAATTGCCAGGGGCTGGGTTGACCGGGGGCCGGGGCGGCCAGGGAAACAGCCGGTGTCAGGGCCAGCAGGGCAGCAGACAGTTTTTTCATGGTAATACTCCAAAGATCCAATAAAGTGGTCAAATTCAATAACTTTGCCGTGATGGGGCCAAAAACCCCGGCCTCAAGCTTTTGTTGTGCTTTTTCTAGCTTCAACGCCGAGGGAGGGGGTAGGCCTGATTGAGGTCGCTGTGAATCCCCGCAAGCGGGCCCGGCCCGCCAGCATAGCTGTCGTGCGTTCGGCTAAGCGCGAAGCATGCTTCGCTGATGCTTGCCTCACCCATCTAAGCTCGGCGGCGCCCGTCCTGGGCGCCGACGTCCTCAATCAGGCCTACCCCCTCCCTCGGCTTTGTGCCAGTAGCACCAGCGGAAAGAGCAAACAACTTGCTCTTCGCATTAAAACCGAATGTTGCAAAGGGCTAGCCCCAGCAGTCCCGGGGGGTGGCTCATCCAGGGTGGTTCGCAGCATGGATGCTGCGGTCCAGGCCCCATGGATGGGTTCACGCCGACCCTGGAGGGGGCACCCCCCGGGACTGCTGGGGCGGGTTCCAGCTATCAAGGGTAGGTTCAGCCACAGTAACCAAAGGCTGCTTAAGCCACTCACTCCCCCACCAGCGGAGGAACAGAAAGCCCGCGCCGCTGGTAGAACTCATTTACGAAGGCCGACAATTTACCCGCTTCAATTGCCTCACGCAAACCGGCCATTAAGGTCTGGTAGTAGCGCAGGTTGTGAATGGTATTGAGTTGGGCGCCCAGCATTTCCCCGCACTTATCCAGGTGGTGTAGATAGGCGCGACTGAAATTTTGGCAGGTGTAGCAATCGCATTCCGCATCCAACGGGCCTGTATCGTGCCGGTGGCGGGCGTTGCGGATTTTGATGACACCATCGCTGGTGAATAAATGACCATTGCGGCCATTGCGGGTTGGCATCACGCAATCGAACATATCCACCCCGCGGCGCACCCCTTCCACCAAATCTTCCGGCGTGCCGACACCCATCAGGTAACGCGGCCGATCTTCCGGCATTTTCGGCGCCAGATGATCGAGGATGCGCATCATATCCTCCTTCGGCTCACCCACGCTCAAGCCACCAATGGCATAGCCATCAAAACCAATGTCAGCCAGACCTTTCAGGCTGACATCGCGCAAGTCTTCATACATCCCACCCTGGATAATACCGAACAACGCCGAAGGGCTGTCGCCATGCGCCGTTTTCGACCGTTCCGCCCAGCGCAGACTCATTTCCATCGACTTGCGCGCTTCATCGTGCGTGGCTGGGTGGGGTGTGCATTCATCGAAAATCATCACGATGTCCGAACCCAGAGCGCGCTGAACCTCCATGCTGCGCTCAGGCGTCAGCTCCACCTTCGCTCCGTCGACCGGAGAGCGGAAAGTCACGCCCTGTTCGGTGATTTTGCGCATCTTACCGAGCGAAAATACCTGGAAACCGCCGGAATCCGTCAGGATGGGTTTGTGCCATCCCGCGAAATCGTGCAGGTCACCATGTTCTTCCACCACCTGAGTGCCGGGGCGCAGCATCAAATGAAAGGTGTTGCCGAGAATGATATGGGCGCCTATCTCCTCGACCTGCTTGGGCGTCATACCCTTCACCGTGCCGTAGGTGCCAACCGGCATGAATGCCGGAGTCTCCACCGCACCGCGCGGGAAATTCAGCGTGCCGCGGCGGGCTTTGCCGTCGGTCGCCTTGAGATCGAACGTCATGAAACAGGTGCGGCTCATTCGGCCTCCTCCATAGAAATCGGGGCTTTTTTGCAAATCATGGTGATGGGTTACGGGTGACGAACATGGCATCGCCGTAACTGAAGAAACGGTAGCGCTCGTCGATGGCGGCCTGATAGGCCCGCATAACGGCTTCTTTGCCTGCAAAAGCACTGACCAGCATGATCAATGTCGATTGCGGCAGGTGAAAGTTGGTGATCATGGCGTCGACTACCTGAAAGGAATAGCCGGGGTAAATGAAGATGTTGGTATCGCCGGTAAAGGGTTGTATATCACCGCTTTGAGCGGCGGTTTCCAATGAACGCACGCTGGTGGTGCCGACGGCGATCACCCGGCCGCCGCGTGTGCGGGTGGCTGCGATGGCATCGACCACGCTTGGCGGCACTTCGATCCACTCCGAATGCATCACGTGGTCTTCAATGCGATCAGCTTTGACGGGCTGGAAGGTGCCAGCGCCGACATGAAGAGTCACATAGGCTGTCTCCACGCCCTTGTCTGCCAGTTGTTGGAGCAGAGCTTCATCGAAATGCAGCCCCGCCGTGGGTGCCGCAACGGCACCTTTACGCTGGGCATACACAGTCTGGTAGCGGTCGCGGTCGGTTTCGTCGTCGGCCCGTTCGAGATAAGGCGGCAGCGGCATGTGGCCGTGTTCTTCCAACAGGTCGACCAGGGGGCGGTCGTTCAGGCAGCGAATGAGGAACAGATTTTCTTCGCGGCCGATGACTTCCAGTTTTATTCCGCCTTCCATTTCCAGCACGGTGCCGGGTTTGGCGCTTTTATTGGCGCGTACATGGGCCAGGGCCTGGTGATCACCCGTCATTCGTTCGATCAGCACTTCCACCTTGCCGCCGCTGGCTTTTTGACCGAACAGGCGTGCCGGGATGACCCGGGTATTATTGAAAATCAACAAATCGCCGGGGTTAACCAGGCTCAGAACGTCGGGAAAACGGCGGTGGGCGATGATGCCGCTCGGGCCGTCGAGGTGTAGCAGACGGCTGCCGGTCCGCTCCTCGGCCGGGTGGCGGGCAATCAATTCTTCAGGGAGCTCGAAATCAAAATCGCGGACGTGCATGCAGGCTCGTGGGTATCGTAAAACGGTCGGCCATTCTAGCGGAAAGGCTGCGTTAGCTCCATGTGGAAAAAAACCGGCCTGGTAGGCCGGCACGCAGTGGTTTTAGCTTACAGGTCCGATGTCTTTCATCTGCCCAACGAGGACATCAAACAAAAGGCAATTCTGGAGGATTGTTGTTACAACTCAGTGAACAGGCTGAGCATTGATGCGGGTCAAAGGGTGAGACTGTAGTTTTTTCGGTATTGTCCGATATTTAACCAAGGGCTTATCGACCTCAGGTAGTAGGCTGTAATCGCTTGATGGAGGACGGTGGGTGAACGTGATCTAACCGAAACGATGTTATGTCTGAAAATTATAAAATAGCCTTGGTAGACGACCATCATCTGGTACGGGCCGGTTTGTCCGCTCTGGTGAAATCCATTCCCGATTTCAGCGTGGTGGCGACGAGTGACAACGCGGCCACAATCGAACACTGGTTGGAGTCCCCGGGGGTTGATGTGTTGTTGCTCGATATCTCGTTAAGAGGTCAGTCCGGCCTGTCGGTATTGAGCCAGTTACAGCAAAGCCACCCAAGTTTGCCGGTCATCATGCTCTCCATGCACGACAATCGGGATTATGTGTTGCGTGCCTTAAGAGAGGGGGCTTCGGGTTACCTGCTAAAAGATGCGGCCGAGGCCGAACTGGAGCTGGCGTTGCGTTCGGTCATCACCGGCGGTCGTTATCTCAGCCCCGGTATATCGGGGGAGGTGGTCAGCGCCTTGCTCGGCGGGAAAACCGGCGAGTCCGGGAGTGAACCCTTGACGACCCGGCAGCAGCAAATCCTGGAATTGATCGCTTCGGGTCAATCCACCAAGGAAATCGCCTACTCCTTGGATATCAGCCCGAAAACGGTGGATACCTACCGGGCTCAAATCATGTCCCGTCTGGGGATCCATGACATTGCCGGGTTGGTGAAATACGCCATTCGCTGCGGTCTGATCTCTATGGAATGACCGGGCGAAGGCAGGCTTGCTCAAGGCATCAGGAAATGCCTGATAGTTCGGTCAGGAACTCTCTGATACCCGGCTTAAAGTCCACCACCTAATCTTCCGGTACGAGACTGTACAGGAAGGTGGCATGAACGAGCATCCTCTGGTGAGGCGTAGTGGTCGGGTGGTTCAGGCGGTGTTAATGGCTGCGGCGGTGGTCGCTGCCTGGGCGCAGTGGAACCTGGTGGCGGTAGTGTTGCTTGGCCTGGGGCTGGTGGCTCTGGTGCTGCGACGAGAACGCACCCCGGAAGTGGCGGTTCAACCCCTTCCGCCCGAAGAACTTCCCGCGTCGCCTTTGGTTCCCCTGCTGCAAACCATTCTCCCTCTGTGGCAGCAAAGTCTGTCGCAGTCCCGCAGTCTGCTTCAGGACAACATAGGCTCGCTTTTAGCGCAGTTCGACGCGCTGATCGACCAAATAGAACGTAATCTGGATCAAACACACTCCCTCACTGGGGGCGATGAGCAGGCTGTGGGAGCGCTGCTGAGCGAAACCCGGGAACGGCTGGAAAGCGTCAGCGCGGATTTTCGTAAAAGCGCTCAGAGTAAGCACACCTTTGCCCAGCGCATCAACGGTCTCGACGCCTATACCGGCGAACTCAATACCATGGCGGCCTCCGTCCGCAAACTTGCCGATCAGACCAACCTACTTGCCTTGAATGCGGCCATCGAAGCCGCTCGTGCCGGTGATTCGGGGCGTGGTTTTGCCGTTGTCGCCGACGAAGTGCGGTCGCTGTCGCAATCCTCCGGGCAAACAGGTGAGCAAATCGCTGCTAAGGTCAAGCTCATCGGCGATGCCATGCAGCAGACCGTTGCGGCTGCCAGTGACATGCACCGGGACGATCAAGACAGCCTCAGCCATTTGGACCGTTCCATAGAAACGGTGCTCTCCCGCTTTGAAACCACCACACAGGCGTTGACTCTGGGTGCACAAGAGCTTGAGAACAGCGCCCGCTCAGTGCAATCCACCATTCAGCAGATTGTTGTCGGCCTTCAATTTCAAGATCGGGTCGAGCAGATCATTGAACACGTGCAAAGCGACTGTGACCGATTGCTCCAAGCGCTGACCGATGTTTCTGAAACCGAACTGGATCAGGACCTCTGGCGTCAACGCCTTCAAGCCAGTTTCACCACTGTAGAGGAACGTCAAACCGCCCGGCAAACCTCGGCGGACGAAGTGACTTTTTTCTGATGACCAACCGCGGACGGACCGTCCCTTCTGAGCCAAGGAGCCAGACATGAGCAAAACCATATTTATCGTTGATGATTCCGCCTCAATGCGCCAACTGGTGCGAATGACATTAACCGGCGCCGGTTATCAGGTGCTGGAAGCGGTGGATGGTGAAGACGCCCTCGGCAAACTGAAGGGTCAGCGCGTTAATTTGGTAATCAGTGATGTCAACATGCCCCGCATGGATGGCCTCACCCTGCTGAAAACCCTGAAGGGAGACTCCGGGCATCGCTTTACTCCCGTGCTGATGCTGACTACCGAAAGCGAGCAGGACAAAAAAGCAGCGGGCCAGGCCGCCGGTGCCAAGGCGTGGATGGTGAAACCCTTTCAACCGCAACAATTGCTCGCGGCTGTTGAAAAACTGGTGTTGTAACTATGAGTTGGACGTTGGACACCCAGGGTAACCATTTAGTCATTCGCTCCGCCAGCGAATTGACCATCGTCGACTTAAATGCGCTGCACGAGGCTGTATTCGAATCGGCGGAAAAGGCCGAAACCCTCACGGTCGATTTCAGTCGGTTGGATGACATAGACACCTCCGTTGTGCAGTGGATGTTGTTTCTTCAGCGTTGGAGCCAGGCAGTAAACAAACCTCTCCATTGGTTGGGTTTTTCGGTCTCTGTAAATGAGATGCTGGGGCTTTATGGTCTGGGCGAACGTTTTGACGTGCCCTCAGAAATCCGGGGGGATCAGCCATGTTGAACAACACACAGTGGGCGGAGTTACGGCAGGAATTTCTGGCCGAGGCGGAAGAGCTGATTCAACGCGCGGAAGACAGTTTGGTTCGTCTTCAGGAGAACCGGGAGGATGCCGAGGCCGTGAACGAACTCTTTCGTGCTGCCCACACTCTGAAGGGTTCCGCCGGTATTCTAAACCTGGACAGCATTGTGGCCTTCACGCATGAATTCGAAAACGTTTTGATGCGGGTCCGGGATAGGGAGGTAGTGGTCGACACGACGATTATTCAGCTCTCCCTGCGCTGTGTGGATCGCATTGCCGCTTTATTGGAACCCTTACAAAACGGTTCTGTGGAAGACGATGAAGATCCTGAGCGCACTGCGGATTTGCAGGCTGCCCTTAGGGAGTACTTGCCGGATGCCCGGCCTGAGGATAGCCCGGTCGACAACTCCACGCCATCAACCGTCAAAGCGTCCGGCCGATGGCACCTGTCTCTACGGTTCTCACCGGATTTGTTTTTACACGGATTCGATCCAGCCTCGTTTCTCAAGTATTTGCAGCGGCTGGGGGCATTGGAACAGGTCGTACTGATAGACGATGAGCTCCCTGCAAGTCGGGGCGATTACCAACCCGAGCGATGCTATTTGGGTGTGGAGGTCTCGCTGTCCAGTGCTGCCACCCGGGAGGAGATCGAATCGGTCTTCGAGTTTATTCAGGACCTGGCCACCATTCGCATTCTCTCACCTTCGGCCGGTGTGGAGGACTACCTCGAACTGATTCAGGCGTTGCCGGAAGGTGACATGAGGTTGGGAGAAATTCTGGTACGGGTCGGACAGCTGACACAAGCACAGCTGGATGAACATCTTCGCCTGCAGGAAGAACTGAAAGAGCCGGAGCGCCTTCCGCTTGGTGCTCAGCTTATTGCCGCTGAAGCGGTGAGCGCTCCCATTGTGGAGGCCGCCTTGGATAAGCAGCGAAAAGGCCGAGAAAAACGCCCCGGGGAGAATGCCTTTTTACGCGTCTCCGCCAAAAAAATGGATGAATTGATCAATCAGGTGGGCGAACTCGTCATCGCCGCCGCAGGGGCACGTTTAAAAACCCGGCAGGATACTGACCCAGCGCTAAACCAGAGCCTGGAAGATATTCATCAACATGTCGAGCGTATCCGTGAAGCGGCTCTGCAACTGCGCATGGTCGAAATCGGTGAATCCTTCAATCGTTTTCACCGGGTGGTGCGTGACACAGCCGACAGTTTGGGGAAACACATACGCCTGACCATCAGTGGCGCGGACACGGAGCTGGACAAGACACTGGTGGACCGTATTCATGAGCCCCTGGTTCACTTGGTCCGCAACGCTATCGACCACGGCATCGAAATGGCTGAGCAACGCCGCCAGGCGGGGAAAACCGAGCAGGGTATCGTTCATCTGAACGCTTACCATGAAGCCGGTATGATAGTCATTGAAGTGGGCGATGATGGCCGGGGAATCGACCCCGAACAGATTCGACGAAAGGCCATTCACCAAGGGCTGATCGACGCCGATGAAGAGCTCGAAGAGCAGCAGCTGTTACAGATGATTTTTCATCCCGGTTTCTCGACGGCCAGTTCTGTGACCAACCTGTCAGGGCGCGGTGTGGGTATGGACTCCGTGCGTCGTAATATCGATGCATTGCGCGGTTCGCTGGAGATCGAAAACCACCCTGGTCGCGGTTGTTGCATGCGCATACGCTTGCCTCTGACCCTGGCCATTATCGACGGGTTTCTGGTCAGTGCCGGTAAACAGTATTTTGTTGTTCCTCTGGATGCGGTGCAGGAATGCATCGAGAGTGGAGACCTGCGCGGCCGGGAACTTCGCACGGGCTACCGCGAGCTGCGCGGCCACGCCTTACCCTATTTGGATTTGCACCGTACCTTTGAGCTGCCCTGCAGAACCACAAATCGACAAAGTCTGTTAGTGGTTGGGCACGGTCGGGAGTCAGCCGGAGTTCTGGTCGACCAACTGCATGGAGAGATTCAAACGGTCATTAAACCACTCGGCCCCTTGTTCGAACATTTGCCCGGATTGAGCGGGGCCACCATTCTGGGGTCGGGCGATGTCGCCTTGATCCTCGACGTACCGGGGCTGCTTCGTATTACGCAATCACCGGAAGTCGCGAATTCTTACCCAGCCCACCACCTTAAGAATGACTCAACCTTAAACACGCGGAGTAAGCAATTATGAACTGGTTTAACCAACTCAGGTTAAGAACCCGATTGGTGCTGGCATTTTTATTGGCATCGATCATTACCGCCATCATTGGTCTGGTCGGCATCGTCAACATGGGGAATATCCAAAACATTGCCGAAGATATGTATGACACCGATCTGTTGGGCATGAAGCAAATCGATCAGGCCAATATAAACCAGATGTATGTGACTATCAGTGCACGCTCCATTCCTCTGGCTCAGACTCAGGATCGAAAAAACGAACTGTTGGATCGACTGCCTGGTGAAATGCAGGCTCTTACAAAGTCGATTGACGAGGCTCGGCCGTACTTTACTACCTCGGAAGGTTTGGCTTTGGTGCAGCAGGTGGAAGAGGAAATGGGGCATTACCGGGAGGCTCTGAACAAGATTATCTCCGTAGCCCGCAACACACCGATTGGTCAGAATGATGATGTTATTGAATTGCTTGGCGGAGACTTCCGTCTGCAGACCCAGGAGATCGATGCGGCGTTAACGGCGGCGGCACAAAATAAAATACAGAACGCTCAGAAGACCTCCGAGGAGTCAGACGCCATTTATAACCGTAGCCTGCTGATCATGATCAGTGCCATCATCGGAGGTGTGATCATGGCCCTGATTCTGGGATTCATGATCGCCCGCCAAATCGTTCGGCAGTTGGGTGGTGAGCCGGACTACGCCGTGGCCATTACCCGTCGTGTTGCCCAAGGAGAGTTGAATATCGACATCACTACCGATACCCACAACAACGATTCCCTTCTTGCGGCCATGCGCACGATGGTTGAAAAGCTCGGCCACATCATCAGTGAGGTTCGGCAAACCGCGGATGGTTTGTCATCGGCATCCAGCCAGGTTAGCGCGACCTCCCAATCAATCAGCGAGGCGGTCAGTGAGCAGGCGGCGAGCGTTGAGCAGACCAGTGCCTCTATGGAGGAAATGTCGGCTTCCATCGGCCAGAACACCGAAAATTCCCGCGTTACCGATGGTATCGCCACCAAGGCAGCGGAAGATGCACGGCGTGGCGGCAAGGTGGTGATGGAAACCGTCACGGCGATGAAACAGATCGCCGAAAAAATCACCATCATCGACGACATCGCCTACCAAACCAATTTGCTGGCTTTGAATGCAGCCATCGAAGCGGCACGGGCCGGTGAGCACGGTAAAGGGTTCGCCGTGGTTGCGGCGGAGGTGCGTAAACTGGCCGAACGTTCGCAGGTAGCGGCACAGGAGATCGGAGAGGTGGCTTCCGGCAGTGTTCATCTGGCGGAGCAGGCCGGAGCCATGTTGGAGGAGATCGTTCCCAATATCCAGAAAACCTCCGACCTCGTTCAGGAAATCACCGCCGCTTCGGAGGAGCAGGCGTCCGGTGTTGAGCAAATCAACAACGCCATGGCTCAATTGACCCAGGTGACTCAGCAAAATGCGTCCGGCTCGGAAGAACTGGCCGCGACAGCGGAGCAAATGAATGCTCAGGCGACCAGTCTGGTCGACCTGGTTGCTTTCTTCCAATTGGAGGAGGGGCGTAAGAGCCGCCGTTCCAACCCGGCCCGCTCTGCTTTGGCCTCGGCATTGCGTCAACAGGACAGCAGTACCCCGGTAAATGACGACACTGATTTTTCCGGCAAGTTTGTCGAGTATAACCACTGAGGTGAAAGATGAATGCTACCGGTTTGAAAGTAAATCAGGAGGAAACCGCCGGTCCGTCACCGGCGGTTGCAGGCGGCACTCAGCAATACCTGTCTTTCCGGTGCCGCGGTGAGCGATATGCGTTGCCCATTCGTGTCGTCAAGGAAATTATTGAATACGACCATCTGACGTCGGTGCCGATGATGCCTGCGTTTATTCGAGGCGTTATCAACCTACGTGGCAACGTGGTTCCCGTGGTGGATCTTGGGTGTCGTTTTGGTTTTGACATCACCCCCCGTACCCAGCGAACCTGCGTCATTATTCTGGAGTTGGATCATACCGATTATGCCCGGGAAATGGGGCTTGTGGTGGAATCCGTTGAGGCGGTTTTTGATCTCGAAGCCGACGAAGTCGAAGCGCCGCCGCGTTTTGGTGTCGGTATCCGATCGGATTTCATCGCCGGTATGGCGAAGGATGAACAAGGTTTTCTGGTTCTGTTGGATCTGGCGAATGTACTGTCTTTGCAAGATATGAAACAAATTGCCGAGGCGCGTGTGCAAGCAACGGCGGTCGCTTTCGACGACAGTGGAACCGCCCTATCGTGACTCTGTTCAATGTGCCGTTGCGCGATGCGGAATTCGCGGTTATTCAGCGGATCATGCGGGAGGCCTCGGGTATTCATCTCGGTGTCCAGAAGCGGTCTCTGGTAGCCAACCGATTACAGAGCCGGTTGCAGAGTTTGGGTCTGGGCGATTTCCGTATTTACATTCAACGCGTGCAGCGGGATGCCGGTGAGCACCAGCAGCTGATCGATGTGCTCACCACCAATGAAACCCGCTTTTTCCGTGAGTCACGGCATTTCGATCTGTTACGGGACGCGTTGCCGACCGCGCGAACTCCGCTGCGGGTTTGGAGTGCGGCCTGCTCCTCGGGACAGGAGGCGTACAGTATCGCAATGATCCTGGCCGAAACTCTACCGAACGATCACTGGGAGATAATGGCGTCCGACCTTTCCCAGCGGATGCTGCGAACGGCTGAAGCCGCCATATATCCGGAAAAGGCCTCATCCGATATCCCCCGGTCCTATCTTGTGCGCTATTGTCGTAAAGGGGTGGACGATATGGCTGGTTTCTTTCAGATAAGCCCCGAGTTGCGTCGTAAAGTAGGGTTTTCCAGTGTCAACCTGATGCGGCCATTGCCGGAGTCCCTGGGGCGCTTCGATGTGATTTTCCTGCGCAATGTTCTTATTTATTTCAACCCGGTCGACAAGCTGCACATTCTTGAACAGGTCGCAGCCCGGCTTCGGGAAGGCGGCCTGCTTTTTGTTGGTCATTCAGAATCCCTTCATGGTCTGGCGTTGCCGCTCAGGCTGACAGCACCCGCGGTTTATCGAAAGACACAAGCGCTGACCAGCCGGGAGAGACAGGCATTATGACCACTGGCCCAAGAGTGTTTATCGTCGATGATTCCGCCTTGGTGCGTCAGGTATTGGGCCAGGTGTTGAAAGACCAAGGGATCAATGTCATCGGCTCCGCCGCCGACCCGGTATTCGCCCTCGCCAAAATGGAAAAAGCCTGGCCGGACGTGATTGTGCTCGATATGGAAATGCCGCGTATGGATGATGAGATGGTCTCCTCCCCTCTATTAACGGCGTCACAATGCGCCAAAA
>CBFGUW010000001.1:0-193162 GCA_965652395.1 uncultured Saccharospirillum sp. | reverse complement strand
GAGCCCGACGAGCTACCAGACTGCTCCACCCCGCATCAAACTGTTGCCACCTGTTAAACATGAACCCTGGTTGGGTCGGGCTCATAAACCCGAAGGTCGGTGACTCCCTTCGGCTCTTTTGGGTTGGGGAGCCCGACGAGCTACCAGACTGCTCCACCCCAAATCAAACTGTTTTGAGAGATCCTGACCGGTTGGTCACCACCCCTCAACGGCTGCGAATATTAATGATCCACCTGGCGCCTGTCAATTAACTTTTTGATTTTTTTCATTTTTTTCTGCCCAGCCATGCGATTCGGGCCGCCGCCATCCGCTCGGCCAGGGGTTCGTAATCGGCTTGAGCGACGCTTCCGGTGGCCAACCATTCCACAACGGCCTGATCGAAATCTTCCTGGGTGGGTGAGCGCCCCATGCCTTCCTGCAACCGTTTCACTTGAAGCTCCATGCGTAGCGCACGATCCGCCTCCGGCGTTTCCAGCTCGGCTAGGGCTTCGAGTTCGATGGTGCGCTTCCTCAGCAGTTCAGCTTCTTCCGGCTGCGGCGCCTGACGCCAGGCACTCAATCGGTTTTCCAGGTCCCGGGCCGGGGAAGGAACCTCCCCTTGGGCGAAGGTTTCAGCCAGCTCACCCAGTTCTTTGGTCTGATCGAACCTTGCTAAATGCACCCAATCGATCAGGTTTTGCCAGTGCTGATCCTTTTGTTGAGACCGTGCAGCACGGCAACCGGCTTCAAATGCCTTGCACGCTTTGTTATAGCGCTCCATCAGCTCTTTATGATGCGCCTTGGGCAGGGTGCCCAAGTGTTTGAATTCCTCACGAAGCGCCTGATACAGATCCTGTTCGCTCAAGGGGTTATCCGCGCCAGCCAGCCCCTCGATCTTGGCAATGACTTCCTCGGCTTGATGACGATGGGCTTCAAGATCCGCTTTAAACGCTTCTATTTGCTGACCACGGCGCTCAAACAACTCGTCACAGATGGCACGAAAATCCTTCCATAAGGCTTGTTCATCTCGCCGCGCCAAGTGGCCAGCCTGTTGCCATTCTTTTTGCAATTGTTTGGCGGCTTCCGTTGCCTGGCGGACATCCTCTTCGTCCAGCAGCAATCGGGCCCGTTCGATAATCGCCAGTTTGGCTTCGCGGAACTCGGACTGTTCCTGCTGCAAACGGCCACGAATGCGCTGATAAACCTCATCAAATGCCTTTTGGACGGATTTATTGGCAGCCCGATCGACCGGGGAAAAACGCCGCCAGTCCTGACGGGCCATGTTCAGCACTCGGTCCAGTTCTTTGATGTCGGGGTTTTCCCAATCGGTTAACCCTTCATATTGCTCCAATTGTTGAACCAGTTCTTTACGCTTCTCGAGGTTCAGGCTACGCAGCTTGCTTTGTTCGTTGAAATACTCACGACACGGCTCATAGGCTTTCTGAGCCAGCTCGTGAAATGTTTCCCACAGTTCCTGATGCTGGTTCTGCAGGCCGCGACTGAGCATCCGCCACTCATCCTGCATGGCGCGAATAGTCCGGGCTCTGTCCTCCGGCTCGATGGACTGCTCGACCATTTGCGCCATTTTTTGAATCAGCGCCTCTTTCTTCGGTTTAACAGCAAAGCTTTGCCAGTCCCGCAGTTTTTCGACTGATTCGCGGGTCTCCTCGAACTGACGAAACAATCCGGGATGGTGCGATTCCGCAAGGCCTTCGAGAGCATCCTGAACACCATGCAACAGCCCTGAAGCACGCTTAAGATGGCCTTCATCCACGGCGGCCATGCAACGACGCATCAACCCCCTGGCCTGACGAACCGCATGAATTTCTTTTTTTCGATGTTCTTCCAACTGGTCATGGTGATGGCTAAGCACCTGTTCCACCCTGGCTTTGAGTTCAGGCGGAGTGGAATCCTGTGGCCAATCCAGATGATGCAACCATTCATCCAAGGCGTGAGCTTCGGCATCCATGGCCTCGGGCGATTGCTCCAGACGTTGCAGCAGATCGTCCAAGGATCCAAAACGTGTTTGAATGGCCGCCTGTTTAGCCAGTACCGCTTCAAACGCCGTGCACAGTCGATGAAAGGCGCGCTCCTCATCCTTCGCCGGACGGCTCAGTTGTTCGCTTTCACGCCAGATATGTTGCTGCTCAGTCAGAAACAGTTGCGCTTCGCGAAGCTCTTCTTCAGAGAGCGAGATGGCATCGATCCGTTCCCGCAGTTCATTCAACACATTTTCGACCAGACGCTGTCGATTTTGGTCGGCCATGGCCAGCGCCTGATGATGTTCCTCTTCCGCTTGGGCAGCCTGTTCAACTTCCTCGATGCGGCTTTCCGCTGTCTGGCGGGCCAGTTCAAAACGGCGTTGCAATGCGTCATCGCCATGGGTCTGCCAGTCCTGCCATTGATCAACCAAGCCCCTGAGCTTGCCTGCGTACAGTGGGTCGAGAGAGGCATTGGCGTGGCGTTCCATGGCCTCAACCACTGCAAGGGCCCGGTTCTGCTGCTCGATCAGTTCGCGTTGGGTTTGGCGAATCTGCTCCAGGCGATCCTTGGCGATACGGTAGACGGCTTTATCGCGACCCTTGCTCGATTTCAGCAAGGCTTCCAAAGAGGATTCCGACCCCACCCGATCCGCAGCGGCTTTGCGCACGGCGGCGGAAAAACCCTGAAGCGCCAGGGCTACCCACTCCTCCTGAGCAATACCCTCGACAACCAAATCGGTATCGCGATGTAGCTGTAACGCCAGATGGTCCGCCTTGGCGAGGCCCAGGGTTTCCAACTCGGACAGACTGCACTCTCCAGCATCCAGTCTTCGGGCCAGTTCAGCCAAGGCATTTTGATGTTCCTTCCGCTCGGCACTGCGGCTGAGCTCAACCCAGTACGAGAGAGGCTTGGGCCCGCTCTCGACCACCGGTGGCATCTTTTTGGTCGAGGCCACGGGTGTAGGAATTTTCTTGCTTTTTTTGCCAAACAGTTTGGTTAACACGACCATGTCACATCCCTCGTCTGAACTATGCCGGGCTACGCAGGTGTCATCTCCGTGCCGGAAACATCAATCAATGTTATGGTGGGGGCTTAATAAGACCAGTGTAAACCTTAATGGATGGCCCCGGAACACCCCCCATTATGAGACAGCCAACCAGCTTCCTTTGGTACGATTACGAAACTTGGGGAATCAACCCCAGACGCGACGGCATTGCCCAGTTTGCGGCCGTGCGCACCGACGCGGACCTGAACATCATTGCCGAACCGGTGGATTGGAAATGCCGCCCGCTACCCGATACCGTCATTGATCCCGCTTCCTGCCTCATTACCGGGCTCAGCCCCCAGCAATGTGATGCCGAAGGCATGACGGAATGGGAATTCGCCGAGAGCATTCATCGGCTGATGTCGGAACCCGGCACCTGTTCCACCGGCTATAACACGTTAAGATTCGACGACGAATTCAGCCGGTACCTGTTTTACCGCAACCTGCTCGACCCCTACAGCCGGGAATGGCGAAACGGCAACAGTCGTTGGGATTTGTTGGATGTGGTACGCCTGACCCATGCACTAAGACCTGAAGGCCTCTCCTGGCCCACCCACGAGGACGGCAAACCCTCCTTTAAGTTGGAGCATCTTGCCGCTGCCAACGGCATTGAACACCAAAATGCCCACGACGCAGTGAGTGATGTGCTCGCCACCATTGAATTAGCGCGACTGATTCGCCGCCACCAACCCAAGCTGTTCGACTACGCTCTGTCGCTGCGATTTAAACACGAGGTTCGGCGCTTACTCGCAATCGAAGAGCGCACCCCTTACCTGCATGTCAGTGGGATGATCCCAGCGGAACGGGGATGCCTGACCGTGGAGCTGCCACTGATAGAACACCCCGAGCGCAGCAATGAAATCATAGTGCTGGATTTGATCGAAGACCCAAGCTGGTTGCTTGACCACAACGCCGATGAAGTTCGCACATGGCTTTATACTACTACCAGCGAACTGCCAGAAGGCGTTCGACGCCCCCCATTACGGACGCTGCACATTAACCGCAGCCCGATGATCGCCCCCTACAAGATGCTGGATGATACCGTCGCCGAGCGTTTCCAGCTGGACCGGGAGGCTATAGAGCGACACCGGGATATTGTCGACCACTGGCACGATTTGGTCACACTCGCGCGGGATGTGTTCCGCAGCGAAGAGAGAACGCCCTCCCCGGACCCGGAACATGCACTCTATGAAGGCTTTATTCAGGACCATGACCGGGGCGTGTTGAACCAGATTCGCCGCAGCAGCGACCACCCCGAAAAATGGTCGGGCATTGCCGATGCCTTGCATGACGATCGACAAAAAGCTTTGGTGTTTAATCTCCGGGGACGGCATTTCCCAGACTCACTCAGTACTCAGGAACAAGCCATCTGGCGTGAACAGGTGCACCACCACCTGAGTGAAGCCGATTGGGGTAGCAGCCTGACGTTGGCTGAGGCAACCTCTCGGACCGAGGCGCTGATTGCGGAAAATCCGGAGTCGGACGTTCTTAAACAGGTGCAGGAATGGTGCGCCCGGCAACAGCGGCAATGGTTGGATGCGCCGGAACAGCCAGGACAAACATCGCCTGCCGCCAAGCAGAAACAGCCGGAGGAAACGGATTCAGACGCCTCAACCCCACCCCCTCAGCTGGACCTGTTTTGAACCAAATGTTCAGTCGGCCCGCCCCTGCGGGTAATGAATCAGGTTATGGAAGAACGCTGACTGATCCTCAGCGTCGTTCCGGTATCCATGTGCGGTGTCCGCTTCGAAGCGGAAAACATCCCCGGGCCCCAAAGGGTGCCACTTGCCACCGCTGAGTACCGACATCCGCCCCTGGATCACGATCACGTGCTCGATGACCCCTCTTTCATGAGGGTCGGACTCGCGATAGCAGCCCGGTAACAATTCCATATCCAGCAGTTCGGTCCGCATCGATTTATCGTAGGGCACCAACGGCCGGACCCGCAGATCACTGCCGCTGGGCTCCAGCGTTTCTTTAATCGTCTCCGGTCCGGTTACCGGAGCCATCAATTGGGAGAAAGAGAGCTCATATCCACGGGCGATCTTCCACAAGGTATTCAATGTAGGGCTGGATTCCCCACGCTCGATCTGCCCTAACATGGCCTTGCTTACCCCGGTCTCCGTTGCGGCCCGGTCGAGACTCCACTGTCGTTGCCGACGCAGCTGCTTCAGCCCTTCCGCCAGTCGATCCTGTATCGCGCTCATCAACACTCCACTTGTGCGCTATAACGCACAATGCTATCTTGCGAACTTTCCGATGATTGTATGCTATAACGCACAATTAAGACGAGGTCACCGTGGTCAAGGATTTCTCCCTTAGCAGCGTCAGCGCCGGCCTGGTGGCCGTTTTAGTGGGTTTCAGCAGCTCGGCCGCCATCATTTTTCAGGCCGCGGCGGCTGCAGGAACCACTCCGGCTCAGGCTGGCTCCTGGCTTTGGGCTCTTGGTCTGGGCATGGGCATCACCTCCATCGGGCTCTCGCTCCAGCACAAGCTCCCTTTGGTGACAGCCTGGTCGACTCCGGGAGCTGCTGTCCTGGTGGTCAGTCTGTCAGGGTTCTCGCTGGCGGATGCCATAGGGGCCTTCATGTTAACGGGTATATTGATTTTTCTGACTGGCCTCACCGGTCAATCCGAACGACTGACCCAAAAGCTCAGCCCGGCCATTGCCAGCGCCATGTTGGCGGGGGTTCTGCTCCCCTTCGGTATGGATGCTTTCGCCGCCCTGGGACAGGAACCTGCTATCAGCGGAGCGATGATTCTGACCTACTTCACGACCCGACTGTTTGCCCCCCGGTTCGCGGTGCTTTGGGTCGCATTCATCGGCCTGCTGCTAGCACTAGTGTTGGACCGGGTGGACACAGGCCAATGGTTATGGGCGTTCGGCAAGCCCACTTTGCAAAGCCCCTCTTTCTCCGTGGCGGCTTTATTAAGCCTGACGTTGCCCTTGTTTATTGTCACTATGGCATCGCAAAACCTGCCCGGCATCGCCACTCTGACCGCAGCCGGGTATCGCTCACCGACATCGTCCATGCTTAAATGGACCGGGCTCACGACGCTGGGCCTCGCCCCTTTTGGCGCCTTTGCGCTGAACCTGGCCGCCATCACGGCGGCTATCTGCATGACATCCGATGCTCATCCAGATAAATCCAAACGATACACAGCCGCCGTATCCGCCGGGATTTTTTATATCGCCCTGGGCTTGATGGCGGCCTCCGTCGTGGCCTTTTTCAATTCCGTCCCCTCGGCCTATTTGGTTACGCTGGCTGGATTAGCTCTGTTGCCCACCATAGGTAACAGCCTGTTTATCGCCTTAAAAACAGATGATGATCGCGAGGCTGCTTTGGTAACGCTGCTGGTTACAGCGTCAGGCCTGAGCCTGTTCGGCATCGGAGGGGCGTTCTGGGGACTGGTGCTGGGGTATCTGGTACGGGAACGCAAACGATTGTTTGCCGGACAGTGAAAGCGGGGTGGGACCGAATGGCGGCATGAATTCATGCCGCCAACCAAAAGCCTTCGCTCTAACTTTCATTCTTCGATTGAAAAAAAGCCGCAACCGCATCACGGAATTCCTCGCTGCGTAAACGCTGCTGGAATATTCGAGCTTCCTCGTCGATTGAGTGCAATATTGCTCCCATATAATGATGCTTCATCAACCGTTTCGTTGCCTGCAACGCCGCGGTAGGTTGAGCGGCCAACAGTTGAGCCTGCTGGTGAGCCGCATTCAAATAGTTTTCATCACCAAACACCGCGTTGATCAGTCCCGCACTCAGAGCCTCTTCCGGGCCGAATGATTTGCCGAGCATCAGCCACTCCGCCGCCTTGACGTGACCCACCTTCAAGGGCAACAGGTAGGAGGACGCAAATTCAGGCACCAAGCCCAGATTGACGAAGGGTAATTGGAAAACACTGCTTTCCCCGCTGTAGACCAAATCGCAATGCAGCAACAGGGTGGTTCCGATACCCACGGCGGGACCGTTAACGGCGGCGACCAGGGGTTTGGGGAAATCCGCCATCATACGCAGGAAACGAAGTACCGGGGCGTCATCATCCTCCATGGGGTTTTCCATAAAATCACGGAGGTCGTTCCCGGCGGTGAAAAAGAATTTTTGACCGGTAATCAATACTACCTTGGCCTCGGGGTTTTGCTTGGCACCCCGCAGAATCTCATACAGCTCGGTGTACATGGCCTCGGTCAGGGCGTTGCGTTTTTCAGGCCGGTTCAGGGCCAGCTCCAACACCCCTTTGTTCAAACGTTGAACGATCTCGCTCATAACGGGTCTTCCAATAGACTGTGCCCTCAATTTAAACGCTTGTTTGAATTTTGCAAGTCATCTTAACGTTCAGCATCCACCCTTGCCCGGCCCATTCCATGGACACCCGTGCGAGCCCGACGGCTAATACTTTCGCACGCTCCGCTCTCTTAAATTTTTAGTGTACACTTCGCGCCACCGAGCTCACCGGCACAGGAGACCTTCATGACCGCTGTAAAGCAGGACGACCTGATTCAGAGCGTAGCCGACGCTCTGCAGTTCATTTCCTACTATCACCCCAAAGACTTTATCCAGGCTGTTCACGCTGCTTATGAACGGGAAGAATCCCAGGCCGCCAAAGACGCCATGGCCCAGATTTTGATCAACAGCCGGATGTGCGCCGAAGGCCACCGCCCTATCTGTCAGGATACCGGCATCGTCACCGTCTTCCTGAATATCGGCATGGATGTACGCTTCGAAGGTGCCACCATGGGGGTTGAAGACATGGTCAATGAAGGCGTTCGCCGCGCCTACACCCACCCGGACAACGTACTGCGCGCTTCCGTTCTGGAAGACCCTGATGGTGCCCGCAAGAATACCAAAGACAACACCCCGGCCGTCATTCATACCCGCCTGGTTCCCGGCAACACGGTCGACGTTCACGTCGCCGCCAAAGGGGGTGGCAGCGAAGCCAAATCGAAATTCGCCATGCTGAACCCTTCCGACTCCATTGTGGACTGGGTACTGAAAGTGGTCCCCGAAATGGGCGCCGGCTGGTGTCCGCCCGGCATGCTCGGCATCGGCATCGGTGGCACCGCCGAAAAAGCCATGCTGCTGGCCAAGGAATCCCTGCTCGACCCGATCGATATTCAGGAGCTGCAAGCCCGGGGGCCCAGCAACAGAGCCGAAGAACTCCGCCTGGAGCTGTTCGACAAGGTCAACAGCTTGGGCATCGGGGCCCAGGGCCTCGGCGGTCTGACCACCGTTTTGGACATCAAAATCAAAGACGCCCCGACCCACGCGGCCAACAAACCCGTGGCCATCATCCCCAATTGCGCCGCCACCCGTCACACCCACTTCGTACTGGACGGCTCCGGCCCGGCGGAACTGACGCCCCCAAGCCTGGAAGACTGGCCGAACATCGTATGGGATGCCGGTCCGACGGCTCGTCGTGTGGACCTGAACAGCCTGAAGAAAGACGACATGCTCGAGTGGCAACCCGGTGAAACCCTGTTGCTCAACGGCAAGATGTATACCGGCCGCGATGCCGCCCATAAACGCATGGTCGACATGATCAATAAGGGCGAGCCACTGCCGGTGGATCTGACCGACAAACTGATTTACTACGTCGGCCCGGTAGATCCGGTGCGTGAAGAAGTAGTCGGCCCGGCGGGCCCTACCACCGCCACCCGAATGGACAAGTTCACCGACACCGTACTGGAACACACCGGTTTGATCGGTATGGTGGGCAAGGCGGAGCGCGGCCCCATCGCTATCGAAGCCATCGCCAAACATAAAGCGAGCTATTTAATGGCGGTTGGCGGAGCGGCCTACCTGGTTTCCAAAGCCATCCGCGGCGCCAAGGTGGTTGCCTTTGAGGACCTCGGTATGGAAGCGATCTACGAATTCGACGTCGTGGACATGCCCGTCACGGTCGCCGTGGATACCCAAGGCAACTCCGTACATCAGACTGGCCCCAAAGAATGGGCCGCCAAGATCCTCGCCAAAGAAGTCAGCTGACGATGAATGCTTCAGGCCCCGGAACTATCCGGGGCCATCACTGGCTGCAACCGTCAGCAATTTGACCATTTCCAGCACCTCCCTTGCGATTTGTAACAGGGCATATAGGGAGCTGCCACGACTCTTCCTCTAAACTTAACAGCAGATACACTCACAGTGCCGCTGTTAAGGCAAATCATGACAAAGCCGTTTGGTCTTCTCAAAGACTTAATCCCCGTTTTGATGCCACTGGGTTTGATCTTCCTAAGCATGGGACTGATGCTGTGGCAGCACTATGGCATGGTGAGCCAATACTCGGTTTACCCCAACGAGCGGCACTCCACCTTTGTCGTCACCGATGAAAGCAACGGAGGAAGCTCTCGGGCCACCCTGCGGCAAGAGGGTGAGGCCCTGGTGATGGACTGCCAGATTCAAATGCAGTACCAATGGCCCTATTGCGAAGTTCAATTTCAATTGGGAGTCACCTATGCGAGCGGACTCAACGGACAAGATTTCGACCGGTTGCTTATTCGCCTGACACTGGACGCCCCTACCGAGAACGAAAAGATTCGCGTTTTCCTGATGGACCACACCCCATCCTTCACTCAGGAAGAACAGTACAACACACTGATGCCCACTCAAATCGAGTACAGCCCCGGTCGCTACCAGGGTGTGCTCAGTGTGCCGCTTGATACGTTCAGCACCGCCAGCTGGTGGCTGAGCCAGGCAGACCTTCCTCTGCATCAGCAAAAGGCGACCTATCAAAGTATTCCCTATGTGCAAATCAGCACGGGTTCCATCGTGAATGAAGGGCGCTACCGGATGGTGATTGAAGAAATAGCCTTCGAAGGGAAATGGGTTTCCAAAGACCAGTTATACATGCTCTTAATCGCTATATGGGTACTGTACGCTTTTACCTGGGTAGTGAACCGCAGCTTCATATTGAGAACCAATCTGCAGGACGCACACCGAAGAAGCGAGGAACTGGCCGCACTGAACAAAACGCTTGAGATCAGCCAAAACCAACTTAAGGAACAGGCTCAGCGGGATGCCCTGACCGGACTGAGAAACAGATACGGCTTACGCGACCCTCTTTATCACCATGTACGGACAGCCCAACAAGAACACCGGCCCCTGAGCCTGATGTTTATAGATATCGACCATTTCAAGCGCATTAACGACCAACACGGACATGCCTTGGGAGACGAAATACTCAGAGAATTCTCCAGCCTTATTCGCGGCCACATCCGTGATCAGGATATCCTGGCCCGCTGGGGTGGAGAGGAGTTTCTGCTGCTGTGCCCCGATACACCGCTGAAAAATGCCAGGCAGTTGGCAGAAAAGCTGCGTGCCTGCATCAACCAATTCACCTGGCCGAACGGGCTCAGTGTTTCCGCCAGTTTCGGTGTGGCTGAACTCGGTTACGGCAGCTCCTCCAATTTGATCCGCATGGCCGATGAAGCCATGTACAGGGCAAAGCACAGCGGGAGAAACCGCGTTGTGACCGCCCCGGAGGATCAAAAAGAAGCGGGCTGAACCTTAACTGTTGCCGCATTCTTCATTTATAGCGAATAATACCCCTTGGAAACCTCCAAGGTGCGCACCCTTGAAATCGCTACTGTCCTCCACGTTTCTAATCCTTAGCCTGACCGGTCTGGCACTCACGACAGGATGTGATCGTAACAGCTCGTCCACTGCCGGTATTTCAACCAGTGAGAGTATTTCGACCTTCCAAACTCTCCATGAGATCAGTGAACGCTTATACGATGGTGGCGGAGTTTGGGGAAGCGCACAAGCCGGCTACAGAATGGCGCTAAGAGACTCTTATTGGCGGGGGGATGTCTACGGTTTTTTAGGTGAGGACAACACCCTCTACGCCACCAGAGCCGCCGAGGTAACCGACTACTTACTCCTCGCTCAATCTCAGGGTGGAAGCGGAGTTTTCGGTTTCCCCGCAGATGCCGAGAACCCCGAATTCGGCTTGAAAGTGCAACAAGCCATGGAAGCATGCCCAAGCTGCATCCAGAACGGCTGGATCATCAGCCTACCTGAAGACTACATCGCAGAACTTTATTACGACCACGGCTATGCCCTCGCCACGCTTGCCCAAAGATATTTGCAAACTCAGGATGCCCAACTGCTACCCGCGATCAATCTTGCCGCTGAATGGACGTTGAATAAACCGCTCACCGGCAACATCAACTACCTCTCAGCCCTCAGCAAGGGGCTGAGCTATGCCTACCAGGCAACGAACAACCCGGCTTACTTGAACAAAGCCATGGAACTGCATGAGGTTGGCATTTTTCCCTTTTTGAACGAGGAGGGAGAAGCCATTGACGCCCACAATGCCCAACTGGAATATCACGGGTTCATCGTTTCCGGTTTGGTGGCATTACGCCAGGCGCTTCCCTCAGATTTCGAGGAGATTGACTTCAGAAATGAACTCGACCGCATCCTGGAGCTATCCACACAAAAAATGGCTGAACGAGGACTAACCGAGCCAGGCGGCTACGGTCTAACCTGGCCCGGCACCAACCTCCAGGCATGGCACGAACTCAGTTTATATCGCTCGTTAAGCCAGGATGAGGTTAAAGCCAGAGACAGGGCAATAGCGTTGATTGAGGGGTATCAGGACGATATTGAGAATGAAACAGACCTGTTTAGGCAGAGAAAGGCCGTGTATGTCAACTTTTTCGTAGGGTTTTATCAAGACTAACGTTGAGCGGTTTCAGGCATAACCACTAATCGCACGGTTTGCCCCCAGGACCGTGTTTTAGATACCATAGGCACCTTAATCATTATTTCATCAGCATTCCAAAAGCCTCACCTTGTGGCAGGCAACGGACACAAAGGACACCTATGATAAGGAAAAGCACCCTCGCCCTTGCCACCAGCGCGATCATCAGCCTGCAAGGTTATGCCCTTGAATGGGATGAAGCATTTTACACAGGTTCACTCGGTACCTTTTACACGCTTCAAAAAGCTGACCAGCCCTATCCTTCCAGTTTTGGGGTCGATCTGGCAGGCGCTTATCACCTTCCTCTGTTTGTTGAAGGGCATTCCAAGGCCGTATTTCGGGGGCAATATGGGTGGTACCAACCTCGCCCAGATGCGGAAGTCGGCCAACGAGGGTCCAGTAACCATGCTTTTTCTGCTCAAATGTTGTTGATGCATGATGCTCGCCTTGGGAACAGAACCTTTTGGTGGGGAGCAGGTTTAAGCAAGCAAGCCACCTATGTTATGGACCACTATGAGTGGGGGGTTGATCAGGGAGAATGGGCATTGGAAGTATTTGAGGAGAAATGGGAGTTTAGTTCTGCTGTTTTGTTGGAGGTTGAGATTCCCTTTTCGAGGCAGCTCGGCGTTTCTCCAAAGACTAAATTGAATCTTTTTAACAAGCAGCCTCACATATTAAGTTTAGATTTGTGGTTTCGTTTTTAGTATCTTGCATGGTGATGATCCTATATCCTATGCCCTTTCATTCCGCTCAAAGGTCGCATAGTAATATCGTCATAGTAATCTACTCAGGAATACTCACTGCTCAACTCCCGAATCACCAGCGCTAATGCCAATTGTAGCAGCGACATACTCATGGTAGCTGATCAGGCTCCGTAACGGCGATCAAAATACATTGAATCCATTACGGAGCATGCTTTCTAGGGCTTAATACAAATAAACCGCACCGGAGTCCTGGAAGCTATTACTAGACTGATCACCCCCGATACCAGCTGCCCCGCCGTCTTCGAGAGGAGCCCCAATTGCGATGACCTGAGCATCCAGACTCATGTCGATAGAATGACCAAAATTATCCCCGTACTCCGTATTGGGAGATTTTATATAGCCCAGAAGCGTCCAGGTTCCGTCTTTTCGTTCGTATATATAACCTGCTCCGGAATCCTTACCATCAGTGTCTGCCCCCTCTTCATTCAAGCCGACTGATAAACTATCTTCGTGTTTAGCTCCAACAAGGAGCAGGCTACCCTGCTCATCCAACACTACAGCAGAACCAAACGCCAAGTGCGTTTTATTATTAAAAGCCTTGAACATCGTGTCGAACTCCCAAGAGCCACCACTACCCTTAACATAGGTATAAACAGCGCCGGAATTAGAAGCCCCGTCATCCACTTCTTGACCAATCCCTCCCAGCGAACTTGCCTCTCTCGGTGAACCAACCGCCACACGTCGACCATCGCCACTTATAGCAGTGCTCCAACCAAAATTATCATTTACGCTTGGATTAAACGCTTTAGTATATACGCCTCTATTGGTTGTCGAGCTACTTATATAGACGGCACCTGAACTACCAAGAGTCTCATCAGTCGGGTCCCCACCAAAGCCAGAAGAAGAGGAGTGATCCCTATACAGCCCATATACACTGGAAGCACCATCACTGCTCAGCGATAAGGAGTTGCCAAAACCTTCCTGATAGCTTGAAGGCGCGTTTAAATAACTGACATACTCCCAACCATCTGAGTTTTTTGCAAAACGAAAAATATAACCCCATTGAACATGAGATCCGACAATAACATTCCTCCCATCACTATCAATATCCAAGGAGTACCCAAACCGTTCAGTGTTAAAATGATCGTACGGCTTCTTAAGGTAAGCCTCCTGCTGCCAACTACCAGCAATGTATTCATACAAGTAGGCTGCCCCAGAATCATTACTCTCATTTGAACCTTGATCTCCATTCACTCCCTCCGCGCTACTATCCTCTAAAGGCGCACCAGCAATGAGAACCGAGCCGTCATTGTTCAAAGCAACCGCGTAACCAAAACTATCATCTCTTTCAGCATTGGATGCTTTTAAAAAGGCTTCTTGTTGCCAAATACCATCTACCTTTCGAAATACATAGACTGCACCTGAGTCTTGAACCGAATTGTCCAGAGGGTCCATACTTTCAACACTGCTGTCTTCGTATGGAGCACCCACGGCCACGACATTCCCGTCGCCACTAACTGCGACGGAATAACCGAACTGGTCTGAATTGCCGACAACCGAGGGTTTAATGTAACCGATGGCAGTCGCTAAATTACCCTGAACATAAACCGGCTCTGAATCCTGGCAACCATGGTCGTTGCAGGCTTCGAGGATAAATCGTGCATGAATATCCAACGGCAAAGCCGCTTCGTAGGAGTATCCGGCCTCTGTCCCTTCAATCTCGACTACTTCTGAATACCCCAGCTGCCCATCTGGGTCTTTTAACAATTTGTAGTAGGTAACGTTAGGATTGGAAGGCCAACTAAACTTGAATATTTTAATGGGTTGGTAATCCAGAGAAAGAGCCGTAGCTGACGGCCAACACTTGATGGATACGACATTCACATCAGAGTTTCCGACAGTACCAGAGGCGTGTAAGAGGGTGCACTGCTGCTCGGGCTGACTGGGAGGCTGGTCAATTACTACGCCGTACTCATCACCACTGGCTAAAGGCATACTGAATTCAAAAGAACCATTACCGCTTACCAACAGCGTGTCTGTACCATTAGTCAAGCGAATGAGATTTCCCTGTTCCAGTCCTGATATAGTACCACCTACAATATAACCTGCTTCACAGCTCACCTTGACACTATCAACATTGGCCCCATTTAAGGTACCGGAGCTCTGATTCAACTTACATACTTGAGATGGATTCGTTTGGCTCGATACTGAGACCTGGTAGTCGCTGAGATCCAACAGCGGCGTATTAAATTTAAAGGCACCATCGCCACTCAATACTAACGATTCAGCGCCATTTAGACTCAACGTAATCGAACCACTTGCAAGGCCGCTCAGGACACCACCAACGGCAAACTTCTCCGATACGCAGTTAATGAGAACATCATCCTTATTTGAGGCAGCGATTGTTCCTTGACCATTTTGGACAGTGCAGTTTTGCACTGGTTGGGATGGTTTTACTTTGACCGTAACGCTGTAATCATCTTGATCCATGACTTCAGTTGAAAAAGTGAACGAACCATTACTTTCTACAGCGAGATCATCGGAAAGGTTGTTTTGCAAAACCAAGCCACGACCCTCCAGCCCCGAAAGAGTACCTGAAACCGTATAGGCGTTGGTCTCACACTCTATAGAGATATTTTGGATATTGGCTCCCGTGATCACCCCCTCTCCACTGATGACTGAACAAGTTTGGCTGGGTTCAGACGGTTGTTGAAGAATGGAAACGGAATAGGCGCTTGCATCGGCAACCGGCTGGCCGAATGAGAAGTCCCCATTTTCAGTTATGGTCAGCTGATGAGTTCCATTTAGCCCAATTTCAAGTCCGCTACCTGCCAAGCCTGATATTGCCCCACCTATCTGATAGCTCTGTGTAGCACAGGTGACCGTTACGTTAGTAACACCTTCCCCTGACAAGATACCGCTGCCTTGTGCCACACTGCATACTTGGTCCGGCTCATTAGGTTGGGCGGCAACGGTCACCATATAACCTTGTCCGTCGGCTATCGAGTTCAAAAACTCAAATGCCCCATCACTCTCAATAGCCAGCGATTCTGAAGAGTTGTTTTCCAATACCAAGCCATTTCCTTTTAAGCCCGCAACACTACCACCAATTGTGTAATTGACAGTAGTACACTCGACCTTCAGATTCGAAACGTTTTCACCTTGGACCTTACCGCTGCCATTTTCAAGCTTACATAATTGACTAGGATTGGATGGATTGCTTTCTACGGAGACTTCATAACTGCTTTGGTCGAATACCTTTTCGTGAAACGCGAAAGCTCCGTTCGTAGGTAAAGTCAGAATATCGCCACCATTATTGGCGAGTACTACAACACCGCCTTGGAGGCCCGATAGTACTCCGGAAATGGAATAAGATTTTGAAACACATTCGACTTTTACATGCTCTACATTGGATGACTCAACTACACCTGTACCACTCTTTACCACACAGTCCTGGCTAGGTTCCACGGGACTAGACTTTACCACCACCTTATATTCGCTGAAATCAGGTAATGGAAAGTCAAAGGTAAACCGTCCATTATCGTTCAAGGTTAGTGTATATTCCTCATTGAGCTGCAGAACCAAGAGTTTACCCGTCAACCCGGACAACGTCCCGGATACATAATACGTCTCTACTGTCTCCGGCGCCGTGTCCGGAACATCAGGTAAGCCACTATCACAGCCAGCCATATACCCGGCTATCAAAATACAGCCAATACCTTTAATTAAATATCCTTGCACTTCTACCTCCATATTAATATTCCGACTTTATTCAAACTTTCCCGGCCACCTACTGCTCGGGGCATTTCACAAAAACCAATAATACGGCGTTGAAATTATAAGAAGTTGGCTTCCGAGTAAGCTCAAAAAACAGAAAAGCCCGGTTAGCGAACCAACCGGGCTTGAACTGCTAATTAAGAAGACTTAGCAATGCCACTTAGAAAGTGACGTCAGAAGCTCCAGGAGCTGAGACCTCTGAGCTATCCCACTGGCTTTTCCAATCGGCGCCAACAGCAATGTTGTCGCCTGCCGCCACGTTACCAGTCAACACGAAGTTGAAGGTAAGGGTTTTACCATTATTGGTGATTGCCAAGGTATGGGTATCATCGGCCACATTGATATCAACGCCACCACCGCTCAAATCGGTGAAGGTGAACTTATTCTCAAATTCATTTTGAGAGATAGTTCCATCATTGTTGGCATCCCAACCCGAGATATCGATTGGGTGAGTACCCGTGAAGCGAACCGAGATTTCAGCGGAACCCAAGACCGTACCCAGGTCAGAGCCGGTTACACTAAACAGTCCAGTAGTATCCACTGCTGCGAAGTCTGGCTGGAAGAAGAAGAACTCTTCTGAAGTCGCCGTTGCACCTGTGGAATAATCGTCCCAGTTATTACCACGGGTATCTTCGATGTCGCTGAAGTCCAGTCGAGCGTGACGATGCAGATCGCTTGGGAAAGAACCATCAGCATTATCAGCTTCGTCGTACTGACCTAAAGTGAATTCGGCTGTACGGTCCAGGTCGTCACCCCAAGTACTTGAAAGCACATTCAACACAGAATGATCAGCCGATGCATTGAAGGCATCCACAGTATCCTGGTCCAGAGTGATTGGAACTGTACCCAACGTGATTGTAGTAGAGGTGTCGACTACAACATCCTCATTGAAGTTGATGGTCAGGCTGCTGCCCTTATATTGAGCAGATACAACCAGAGGCGGCATGGCGTCGCCTACAACAACCTTGGCGTTTGTGGCGCCAGAGTTGCCTTCAACATCAGAAATAGCGGCTTGGAAGTCAATCACGCCATTGTGGTCGCCATTGGCAAATGCGATGACATTGTCAATGTCGAACTGAACCAAATCGGCGAAGGTAGAGCCATTGTCATCCTGACGAAGCACATCGATATTCGCTACGTAGTTTGACAGCACAGCATCGTCGATGTTGGTCTCGGTAATGAGTGCCGCATCATTCAGGACGATGTCTTCGGAGAAGGCTACGCCGATGGTACGGGAGCCCACATTCCATGCTGTATAGGCATTAGCATCGTATACACCCGGTGTTGAACCAGCGATGTTGCCATCCAGGAAGTTCATTACGTCGATGAACAGCTCACCTTCGTTTGCATCTCCTGGGATAGCATTAACTGTGTTCAAGTCAAACAGTTGCTTCAGGGTGTAAAGACCTTCCAGTCCTTCCTCATCAGTACCATCCGCAGTACCGTCAACAATGCTCAGCATACGCGGAGTAATGTTCAGGTAAGGGGTACCAATGTCAGCATCCGGAGTTGAAGACTGCTCACCACCGTCACCGTATTGGAGGCTCACAACGCTGCCATTGTTGTTGTCGGCAGCCACACCATAAGCATTCTGCAGAATGGTGGTCGGAGAGACATTGTCAACCAGCTCCACGCTGGCCATAGTACCGGAATAGCCGAATTCGTCGAAAGGAGTGATCTGAACCTGGTCGCCTGGCTCAACGCCTTGCAGGACAAGGTATAGATTTTCGTTCTCTGCAACGTCAGATACAAAGCGATTGGCATTCGGAGCAGGGTCGAAGGTACCGCCGTCCAGTTCTATACGAGCCAAGCCATTAAACTTGGAAGTACCATCGCTGTCCAATACATCGACTTCGTAGTAGGAAGCGTTGGTAGCCGCAAACTGGATACCGGCCGTATTGGCGAACACGTCTGTGCTTTCCAGACTGCCGATGGTGCCAGCAAGGGCGGTAGCCAGAGCCTGCATACGCTCTTGGGCATCGGCGGTGGTGGAACTGTCATCATCGTCAGCGGTGTTCAACTGGTGAATACCTGCAGTCCAGTTGTCGACGTCCAGGAAGGCATCGTTACTGGTCTGTAGTTGCTCCAGATCAAGCGCGCCGCCACGAACGTCCTGACGCTGCTGGCTGGTTTCATCTAGAGTTACTTGCTCGGCATCCATGTTGGCTTCTTCGAAACTCTTCAGCTTCAAGCGAACATAGGTGCTGCCGACTGAAGTAGTCAGAGTATCATCAAAACCAATGTTTGAGTTGGCGCCGTTGTTGTCTACCAAGCCCAGTGCATTGGCCGGAGTAGCAGTGTCAACAAAGTCGTCACGCAACAAAAGAACATCGATTTCATGACCTTCGGTGAGCGCATTAGTCAGAGTCAGTGTCAGTGTGTTACCACTCAGAGTGCTGGTGAAGCCAAGGTATTGACCACCATCGACGTCACGAACACGGATGGAGTTGGCGTCGATAGAGGACATAACTTCACTGAAGACCACGGTGATCACAGTGGTGGCGTCATCGTTCAGCATGCCGCGAGCAGCTGACTGGTCAACTACCTGACTAACAGACTTCACCCAAGGAGCAACAGAGTCGGCACTGCTGATTGGAGTCGCATCAACATCACCCAGGGCGACCGTAGTGTTTTCACTGGAAGTGTCGGCGTTCTGGTTAACTGTGTAATTGCTGGCAGACAGCTTCAGGATAGCGTCTGAGGGGACATTGGTGAAAGTAAACGCGCCGGAGGAAGACGTGGTGGCGGTATAGCCTTGTGTGCTATAGCTGGTGGTAACGCCGTCTTGAGTGTCTTCCTGGTTAACCCCAGTAGAGGTGCTGAGCATGTCCAGCGCCAACAGAACGCCACTGAGAACTTCGCCGGTCTCTTCGTTGCGCAGAACACCCGTAACGGTCGCAGTGGTTGCTGGCAATACCGCAGTACCCGCAGAGGCTTGGAAACCGTCGATGAAGGTGGAAGCTGGGTTAGTGACTTCATTAGAGTCAGACGCACTGGTCTGAGATCCATCGAAGTACTGGGCCTGTGGGGTCACGGTGACTGTCGCGCCCAGGTAGCCTGTTGGGGGAATGATGGTCAGGGCGAGAGCCTGGGCATACGAATCACCATCGTTCTTCACGGTTTGGGTGACAGCTACTTCAGCGAAGTAGTATTGACCACCGACGTTGGTCACAGCAGTCTGGTTGCCCAGATATACGGTGGCACCTTCAATGGGGTTACCATTGGTGTCTTTAACCACACCAGTAATCGAACCAGTCGGGTTGTTGATAGTCTGGTAGTTGGTTGTAACTGTTTCGGTAGAGGTCGTTGTTGTTGTAGCGTCACCGCTCTCATCGTTACACGCAGCCAACACCAGTGTACCGGCAGCCACAGCGGCGACCAGTGACTTCTTCATCCAAATGCCTTCAGACATTGCCTTCTCCTTTGTACATTCGATAGCCAGGCCGGACAACACGTCACGGCGCAATGGCGACAGCACACAGCGTCGGAACGCAGAAAAAGACAGGGGAGAATTTCAGGCACGCGCGCTGGGGCATAGCGCAGGGTGAGGGTGCGATGACGCAGCGTCCCTGTCGTTTCCTTGTCTTTACTGTCGTCCTGGCTTCCAACAACTTCACGACGTGATCATGTTGAAAGCCTTACCCGTTCTTTCCAGAGCGGGCCTTCACTGTAAGTGGGGGTATGAAAATCTTTAGTGGCTTTGAAGTCAACCAAGCCACCTGGTCAGGTTATCATTTTGTGACATGATCCACACTATCAAAGTTTGTAGGAAATAACTTACAAGAGGATGCGGTTAATGTCTCTTTTCTCCTTTTTACTCGATTTTTCGAGGGGGGATTTTTCCTCTATTCGTTTGCCGCTTGAAGGCGTAAGAGGCCAGGGAATGGGCGTAGATCTCCGCCACATCCTCGGCAAAGTGTTGGATCGAGAACCCTTTGGCGTAATCCATGGCCTGATCGGCCAATGTGGTTCTTAAGTCTTTATCCTCGAGCAATTTTTGAACACTTTCTGTCCATAGAGGGAGGTCCGTGGGGGTTTTATACCCGTTGAAGCCCTGTCGGACCACGTCGTCAATACCGCTGGAACGTACAGCCACCACGGGCATATGAGCCGCCATGGCTTCCAATATGACCATGCCCTGCGTCTCGGATTTCGAAGCGAACAGAAAGAGGTCACCGATCTGGTAGTAGTTAACCATCTCATCGGGGGGAACCGCCCCGGCCAAGTGGACGCAATCTCCCAATCCAAGCCTGTCTATCAGCTGTTGTAGGGTGTCTCTTTCTTCACCATCGCCGATAATCAAACATTTAAAGGGCTTATTGGTACCTTCCTTTAGTCTGGCCAGCCCTTCTATGATGAACCCTATATTCTTTTCCTTGCTGAGCCGGGAGACCGTTACGAAAACCGTTTCGCCTTTTATTCCGAACTGTTTTTTCAGCGCCGCTTCCGAATCGGGGGACCGTTGTTGGAAGCGCTCGAAGTCAATTCCCGTGGGCTGCACGTAGATGTGGGAAGTGACACCGATGATACGCAGGTATTCCTCGGCTGAATGAGTCGGCACAATCACACCCTGGCAGCGGTTGGCGAATCGACGAACCAGGCTATGAGAGATCAGATTCCGGAACAAGGGGCCCGGCAGAGGCACATAGTGAGCGTAGTGCTCTAGCCGGGTGTGATAGGTGTAGATAGCGGGCACTTTCATCCGCCGGGCGAGAACCAGACCCAACCATCCCAGCCAGAAGGGGTGATGGATGTGCACCAAATCCGGTTTGAAAGCCCTCATACCCTTGACGATCCTCCATGAGAATATATTGGCGATGCGGAACTCCCCCTTCTCTCCCAGGGTGAGCAGAGAGGGTACCCGAATCACATCCTCTTCAGGTTCGCCTTGGTCTTTATAGCTGGGTGCCACCACCATTACCCGGTGCTTCAACTGGATAAGACCCCGCCGCAACCGATCGATGGAAATGGGGACTCCCCCGATAAAGGGCAGATAGTTATTGGTCACCATGGCGATCTTGAGGGGTTTGTCTTGATAGGGTGTCAGGTCAAGGTCGAAATTCGGGTAATAATCCCGGTCGACGAAGATAGAGGTATAAAGCTTAATGGCTATGGCCACCAAGGCTGCCAATACCAGCAGGAAGTTCAGGCGGCCGACATAAAATATGGAATGAACAAAGAACCATAGGCTCTCCAATGTTTTCTGGACCTGATGCTGGCCAATGTCCATTTTGCGCTCGGCGATGCTGACCTCGCCTTCATTCACCGCTACCCACACATAGTGGTAGTAACTGGTTTCGTCGTTCAACACCAGGCCTCCGGCACCGCCAGTGGTGATGTATTGCACCCCTTTCTCCATCTGCTGGTCGAAAATATGGAGGTTGGATGAAAACACAGCCGTCACGCCATGACGTGTAAAAAGGGTTTTCAGGCTGTCCCGAAATTCGGTATTCACCAGATATTGGTTGGCGAAATCCAGAGGGGATTCCTGCTGGGCATGCACCAGCGGATGACCGATAAACACAAAGCGGTGCTCAGGCATGGGATCAAGCAGTTGCTGCTCCAGCCAGATCAACTGAAACCGATAGGCATCCGGGTCGGTACTGTCCAGAAAAATAAACTGGCTGTTGCCCGCTTTGAAGGAATAGAAGTAAGGACCAAAATGGTCGTAAAAATGGAACGAGCCAAATGTACTCGTTTCATGCTCCCCCACCGTTAAAAAATAGGGCATGTTCAGGTGGTTCAAGGTGCGGTACAGGGCTCGGTATTTATCCTCCCCGCCACTGCTGACGGCATTTCCGGCGGATACCACAAAGTCCGGCTTAGCTTCATTGATCAGGGGTATCATCTTTCGTTCGAAGACACCGACTGAGTTATTGATATTGCCCACTACGGCAAATCGGAGTGCGCTGTCTCCGGCCAACCCCTGCTGAACCTGTTGAATATGGCGGGCGTGAACAGCCGCATAATCCTGTTCAAAGAGCGCTAGGTAAGACCGATACCCCACCAGACTGACGATAATCAGCAGGTTCAAATAGAACACCACCTTAAGCCGTCGCGGAGATAGAACACGTGAAAGCTTCATTCTGATTCCCTCCTTGGGCGGGCGAGTTCACGCTGAGTGACGACCAAACCGATGACCATTCCCAAATAAATGGTCAGGGCGCGCCAGGCAATAATGACCAAAACCAAGTGGGCGGCCGCAAGAGAGCCGGAAAAAAAATGGCCGAAAACCCCTTCGGCAATGCCGGACGCGCCCGGTGTCGGGGAAAAATACATAACGAAGGTGATGATCACCATGCGTCCGACGACAAGCCAGTACTCCAAATCGTAACCCAGAGCCCAGCAAATAAAAGCGGGAAAGGAAAACAACGATAAAAGAAAGATGGCCGTGGCCACCCAGGAGGCCAGCACGTCGACTTTCGGGCCTTTTAGATAGGTTCGGAAGCCTTCCGTAAAAAGACGGGTTTCCTGCATCACCCGGTTACGCCACCGTTGGTGGCGGGAGGTGCCGATCAAATGCGTTCTCCGCAGTATATCCACGGCTTTCAACAAGGGTAGGCTGAGCCAGCGGGGCCGAAACATCAACGTCAGGAAAAAAGCGCCGTAGAGGGAGACACACAGTATCAATGCTTGCTTAAGCGAATTGTTATTGGTGGCTGCTTCCGCTCCAGGAAGGTTAAAGATGAGAACCGGTGTGGCGCCAAAAATGAACAGTACCGCCAGCACGGTGCGAATGGTAGTGGCGGTAAAGGCTGTTCCCAGGGGCACGCCATGACGCCTAAGGAACCACACCTGGGCAAGGCCCCCACCGGTGGCCAGGGGCGTGATGTTCGAGACAAAAATGTTCAGGAAGACCAACCGGGTGATGTCCGGCAAACCAATACGATGGCCCATGGCTTTGAGTGTGAACCACAATCGTAAACCATCCGCCGCAAAGTACACCGGCAGCAGGACAATGCACAAAAGCACGGCCGGTACGGACAGGATCTGGCCATCCAGCTCCACCGATGGGTCGGCAAGCTGTGTATAAACGGTATACAGCCCAGCGCCGCTCAGCGCTAGAAACAGCAACGTCAACCCAATAAGGCGCTTGCCGCCCATCGGTGGCAGAGCCTGTTTTTCAGTCGAATCAGACGAGGTCGGTTCTGTCATGGATGGCCTGATCAGTAATGGTTAAGCGTGTTGACGTTAGGGCAATCATATAAATTCTCAAGTTGTGGCCGTTCTTCATCCCTCTTTGTCTTGACGGTTTTCACGATGAGCCACCCGATATTGAGACGGCGCCATTCCAGTTCGTCCACGGAACCAATGGCTGAAGTTGAAGGCATCGGAATAACCCACCCGTTGGGCGATCTGGCTGACCTGCCAATTGCTGTTGATCAACAGTTCGCGGGAGCGCTGTAACCGTAAATCAGCCAGACGACTCATCGGCCCCTGCCCATAAAGTTTACGACACACCCGATTCAGATGCGGTACCGAGCAATGCACGGCCTGGGCCAGGGTGGCCTGTGTCCAGTGATGATGCAACTGCTCCTCCAACTGGGCGAAAAGCTGTCGCACGGCCATTTCCAACCGGCTGTAGCCGGTCTCGCGCAGCAAGAGCTCAACCAGCAATTCATTCAGCAGAGTGACCAGCCGGCGGCGGCGAGGAGTTCGGATCTGGTGGTAAAGCGCATCCATCAGGGGTGACAGGGCCCACACCTGCTCGTGTTGGAACACATCGGCTTCCTGCGCTTTCAGCGTGCTCCAGGTATGGCTGTCTCTCAGCAGCAGCCAGGCCATGCGCCAATCGTCGCCGCCCAATTCGAACAGAAAAGGACGCCGCGCGGGCAAAAGGGTAACGCTGCCCGGCGTGATCTCCAACGTGCGCCCAGGCACCTGTAGGCGCCCCCGCCCGCCCATGGTGAACAGGAGAGTATGAATATCCGGGTCTTTCCGACCGACTTGATAACTGCCTCTCAACCAACTGATGCCGCCCATGTGTATACCGTGGTCCAGCATCTCGGGCACTTCTTCGGTTATCAAAAAACGTTCACGGCATTCCGGCCCCAGATGGAGCACATCCTGAAATTCACCATGATCCATATTCACAGGTTGTTGATTCATATACACATAGTCAGGTTAGGCAATCCTTCCTAGAATAAGCGCAGAATAACAACACTTCCAATGAACAGGCGAGTCCCCCCCTGGCGAGGTAAATGCCTGCTCCTCTTGCACCATCATTCATTTTCACAGTTACTGCCACTCGGCAGGGTCACTCCCTGGCCGTCGTGTGCAAAGGTCTTTTCCTGCAAGACCAATGATCGGAGGACAGGATGAGCTATCGGATTTTCTGGCAACAGGTATTGGCATTGGCCTTACCGGTGGCCTTCCAGTCTGCCCTGGTATCGGCTTTGGGCATGGCCGATGTGTTAATGGTCGGGCATCTGGGCAGTGAAGCCGTGGCGGCTGTGGGGCTCTCGGCCAAGCTGAATTTCGTGCTGATTTTGGTCATGGCGGCGCTGGGTACCGGCTGCAGCATCCTGGTGGCGCAGTATTTTGGTGCCGGTCGTCCTGAGAAAATACGTCAGACTCTGGCTCTGGCCATGGTCACTGGACTGGTGGTCATGCTTCCGTTCACGATTATGATTCTGACGCAGGCCGACGTACTGATTCGCTTTGGCACCAACGATGCTCAGGTAGTAGAACTGGGCAGCCGTTACCTCACGTTGTTGGGGCTAACCCTGTTCACCACCCAGGCAATCATCGTCTATGAATCCGCCATGCGTTCAATCGGCCGTACCGGTTGGCCATTGAAGTACGCCATTGTCGCCATCGGCCTGAACATTTTCATGAACTGGTGGTTCATCAATGGCGGCCTGGGTGTGCCGGCCATGGGGGTTACCGGGGCGGCGCTGGCGACCGTGTTGGCCAGGGTTATCCAGGTGGGCTGGATGATCTGGGATGTGCAGCGTACCGACACGCTCAAGCTTAGCCGAGCCGCTTTTATAAGCCTGCGTCATTCCAGCCTGCCCGGCCGTTTTATGCGACTGACCTGGCCTTTGGTGGTGAATTTCACCATCTGGTCCATCGGCTCACTTGGTTACCACCTCATTGCCGGTCAAATGGGCACGGTCCCGCTGGCCGTCATGAGTCTGCTGGCACCCATCGAAGGCATGTACCACTCTCTGTTTTTCGGGCTGGTGAATGCCTGCGGCATTATGATCGGCCAGCGCCTGGGCCGGGACCATTTCAGTGAAGCGGAATGGATGGCCAACCGCTTCATGCTGTTCGCACCCATGGGATCTTTCGTGCTGGGGCTGCTGATCCTTGCTGTATCGCCGCTACTGCTGGCGGTAATGGGCATCGATGATGCGGAAACCACCCGCCAAACCCAATGGGCCATGGTGGTGATGTGCCTGGGCTTTTGGATCAAGGTCTTCAACATGACCGCCATCCAGGGGATTTTGCGGGCCGGTGGTGACAGCCGCTTTTGCCTGGGAATGGATATGGTCGCGCTCTGGCTGGTTGGCCTGCCCCTGACCTGGATCGCCGCCTTCGTGTGGGAACTGCCCTTTACCCTGGTCTATGCCATGGTGTTAAGCGAAGAGGTGATCAAGGCGCTGGGGGTCTATTGGCGGGTGCGGCGGGGCTACTGGCTCGCCAACCTGGCCGAGCCGGAAGACAAAGTACCCTCCGCCGCCGAACCGACTTAAGGAGCCTCCTGATCAAACTTGGGAAGCCCATCTTCGTAAGGGCCGGACCAATTCGGCCGGTCCGCATAGAAAATATGGCTTCGCGGCAGGGTTTCGGCATCGTCATCCAACAATCCCAAGGCCACGTCGATCACATCCGGCGTGGCTTTGAATTGAAAGAACAGGCTGGAGCCACACACCTTGCAGAAGGTTCGGGAAGCGATTTCCGAGGACTGATACTCGGACATCAACTCTTCACCCTTCTCCACCACCAACCCAGACCGCTCCACACTGCCGTAGGTCCCAAAAGCCGCTCCATGGAATTTTCGACACATGGAGCAATGGCAGTGGCTGACACTCTTTGGCTTGTATTCGAATCTCAAGCGGACACCGCCACACAAGCAACTGGCGTGATTCATCACAGTTCCTCCATTTCAGTAAACCCTAGCGTTCCAGGGCAGCCCTGATTCTTTCCGCATGTTTCGACAGGATTTCCGGGTCGGCTTGGGTGGCCGCATGCGGCTTCCGCAAATCGGCGATCGACCCCGGAACAATGTGGAAATGTACATGGGGAACGGTTTGCCCGGCGCCCTTACCATTCAACTGGAACAGCACCACGCCCGGTGCGTCAAACGCTTCTTTCACGGCGGCGCCGACCTTGCGCACGGTCCGCATCCAGGCCGCCGCCCCTTCATCGCTCAGGTCGAATATAGTTTCGGCCTCTTCTTTTGGAATCACCAGAGTGTGCCCGTCCGCCTGCGGCATGATGTCCATGAAGGCCAAGGTATGTTCATCTTCATAGACTTTGTTGGCGGGAATCTCACCGCGCAGCATCTTGGCGAATATATTGTTCGTATCGTAGGCCATGTGTAAGCTCCCTAGGTGTCGAATGAGTGCCCTCAGCTTAGCGGATTTCAGCCATTGGCTGAATGAATGTTTGCAAATTCAACCCATCGCAGCCCGGATACAACCACCATGGCTATCTATAACCTCGGTTCCATCAATCTGGATCATCTGTACCAAGTTGACCACTTCGTGCGCCCCGGAGAAACCCTGACCTCCACTCAATTTCAGACCCTGCTTGGCGGCAAGGGTGCCAACCAGTCCATCGCGCTGGCCCAGGCGGATGCGACGGTGATGCATATCGGCGCCATTGGCCTCGGGGATGAGTGGGTACTCGCCGACATGCAGGCTCGCGGTGTGAATACCGATAGAGTGGCTCGGGTTGAAGGGGCAAGTGGCCACGCCATCATTCAGCTCGACAAACAGGCCGAGAATGCGATATTGCTCTACCCCGGCGCCAACCATTGTCTGACGCCCTCCCAAATTCAATCGGCCCTTCAGGATGCCGGGCCGGGCGACTGGCTGCTTATGCAGCACGAAACCAACGGCTTGGAGGAGGCCATCGCCCGAGCCCGACAACAGGGGCTTTCCATTGCATTCAACCCTGCGCCCATGGTTGCTGAAAGGGTGCGGCCTCTGTTACCGGATATTGATCTGCTAATCGTCAATGAAATTGAAGCAATGGACCTGATGGGCACCGAAAGCGAACAAGCCGCCGAACAGGCGCTGAAGACCAACTACCCCAACCTCCGGATTCTGCTCACCCTGGGGCGCCAGGGTGTCGTCTACATCGGCCCAGAGGGACGCGAAAGCCGACCCGCCTATCTAGTGGAAGCGGTGGATACCACCGCCGCCGGAGACACCTTCATTGGCTACTGTCTTGCGGCTCTGGCCCGTGGCGCAAGCATTGCCCAAGCCATGCAACAGGGGTCGGCTGCCGCCGCGATTTGTGTCACCCGTTTGGGAACCGCCGCCGCGATACCCGCCTATGATGAAGTTCAGGCATTTATTGAAACTCGGGGGAATTAATCAATGACCCATAAAATCATCATCGACACCGACCCCGGTATCGACGATGCCATGGCGATACTGTTCGCCTTCCAATCGCCGGAATTGGACGTGCTCGGTTTGACCACGATATTCGGTAACGTCGGAGTCGACCGCGCAACGGACAACGCGCTGACACTCACCGAGTTGGCGGGTCGTGATATTCCCGTGGCGCGGGGGGCTGCCGCACCGTTAAACATGGCTCTGCGTCCTCACGCCGACTATGTACACGGACAGGACGGCTTCGGCAACATCAACCACCCTGCGCCGACGACCAAGCCGGATGCGCGTTCCGCGGCTCAGTTTCTGGTCGAGACCATCAAAGCATCACCGGGGGAAGTGACCCTGGTTGCCCTTGGCCCGCTGACCAACCTGGCATTGGCGCTGGAACTGGACCCGAGCATCGCTCAGCAGGTAAAAGAAGTGGTATTGATGGGGGGCGCGGTTAAAGAAACCGGCAACGTCAGCCCGGTTGCCGAAGCCAACATCATCAACGACCCACATAGCGCCGATGCCGTTTTCGGCGCGGGTTGGCCCGTCACCATGATTGGGTTGGATGTAACGCATCAGGTATTGCTTAAAGCCGGCGTCCTCGACCGCATTCAGGCGGCCAACCCCGGTAACGGCACTTTCCTCGCCCGCGCCGCCGAGCATTATTTCAATTTTTATCGTCAATCCTTGGGGATAGACGGCTGCTATTTCCACGACGCCGCCACCATCGCCTATGTTCTGGACCCGTCTCTGTTCGGCTGCCGCCATGGCGTGATCAGAGTGGCAACCGAAGGCTTGGCCATCGGCCAGACCATGATGGCCCCCGAGGGCAGAACCTTCCCCACTCCCGGCTGGGAAAACCGGCCGCTGACCAAAGTCGCGGTGGAAGTGGACGATGTGCGTGTGCTGAATCTGTTTGAGCAGCATTTGAGCCATCCCTGACCTCGAATTGCGCAAGTTTTGTTAAAACGGTTAGAGGTAAGCTCCTTTGTCCAGCGACAAAGGAGACAAGGTTATGAACCTCACACGCATCAAACCCATGCGAATCACCGGCCTGTCCGTTCGAACCAACAATGCGGATGAGAGGACTGAGGCAGGTCGTATTGGCCCACTTTGGCAACGGTTCGGTGAAAGTATCGGGCCGCAGTTACAAAATGGCAGTCAGGTCTACGGCGTGTACTGCCACTACAGCAGCGATCATCTAGGCGATTTCGACGTGATAGCCGGCACCGATCAATCTGGTCTGAAAGCGCCTGAAAACCTGACTTCAGTACAACTGGCCGACACGCCCTATCTGGTGTTCAAAGCCAGAGGCCAACTGCCCCAGGCGGTAATCGATACCTGGCAATCCATTTGGGCGTATTTCGATCAGACGGATTGCCCTTTTGAACGGGCCTTCACCACAGACTACGAGCACTATGTCAGTGACGAGGCTGCCGACATCTACATCGCAGTGAGCTAAACTGGGACGGAAAAACCAGCCTCCAGGCCAATTACCCCACCCAAATATATAACCAAACACATAAAAAGGACCTGTATGACACGCCAGACAACTCTGGAGCATTACCAGCGTCGCTTCCAGATATTGGTCGACTACATATTCCAAAACCTGGGAGGCAAACTGGACCTGGATACACTGGCCGAGGTGGCCTGCATTTCGCCCTACCACCTGCACCGCCTCTACCGCTGCCTGTTTGGCGAAACCCTGGCGGATACCGTGCGCCGCATTCGTCTGCACTACGCCGCTCAAGCACTGCTGAACTCAAACCAACCTATGGAGCACATCGCCAAAGAAGCCGGTTACGGGTCGGTACAGGCTTTCAGCCGTACCTTCCGGGGCGCCTTTGGCATGCCTCCCGCCACCTTTCGGGATCAAGGCAGCTTATTTCCTTTCGAGCTCAACCCTATTCATTCAGCCGAGGGCGACTACCCTGTTGAAATTACCCGGGTTGAGGCTATGGACATTTACGGCATTCCCCACCGGGGCGACTTTCTGGATATCGGCCAATGTTTCGAACGGCTGTCACTCTGGCTGGGGTCCCGGCAATTGTTCATTCCAGGCACCCGCATGACCGGCCTTTACTGGGAGGACCCCGGCTCCGTTCCTGAACCGAAATTAAAATCCCTGGCAGGAGTAATCGGGCTAGAGAACAACCAGAAGGAGGAGCTGGAGCATCATCGCCTGCCGGAAGGCGACTACGCCGTACTCCGTTTCACCGGGCCTTATAATCATTTACATCAAGCTTATCAATGGCTGTTCGGGCACTGGCTTCCCCACTCCGGCTATTTGCCTGGCGACGCCCCGGTCATGGAGGAATACATCAATAACCCGCGCGAAGTACCTCCAACCGACCTAGTGACCGATATCTACCTTTCCATTCACCACGAAGAAACCAACTGAGAAATAAGGGTTTTCGGACTTACAGCGTAATAACCACGTTGCCTCTCTTGTGCCCCCGGTCTACATAGCGATGAGCTTCGACAATTTCATCCAATGGGTAGCATTTGTCGATAATTGCCTTGAATTGCCCGGCCTCAAGCAATTCGTTGATGAGCTCGAGGCTTTCCACTTCGGACTTCAACATCCCATCATCAACCGAGAGGTACAGTCCATCTTGTGACAATACTCGCTCACATTGCCGTTTTAGTTCCGAACCTTTGTTTTTACCCACGGCATCGAAAATAAAATCAAATTCCTCTCCCCGACTGATTAAATCCTCCCGCGTATAATCGATCACGGCATCAGCCCCCAGAGATTCAACCAAAGCAAGATTCGCCGTACTGCATACGCCGGTAACGTGGGCACCGAAATGCTTGGCAAGCTGTACTGCCGTCGTTCCTATGGCACCTGAAGCACCATAAACAAGCACTTTCTTCCTGTTTTTTATATCGCCCTTTTTAAGGCAGTAACTCCCCAATAAACCGCCGTAAGCCACAGCGGCCGCTTCCTGAAAGCTGATGTTATCCGGCTTTTTAACCAGGCAGCCTTTTTCAGACATACATCGGTATTCCGCATAGGCACCGAACCCAGGCCCGGTCATACCGTAAACGGCGTCTCCAGGCTTGAACCGTGTGACGTTTTTTCCTACCGATTCCACCTCACCGGCCAAAACCATTCCCAAAATGGGTTGCCTCGGTTTTCGAATCCCGATAATCACACGAAACATCAGTATCATAGGATTCCAAAGCGGGAAATTGAAAGCACGCACGCGTGCGTCACTGGTGGTAACGGCCGTAGCCTGTATTTTTACGCATACTTCATTTTTTTTCGGCGTTGGCTTTTTTACTTCTCGGAGCTGAAGAACTTCCGGCGGTCCGTAGTGTGAACAGGTTATGGCTTTCATGAGAGCCTCCCTTGGAACCATGAGTCACCAACTCGCCATCAAGTTAAATCAGGATGCGAGTCCAGGCCGATGAGGGGAATACACTATGACCATCGGCTTGAACCACACTATGCGCCTGTTTTAAAGCGACTGGCATAGGCCATAGGTCATCACTCACGCCACCTTGGAGACAGGCTCAGCAGCCGCCTTCGGTTCGATACTCTTTTCCGAATAACGCTTGGTGAAATGGACAATGCCTTTCTGCATCAAAATAAAGAGTAACAACAAAGCCCCGATAGCCACCTTGGTCCACCAGCTATTGAGGGTTCCATCGAAGGAGATCAGGGTTTGAATAATGCCTTGAATCAGCGCACCCAAAAACGCCCCGACAACAAAGCCGACACCGCCGGTCAACAATGTCCCGCCTATCACCACGGCGGCGATGGCATCAAGCTCCACGCCTACAGCGGCCAATGGATAGCCTGACCCGGTGTAAATGGCGAATACCACGCCTGCTGCACCACTGTAAAAACCACTCAAGGCGTAGATCTTCACCAGCGTTCGATTAACCGGAACTCCCAATAGGGCGGCGGATTGCTTGTCGCCTCCAATCGCATAGACGTTCAAACCAAAACGGGTGCGCTTTGCCACCACCATACCGACCACCAACAACACCAGCATCGCCATGGCGATAAAGGTCAAGCCTCCACGGCCGGGTAAAGGCACGTAGATTTCAGCCAGTGTTACCAAAAACGGATGATCGATGGGCACCGAATCCAGGTTGATCAGGTAAGCCAAGCCACGGAACAGAAACAAACCGGCCAGAGTCACAATAAAGGGTTGGATATCGAAATAGGCGATGATGACGCCCATAGCGGTGCCAAAGAGCGTGGCGACACAGAGCGCTATAGCGGCCGCGGCAATCGGATGGATACCCAAGCCACTGACAAGGTAGGCCAGTAACACACCAATAAAAGCGATCATTGAGCCCACCGAAAGATCAATGCCGCCAGAAATAATAACAAAGCTCATGCCCACTGCGGTGACGATTAAAAAGGCGTTATCGGTCAACAGGTTGGTAAATACCAACGTATCCCGAAACCCTTTGTATTCAACGACCCCATAACCATACAGCAATAGGAAAACGACGATCGTCGCGATCAGTGGCAAAATGCGTTCATTCAACATGGGCGGACCTCCTGACCGACGACAGGCGGGATTTGATGAAGTCCCGCGTTCTCGAAGACTGAATCAATAGAACCAACAGGACGATGCTGGCCTTCACAATCAGGTTGTACTGAGCTGGTAGCCCACTGGTCAGTATCGCCGTGGTTAAGGTCTGAATGATCAAAGCGCCAACCACGGTCAGCGCCAAATAGATGCGCCCGCCGCTGAGTGAGGCACCCGCAATGACCACAGCCAGAATCGCATCCAGTTCCAACCAAAGTCCCGCGTTGTTGGCGTCAGCACCGCGAATATCAGCGGCAATGATGATGCCCGCCATCGCAGAGCAAAAACCTGAAAACACGTAAGCGATGATAATCAACATACGCGAATCGATGCCCATCAAACGGCTGGATTCGGCGTTCGCCCCCACCGCCTCGAAAAATAATCCCAAAGCGGTTTTACGCAACAACAAGGCTGTAGCCGTAACAATGGTGACCGCCAGTAATACGCGCACCGGTAAACCGGCGAAAAAACCGTTACCGATCGTGTTGAAGAATTCCGAATGGAAGGTCACGATCTGGCCGCCGGTAATCATCTGGGCGATACCACGACCGGCCACCATCAGGATCAGAGTGGCGACAATGGGTTGAATGCCAAAAACTGTGACCAGCAGGCCGTTCCACAGGCCGCAAACCATACCGGCGAGCAGCGCACAGCCCATTACCAGCCATGGGGACAATTCGGTGTTCACTGTCAGGACAGCGGTAACGGCCCCACAAATGGCAATAATGGAACCCACGGACAAATCAATGCCCTTGGTACCGATCACCACCGCCATGCCTATCGCCACCAACAGGGTGGGCGTTGCCCGATGCACAATGTCGACCAGGCTGCCGTACACATGCCCTTCGACTATGGAAATATCAAGAAAACCGGGAGTAATCAGAGAGGTTCCCAGAATTAATACGAACAACGAAACCAGAGGCGCCAATGTCTTGGCCTCCAGCCTCATCTTGCTGACAAACTGCATGCTGACCTACCTTCCATTTTATTGAGCAATGGCCTGGATAATGGACTTTTGACTGATTTGATCAGGCCCGATCTCCGATACTTTAGCGCGGTCGCGCATCACCACCACCCGGTGCGCGAAGGCAACGATTTCCTCCACCTCGGATGAAGCCACCAGCAGGGACATCCCTTCATCACACAGGTCTTTGATGATCTGGATGATCTCATGATGAGCACCGACGTCGATGCCACGAGTGGGTTCGTCCAATATCAACAGTTTGGGATGGGTGATGAGCCAACGCGCCAAGATTACCTTTTGTTGATTGCCACCGCTGAGTTCGCCAATCGGTTTTTCCATGTGCGGCGTCTTGATATTCAACCGTGCGATGAACTCATCCACGAGTTTTCTTTGTTCCGACATAGGCATCGGAGACCACCAGCCACGGGCTGACTGCAACGCCAGTATCAAATTCTCGCGTACACTGAGTTCCGCGATTATGCCATGATGTTTACGGTCTTCCGGGCAATAAGCCATGCCCTGAGCCAGCGCCTGCTTCGGCGTATTGATGGGCAGCGCCTGACCCATCCAGCTTTTACGGCCCTGATCCGGTTTTTTTGCCCCAAAAGCAAGTTGGCATACCTCAGTACGCCCCGAGCCCAGCAATCCGGCCAGACCAACGACTTCACCCTGGCACAGATCCAGGTCGATCGGTTGCAGCATGTTGCGTTTACCCACCTGGCGAAGAGACAGGGTCCGTTTAAGGTCACTTTGCTTAGGAGCAGGCGCGCGCTGCTCATGCTGAAGGCTCTCCAGATCCTTGCCCAACATATGGCTGACCAGGTCGGCCCGGGGCAACTCAGCAGTCTTGAAGGTACCGACGTGACAGCCATTTCTGAGCACACTGATGGTGTCGGTAATGGCATACACCTGGTCCAGAAAGTGCGTCACGAAAACAATGCCCATGCCCTCCGACTTCAATTGCCGCATCAGAGAAAACAACCGGGCTATTTCATCACTGTCGAGGCTCGCGGTCGGCTCATCCAGGATCAGCAGTTTTGCTTTGGAACCCAAAGCCCTGGCAATCGCCACCATCTGTTGAATGGCAACGGAGTGTGAATCCAACTGACTGCGTGGGTCGATGTCCAGGCCGACCTTACGCAGCATATCCCTGGCCTGGCTTTCCGCACTGCGCCAGCTGATCAGCCCCAGGCGTTTGGGCTGGTCCAGAAGTGTCAGATTTTCCGCCACGGTCATGGTCGGTATCAGATTTATTTCCTGGTACACGGTTCGAATGCCGTGTCGTTGGGCATCAAGGGAATCGTGCATCTGTACCGGATGCCCATCCATGACTATTTCACCGCTGTCTTTGGTATAAACTCCCGTTAATACCTTGATCAAGGTGGACTTTCCGGCTCCGTTCTCACCCAGTAAAGCGTGAATGTCACCGGCTTTGAAGGTCAAAGAAACATCGTTCAAGGCACGCACGCCCGGGAAGCTTTTGTGAACGCCTTGGATGGACAGCAAAGGAGATTGTTCAACTACCGTCATAAGAATATCCCGTGCATAAGCCATCGGCGCCCGAAGGCGCCAATGGACGGTTGGTTCGTTATTTACGGGCTTCGTATTCCGCAGCAGCGGTGTCCGGCAGATAGAGAGGGCCGTTGGCTTTAATCCACTTATCGACGCTCTCGCCGTTGTTATGGGCTGCAATCGCGTCAAAAGCGGGGCCACCCAATTGAGGGTTCAGCTCGATAGTGGCATTGGCATCGCCGTCGGCCATGGCTTTGAAGATATCCGGAACGGCATCGATAGAGACCACGAGAATGTCATCGGCCGGGTCCAGTTGAGCCTCCTTGATGGCTTGAATGGCGCCCAGTGCCATGTCGTCGTTATGCGCGAAAACGGCACAAATATTTCGACCACCATTCTCAGCCTTGATAAAGCTCTCCATCACTTCCTTGCCACCCGCACGCGTGAAATCTCCGGACTGGGACCGTATGATTTTCATATTGGGGAAGTTGGAGATCAGCGAATCGAATCCGCTTTTGCGGTCTATCGCCGCGGAGGAGCCGACCGTGCCCTGCAGTTCGACAATGTCGCAATTACCGTTGGTTTCCGCTGCCAGCCAGGAACCGGCCAAAGCGCCTTCCTCTTTGAAGTCAGACGCGACCTTGGTCAAATACAGGCTCGGATCAGCGTCGACACCCCGGTCGATCAATACAACGGGAATCTGTGCGCGTTGCGCTTCTCGCAGTACCTGGTCCCAACCGGATTCAACAACCGGGGCCAGCAATATGCCATCCACGCCCTGGGCAATGAAAGAACGCACCGCCTTGATCTGGTTTTCCTGTTTTTGCTGGGCGTCGGAAAACTTCAGGTCAATCCCACGGCGCTCCGCCTCGGCCTTGATGGAATTGGTTTCGGATGTTCTCCAGCCGCTTTCCGAACCGATTTGCGAGAAACCGTAGGTAGGTTCCGCAAAGGAAGGGCTGCTCATCAATATAGCCGTCAGTGATACCACTGAAGTCAAGAGTGTTTTAACCGTGAACTTAGGGTTCATACCAATCTCCTGTGAATTGTTGTTGTTTGTCCAGGTTTACGAAGATGTGCAATCAACGTCGAAGCGATTTAAATCCACGCCTGATGCAATGGGAACCCGTTCAGGATGAGTCCAGCCAATTTGTCCATAAACCCAGTTAATTAAGGAGACTGTTGCCGCACATGCTAGCGACCACTTATATCGATTTGGTTATAAAAACACCTCTTGTTAATCAGATACTTTGAAGCGTCCAACCAGTCTATTCAGGCTCCCGCTCAGCTCATCCACACGCTCACAGTAGTCGGCACTGCGCCTGGCTTCCTCGCTGGTATGCTGGCTGCTGGACGCCACCGCTCTTGTACGTTCGCTGACCTGGGCGGCGATGTGTTGCTGCCCTTCGGCCGCCTGACCGATCTCCTGATTCATGCGCTCGACCTGTTCGATCACTTCAACCATCAGCGTAAGCTGCTGCCGTGCACCGCGTGCTTTCTCCAAGGCGGCATCGCTGCGTGTCTGGCTGGATTTCATAAAACGGGTAGCCGCTGCGGAACCCGACTGAACCTGCTCCACCACCCGCTGAATGTCCGAGGTACTCTGTTGGGTACGGGATGCCAGTGCCCGCACCTCATCCGCCACTACTGCGAACCCCCGCCCCTGCTCCCCCGCCCGGGCCGCTTCAATGGCTGCGTTCAGCGCCAGCAGATTGGTTTGTTCGGCAATGCCGTTGATGACTTCCAGGACAGAATCCACCTGCTCGATATCCGCAGCCAGCTTTTCGATCAGGTTCGCCCCTTCGCCAACATCGGCCGCAAGGGATTCAAAATCCGCGATGGTCTCACCCACCTGTTCATGAGTCTGACGACCTGTATGGATGGCATCCAACGCCTGGGCAGCGGAATGACGGGCGTGTTGAGTGACTTCATCAACCGAGGCCGCCAGGGTATCCATATCCTCTGCCAATTGATTGATGTCGCGACGCTGTTGGTCACTGTAATCATTGGTGGTATGGGCACTGAGACTCAGCGCTCTGTTCTGCTCGCCGAGTTCTTCACTGGCCTGACGAATATGGACAATCATACCCTCGATTTTCTCTATGAACGCATTGAATTGATTCGCCAAAGTGCCCAATTCATCGGTTCGTTTGGACTGGATGCGTCGGGTCAGGTCACCATCGCCTTCTGCAATATCGACCACCCGCTGAGTAATGGCCTGAACCGGCCTGACCACCACACTGCGGACCATAACCAATAGCCCGGCAAAACTGAGAATCACTAAAACGATAGCGATCACCATCGCCTGCATCACCTGGTCGACAATGGCATCGGTCTCTTGGCGGGACTGGTCAATCAAAGTGCGTGTTCTTTCTTTAAAGGCCTCAATAGCCGCACCCAGAGTGTCAATGGAGACATCCACTTCGGTGACACGCTCAAGTGCCTGACTGCGGGCCCCCAACTGGGCGACGCGGGCGTCGAACAGCCCAGCATTGGTGATACGCTCATTCACGAGGTCTTCATAACCACGATACAGTTTTTGAATATCCTCCCGAGTAGTCGGGTCATCGACCATTAGCCTTAATGTTTCAAATGTCGACAACCCAGACTGCATCAGGTCCTCTGTTTCCACACGCAGCCGGTTTAACAGTTCCGGCTCTTCGGCCGCCATGTAATTGATCAATGACAGCTCCAATGAAAGCAACACCTGTTTTACGTTTTGCGCTTCAATCACAATGGGGTAGTCGCTGGCAAACATATTGATCAGTTGAATGAGATCCGACAGCCCATCCAACAATTCAGCGGATGCTTCACGATATGACTCGATGGCGACATGATTGGAAGCCTGAAGGCCAATCGCCCGGCTCTGCAACTGCGCGATTTCTTCGATCACTTTGCTGAGACGGCTCCGCTCCTCCAAAAGCACATCCACATCACCACGCGTTTCAGGTAACACAATCGCCAGATCCCGAGCCGCAGACTGAAAGGCGGGCGCTAACGCCTGGATATCGGCCAATCTGGACTCCACAGAAGCCTGGGTACTTTCGGATAGCAGGGAAGCCGCACCATTCGACGTGGAAAGAAAGTTTGCGGTGAGTTGCTCCAGCAGATCACCGCTCTGGTTTACACGTTGCACCAAAGCATTGAACTGCTCATTGGCGCGAGTCATACCCAGTTGGGAGTACAAAAATACCCCTGCAATTATGACAGCCACCACCGTAATCAACCCAGCAACCCGCGTACCAATGCCTTTGGAAAAGACTGTGAACATACTCGTCTTCATCTCGGCCTCCCACGTTACCGCACTTGCCCTGCCTGCCAGGCACGTAGCAATTGATCGTAAGGAACGGTCTCACCCCGAGGCTTTTCCACCGCTAATTCAGGCTTGGGGGCACCAGGCTGATCGAGCCAGTAGTCAGCCCCCTGCGCCTGTTCGAGATCGGCAATTTTCGGACCGCAAATATCCGTTTGATAGGTACGTTCCATAATGCTCATAATGCGATCCTGCTCAGTGGCCAACTGATCCAACGCCTCCTGAGCAGTTTTATCACCGGAGACCGCATCCGCGATATTCGGCCACCAACGCTCGGAAAGTTTCGGATAATCCGGAACATTCACGCCCGTCGGCGTCCACGCCTTGCGTGCTGGGCTTCGATAAAACTCAACCAAACCGCCCAAACTCGGCGCCACTTCAGTCATCTCATCAGAAAACAAGTCAGATTCCCGAATCGGGGTTAACCCGACCAAGGTTTTCTTCAAGGAAACGGTCTTGGAAACCGTAAACTGAGCATACAACCACGCCGCCTGCTGTCGTCTCGTACTCATGAAACGGGGAATGGTCCAAGCGCCCACATCCTGATAACCCAGCTTCATCCCCTCTTCCCAGTATGCCCCATGGGGCGACGGCGCCATCCGCCACTTCGGTGTCCCATCCGCATTCGTCACCGGCAAACCCTTCTCCAGCAAATCGCTGGTGAAAGTCGTATACCAAAATATCTGCTGCGCGATATTCCCCTGCGCCGGTAAAGGCCCGGCTTCCTCAAAGGTAAGATTTCGAGCGCCGGGAGGCGCGAAACGATTCAGCCAATCAACAAAGGTCTCCAGCGCATACACCGACGCCGGAGCATTAGTTGCCCCACCCCGCGCAACATGCGACCCAACCGGTTGACAGTTTTCAACACGAATACCCCACTCATCCACAGGGTGACCGTTGGGTAAACCAGGGTCACCCGCACCCGCCATCGAAAACCAGGCATCGGTAAAACGCCAGCCAAGCGAAGCATCCCGCTTACCATAATCCGAGTGCCCGTATACCGGCCGACCATCAATTTCCTTCACATGATCGGTAAAGAACTCAGCGATATCCTCATAAGCCGACCAGTTAACCGGAACCCCCAACTCATAGCCATACAACTCACGAAAACGCTGCTGAAGATCCGACCGCTGGAACCAGTCATACCGAAACCAATACAGGTTCGCAAACTGCTGGTCAGGCAACTGGTACAGCTCTCCATCGTCCCCTCTAACAAAATCCAGCCCAATAAAATCTTCCAGATCAAGAGTCGGCAAAGTCACAGAACGCCCCTCACCCGCCATAAACTGGCTGAGCGAAAGAATTTTACCGGAGCGAAAATGGGTGCCTATCGAATCCGAATCATTCACAAATAAATCGTATTCGTTACTACCGGAAATCATTTGCAGCCAAAGTTGATGAATAACATCCCCCTCACGCACGGTTTCATGTTCAACCTTTATTCCAGTTATTTCACTAAAGGCCTTGGCCAATACCTCCGATTCATATTGATGGGTGGCAATGGTTTCGCTAAGCACCTTAATGGTCATGCCCTGGAAAGGCACCGCAGCCTCCGCAAACCATTGCAATTCCGCTGTTTGCTGGTCAGGTGTCAATGTAGAGGGAGTGAATTCCTTCTCGATCCATTGTTGAATATTGTCGGCGTGAGCGCTGAATGATAGGCAAAGCGCAACGGCCGCCGCATATCGGGCGATAGGGTTTGTCATTGTCATAGGTAGGACCTTTTTATTGTTATAACCGCTCAACAGTTCGAAACTGAGATAACTAAAAGCGGTAAAAGAACGGCAAAGCCGGAAATTACACAGAAGCTCCTTTGTATTGATCTGGGAGCCATTGAAGACTAGCGGCGGCTACCAATGGTGCCTCTGAGGGGAAGTCCGCAGCAAGGATGCTGCGGCCTAGGCTCCATGGAGGGATTGAGTGGGCGGCACTCCGCCCGACCCCACAGAGGCACCATTGGTAGCCGTCGCGGGCCATAGCCACCTAAACCCAAAAAAGGGGCCGACCGAGGTCGGCCCAATAGACTCAGCACGAGTGGATCAGAGAATTACTGTTGCCAGGAACGCAGCAGCTCATCGTAGGAAACGGTCATACCCTGAGGCTTCTCGTTATCCAACTTGGCCTTAGGCGCACCCGGCTGGTTCAACCAGTACTCCTCATCACGCTCATCGTTCAGCTTCGGCCCACAGGTTTCCTGCACATTCGCACGCTCAAGACGCTGCAACACACGATCCTGCGCCTCAGCCAAACCATTCAGCGCTTCCTGCGGAGTGGATTCACCGCTGGCCGCCTCTGAAATGTACTGCCACCACAGCTGTGCCAGCTTCGGATAGTCCGGAACATTGGTGCCGGTCGGAGACCACTGAACACGCGCAGGGCTACGATAGAACTCAACTAAACCACCCAGCTTAGGCGCCGCTTCGGTCATCTCCTCCGAATTGATATCGGACTCACGAATCGGTGTCAGACCCACCAACGTCTTCTTCAGCGAAACCGTCTTCGAAGTCGTGAACTGAGCGTACAACCAGGCCGCCAGACGACGATCTTCCGGAGTCGAATTCATAAAAGTCCAGGCACCCACATCCTGATACCCAAGCTTCATGCCCTCTTCCCAATAAGGACCATGAGGAGACGGCGCCATACGCCACTTCGGCGTACCATCCGCATTGACCACCGGCAAACCTTCCGCCGTCATATCCGCCGTAAAAGCGGTATACCAGAAAATTTGCTGAGCGATGGAGCCCTGAGCAGGAACAGGCCCGGCTTCAGAGAACGTCATGCCCTGGGCTTCAGCCGGAGCATAATCACGCAACCAATCTACATATTTAGTGGTCGCGTATACCGCAGCAGGGCCATTGGCCGCACCGCCACGGGAAACACTCGAGCCCACAGGGCGGCAGTCTTCCACACGAATACCCCATTCATCGACCGGCAAGCCGTTTGGCAGACCTTTATCGCCAGCGCCCGCCATGGAGAACCAGGCATCGGTGAAACGCCAGCCAAGGGAGGGGTCTTTCTTACCGTAATCCATGTGCCCGTATACTTTCTTGCCATCGATCTGACCAACATGCTCGGAGAAGAACTCAGCAATGTCTTCATAGGCTGACCAGTTCACCGGAACACCCAGATCGTAACCATAGATGTCTTTAAACTGCGCCTGCAGATCTTCACGCTGGAACCAGTCATAACGGAACCAATACAGGTTCGCGAACTGCTGACTCGGCAGCTGATAGAGTTTGCCATCGGGTCCGGTGGTGAAATCAAGACCAATGAAATCTTCCAGATCCAAAGTCGGCAAGGTCAACTCTTTACCACTGCCAGCCATGATATCGGTGATGGGCACCACTTTTCCGTAACGGAAGTGGGTACCGATCAAGTCCGAGTCATTCACGTAAGCGTCGTAAATGTTCCGTCCGGATTGCATTTGGGTTTGCAGTTTCTCAACCACATCCCCTTCCTGGATCAGGTCATGGTTCACCTTGATCCCGGTGATTTCCTCAAAGGCCTTGGCTAGCACTTCGGATTCGTACTGGTGAGTAGTGAGCGTTTCGGAAGCGACGTTGATTTCCATACCACGGAAGCGTTCGGCGGCCTTGGTAAACCAGGCAAGCTCTTCCAATTGCTCCGCCTCGCTCAGAGTGGATACCGTGAATTCCGAATCGACCCAACGTTCGGCGGCGTCCGAATAGGCATCGGCGAGGGCCGTATGGCTGTGCATCATAATGGCAAAAGGTAAGGCTGCCAGTGTCGCTCTTTTATACTTGTTGTACATAGTTAACCTCAATTTTTGAGTTTTAATGGGGCTTCCGTGCCTTATTGCTCCCTGGTGGATTGCCAGTTGATATCATCCCCAGCGCATCAGGAAACTCATCCAGAAAACGCAGAGGACGGTAGCCACCGCTATGTGGACTTCTGTCGTAGCAACAAAAGCCAGGTGGATAAAGGCACTGCTGAGCAGGCCGATGAAGAGCCGATCGCCACGCGTGGTCGCAATGGGTAAAAACCCTTTGCGTTCAATCGAGGGCGACACAATCTGCCAGGTTGTCATCCCAACGAGGATGAAAAAAATGGCGAGAAAAAACAGTGCGGTCGGTAAGGTCCAGGACATCCAGGCCATGATAATTCCCCTTACACCCGGCCCAGGGCAAAGCCCTTGGCGACATGGTTGCGAACGAAATAGATAACCAGCATGCCGGGCACGATGGTCAGCGCACCGGCCGCTGCCAGCAGCCCCCAATCAATACCGGAGGCCGATACGGTACGAGTCATGATCGCGGCGATGGGTTTGGCATCGACCGACGTCAGTGTCCGCGCGAACAATAACTCCACCCATGAGAACATGAAGCAGAAGAAGGCCGTCACACCAATGCCGGAACGAATCAGCGGCAGGAATATCCGGACGAAGAAGCGCGGAAAACTGTAGCCGTCGATATAAGCCGTCTCGTCTATTTCGCGGGGCACGCCGCTCATGAAACCTTCCAGAATCCATACCGCCAAGGGTACGTTGAACAGACAGTGGGCCAGTGCCACGGCAATGTGCGTATCAAACAGCCCGACAGAGGAATAGAGCTGAAAGAATGGCAACAGGAACACAGCCGGTGGCGCCATTCTGTTGGACAACAGCCAGAAAAACATGTGCTTGTCGCCGACGAATTTGTAACGGCTGAAAGCGTAGGCTGCCGGAAGGGCCACCACCAGGCTGATCACCATGTTCATGGAGACGTACAGAATGCTATTGACATAACCCATGTACCAGGAAGGATCACTGAAAATCTTGATATAGTTCTGCAGTGTAAAATCCTGCGGAAAGAGTGTGAGGCCGCTAAGAATTTCCGTATTGGTTTTAAGTGACATGTTCACCAACCAATAAATCGGCAGCAACAGCAACACCAGATAAAAGCTGAGCCCTATCCGGCCGCGTATGCGTGCGGCCCGCTCACGACCGGTGGCCTTGCTGTGCACTGCCGCCTGAGGCTGGGTGCTTTGGGAAGCGGACATAGCCTTACCTCTCGATGGTGACAAACTTTGTTGTGACATGGTCTCCACCCTTACTTATCTTTCTGCATGTGCATGATGGTGGTGTAGAACACCCAGCAAACGAGCAGGATGATCAGGTAATACACCAGCGAGAAGGCGGCAGCCGGTCCCAGATCAAACTGGCCGATGGCCTGGGTAACAAGAGACTGGCTCAGGAAAGTCGTGGAATCCCCCGGGCCACCGCCGGTCAACACGAAGGGTTCGGCGTAAATCATGAAGGAGTCCATGAAGCGCAGCAGCACGCCGATAATCAATACATTGGTCAGCTTGGGCAGTTGGATATAACGGAACACCGCCCAACGGGAAGCACGATCGATCCGCGCCGCCTGGTAATAGACTTCAGGGATGGCTCGCAGACCGCTGTAGCACAGCAGCGCCACCAGGGGTGTCCAATGCCAGACATCCATCAACACCACCGTCAGCCAGGCATCCCGTGGGTTGGACGCATAGTTGTAATCGATACCCAAACCATCGAGAGACGCACCCAGCAAACCAATATCGGCGCGACCGAAAATCTGCCAGATGGTGCCGACAACGTTCCAGGGAATGAGCAGCGGGATGGCGATCAGAATCAGGCTTAATGACGCTGCCCGGCCTTTGGTCGGCATCATCAATGCCACCGCGATGCCCAGAGGGATTTCAATCAACAGGATGGTGCCGGAAAATATAATCTGCCGCAGAAGAGCTTCGTGCAGATCGCTGTCGGTCATGACCCGCGCGAACCATTCGGTGCCGACAAAATAACGGCTGTCCGGGCCGAAAATGTCCTGAACCGAATAATTAACCACGGTCATGATCGGGATAATGGCCGAGAAGGCGACAATGGCGAAAACCGGTATCACCAAAAACCAGGCCTTGTTGTTTTCCACCTTGGTCATGCTGTCACCTCCACCAGGTAGTCGTCGACGTAGAGCTTGGTCCACTGCTCCGGGAAGCTGACGCAGGCTTTGCCGGAGGGCACTTTCTGGTCTTCACTCAAACGCGCTTTCATGGTTTGGCCGTTCAGGTTGAACGACATGATTTTGTAGGTGCCAAGATCTTCGATGAACTCGACATCCACTTCGTAGGCATCGTCGGTTTTGCCTTCCCAGACATGGACGAACTCCGGGCGAATACCGAGCGTGGCTCGGGTCACTTTATGAGCATTCAAATGCGCGAGCATGGCATCACTGACCGGCATGGCATGTTTGCCAAAGGTCAAACGGTCACTGTGCACTTCGACTTCGAAAAAGTTCATGCCGGGGCTGCCAATGAAATAGCCGACAAAGGTGTGAGCCGGGTTTTCGAACAGTTCGCGCGGCGTGCCGAACTGCACAATCTGCCCTTCATACATCACGGCGATCTTGTCGGCGAAGGTCGAGGCCTCCAACTGATCGTGGGTCACGTAGACCATGGTGATGTTGAACTGCTCGTGAATCTGCTTGAGCTTGCGGCGCAGCTTCCATTTCAACTGCGGGTCGATCACCGTGAGCGGCTCATCAAACAAAATGGCGGAGACATCATCACGAACCAGGCCGCGCCCCATGGACACTTTTTGTTTCTGGTCCGCTGAGAGGCCTTTGGCTTTGCGTTTCAGTTGGTCGGTGAGTTCCAGAATTTCGGCGACTTCATAGACTTTGGACTTTACCTTGTGCTCCGGCACACCGATGTTGCGTAGCGGAAACGCGAGGTTGTCGAATACGGTCATGGTGTCGTACACCACCGGGAACTGAAACACCTGGGCGATGTTGCGCTCTTCGGGGCGAAGTTCGTTGACGCGTTTGCCGTCGAACAGTATCTCGCCTTCGGAGGGTTCCAGCAGACCGGAAATTATGTTCAACAGGGTGGATTTACCACAGCCGGAAGGTCCGAGCAGCGCGTAGGCGCCGCCCTGCTTCCATTCATGTTGCATTTGACGAATGGCGTAATCGGCGGGTCCACTCGGTTGCTCACTGTAGGTGTGAGCCAATGCGTTCAGGGTTATCTGTGCCATGCTCAGAACTCTCCCAGGCGAGCCGGTGCGTGCACCATCTGACCTTGCTGGTCGAAGGCGTACAGCTTGTGGGTGGGGAAGTAGACCTTGATCTCCTGGTCGACGTGGTATTCGTGCACGCCGGAGAGGTGCAGGACGAGGTCGAAGTGCGGGTTGTGCACGTGCAGGAAGGTTTCGGATCCACTGATTTCGGCGAGGTCGACCCTGACCGGGAGTTCGAGGTCGTCGTCGGCGTGGGGGACCAGGCCGATGTGGGAGGCACGAACGCCAAATTGGTATTGGCCGGGTTCCAGCGAGCGCAGGTCGGTGTTCAGTTGGAAGTGTACGGTTTCGTCGAAGGTGACTTCGTTTTCGGTAACCCGACCCGAGACGACGTTGATCGGTGGCTCGGAAAACATTTCGGCGGTGATGATGTCTTTGGGTTTGTGGTACACCTCGGCGGTGGGGCCCATTTGTAGTAAACGGCCTTCGTGCAGGACGGCGGTGTTGCCGCCGAGGGCGAGGGCTTCGTTGGGTTCGGTGGTGGCGTATACGGCGATGCAGTTGCGCTCTTTGAACAGGGCGCGCAGTTCCTGGCGGAATTCTTCACGCAGTTTGTAGTCGAGGTTCACCAGGGGTTCGTCGAAGAGGATGATTTGGGAGTCTTTCACCAGGGCTCGGGCCATGGCGGTACGTTGCTGCTGGCCGCCGGAGAGTTGCAGGGGTAGGCGGTCGAGGTAGGTTTCGATGTGCAGCATTTCGGCGGTTTCGCGTACGCGGCGGTCGATGGTTTTGGGGTCCATCTTGGCGAGGCGCAGGGGTGATGCGATGTTTTCGTATACGGTGAGGTTGGGGTAGTTGATAAATTGTTGGTAGACCATGGAGATGTTGCGTTCCCGCACCGGTACGCCGGTGACGTCGACACCGTTCATGAGGATCTGCCCGGAGGTTGGTCGGTCCAAGCCGGCCATCAGTCGCATCAGCGTTGTTTTACCGGCCAGGGTGCGGCCGAGTAATACGTTGAAGGAGCCTGGCTCCAGCGTCAGGTCGACGTCTGAAATCCAGATTTCGCCATCAACAACGCGCGATACATTCTGCAGCGTCAGAGACATTGTCGTTACCTTTCTTGTCGTTGTTGTTGCCACGGGTTGGGACGGTGGCTTACATAAATCCGCTTGAGCAGCTTGGGTGCCTGGAACCCGTGCAGGCTACCCGGTTTGCTTATCAAGGGTCGGCGTGAACCCATCCATGGGGCCTGGACCGCAGCGTCCTGCTGCGGACCACCCTTGATAAGCAAACCGGGCATCCTGCACTAGCTTCTGTACCAAACTCCGAAATTACGGGTACTGATACTGCTCTTATTGTTTTGGCCTCCGGTATCTTTTGGCTTGTCGCTGTGTTCACAGCACCGGCGGCTCGGTTATGAAATGACTATTACAAGTCCCGTGCCAGAAAACGAAAAAAATCGAAAAACACCGATCAAAGTCAGTAAGCATGAGGCATCCGGGGGTGAAAGTGGGGAAATGGCTTAACAATGGGAGGTCCAGCTAGGTGTTCACGACTGTTCAAAGTGTTCACAAAGGCGGGATGGATTGAACAGTTCCGTGTGAACAGTGCAGCCCTCATTGAGGGTTATTCGGACGGAAAGTGGGCCTTTTCGGCTATCTATTCACGAACGAAACCAATTAACACACCATTCGATACGACGGCCAAGGTTGACTTGCCCATCCTCTGAGCCACAATAGCAGGCGGCTTGTCGCTCCTTCGCCTTTTGGCGCTTTGGGGCCGTAGTATGAAAAAAAACGAACAACAAAAAGAACAAGAGCAGCATTTTTACCACTCTTTTCAGTTTGACGAGATCTTCGATACGGAACAGAAAAAGCATAAAGAAGTCATCCAGGAGTCCTGGTATCGGTGTGAGCAGTTCGGGTTGGAGCATGGTAGCCAGCCGGATTTTGCGACCCTGCCGAAGGGCGAGCTCAGTGATCGGGTGGAGCAGCATCGCAGTCTGCTTGAGACCACCGAGAATGAGGTTCTGCCCTATTATGAGAACATCCTGAACAATTCGGCGTGCATGATTGTACTGGCCGACCGGCAGGGTCATGTGCTGAATACCTGGGGGCAGTCCCGTTTTGGCAATGCGTCGGAGCATGGTCTGATCGGGGGTAATCAGTGGACGGAGATGGGTGTCGGTACCAATGCGATTGGTACGGCCCTGGCGACGGGCCATGCGATTCAGGTGGGTCGGGACGAACATTTTTTGCGGGCCAACCGTTTTATGGTGGGCTCGGCGTCTCCCATTTATGACACCCATAACGATCTGGTGGGTGTGCTGGATATTTCCTCGGATGCTTATCTGCCGCAGGACCATACGCTTGGCATGGTGAAGTTGATGTCGCTGAGCGTGGAGAATCGGCTGATTTTCGCGGCATTTCAGAAAGACCATTTTATTCTTACCTTTAATACGAATGTGGTGAGCCTGGACAGTCATTGGTCCGGCATTCTGGTGCTGGATGACAATGGCACCATCGTTTCCGCGAACCGCCGTGCCGAGGTGGTTTTGGCGCAAGACCTGGCTCTGTTGAATGTGAATCAGGTGTTCGATTGTGAAATGCGGGAGATTAAGCATCATCCGCCGTCTTTGCCGATGAAGCTGAGGGCGATGGGTCGTTACCAGATGTACGTTAAGGTGATTCCGCCCTTGGCGCCGGTGATGCGGGCGCCGGATTTCCGCAACCGGCCGGATTACGTTCCACCTCCTAACCAAGCTGATGCAGCAGACAGTGCCCCTTTCGATTTAACGCAATACACGGAAAGCCAACCCAGATCGGACGAGCCGGATATGGAGATGCAGGAAAAGGGGCCACAGATGACCAGTCGCACCCAGGATGGGATCGCCCTGCCCGATAACGTTATTCCGTTGGCGGAATTGGAACATGGCGATGAACGGGTGCGCCGGGTGGTGCGCCAGGCGCACAAAATCATGGAGAAGGACATTCCCATCCTGATTCATGGTGAAACCGGGGCGGGTAAGGAGATTCTGGTGCGTAGCCTGCACTACCACAGCAGCCGGTCTCGCGAGATGCTGGTGGCGGTGAATTGCGCGGCCATTCCGGCGGAACTGGTGGAATCCGAACTCTTTGGTTATGAGAAAGGGGCTTTTACCGGAGCTCATACCAAGGGCTCCATCGGTTTGATTCGTCGCGCTCATCGCGGCACTTTGTTTCTCGATGAAATCGGTGAGATGCCGCTGACCGTGCAATCCCGGCTATTGCGGGTGCTTCAGGAACGGGTGGTGACTCCGCTCGGGTCTACCGAGGCCTATCCAGTTGATATCAAGCTGATTTCCGCGACGAACCGGGTATTAAAGGAAGAAGTGGTGGAAGGCCGCTTCCGGCAGGATCTTTATTACCGGATTTCCGGTCTGAATATCGAATTGCCCTCGCTGCGGGACAGAGCCGATAAAAAAGAACTGATCAAATACGTTCATCAGCGGCTCCGCGAGGAAGAGCCCGGTCCGGAACTGACCAACAGTCTGCACGATCTGCTGGTACGGCACCCCTGGCCCGGAAACATGCGTCAGCTGGTGCATGTACTGAAAGTCGGGATGGCGATGGCCGACGGCGAGCCGTTGGAAGACTGGCACCTGCCGGACGATTTCTTTGATGAACTGGACAAAGTACCTGCGGAGTCAGTGGCCAAAGGGGGTGAAGAACCGCTGGACAGGCTGATACCGAGGCTGCTGCGGGAATATAACGGCAACGTGTCTCAAACGGCCAAGGCGGCGGGCGTGAGTCGCAATACGGTTTATAAATACGCCAAGGCCGCAGAGTAATGCAGGGCGCAGGGTGCGCCCCTAAAAAACTACTCCGGCAAAGTGGCCTTCACAGCCCGGCGCCAGCCGGTCAGTAACCGCTCACGCACATTGCTCTCCATCGCCGGTTCGAACTGCTTCTCGCTTTGCCACAAAGCACTCAATTCCTGGGTCGACTGATACACCCCAACCTGCAAACCGGCCAGCATCGCAGCGCCCAAGGCCGTGGTTTCGGTGATTACCGGTCGGGTTACCTTCGTCTCTGTAATGTCAGCAAGGAACTGCATGGCCCAATCGTTGGAAGCCATCCCTCCGTCGATTCTCAACTCCACCTCGCTCGCGGAACCGTCATCCAACATCGCCCCCAATAGATCAGCCGTTTGATACCCGACGGATTGCAACCCAGCGGCCACGATATGGTCGATGCCGGTATCTCGGGTCATGCCGACTATGGCGCCGCGCGCATCAGGGTTCCAATGGGGCGCACCAAGGCCGGTGAAGGCGGGCACCAGATACACATGCTGGTCCAGCCCCACCCGCTTTGCCATTTCTTCGCTATCCGACGCCTTGGAGACAAACCCCAGTTGATCCCGCAGCCACTGCATCGTCGCGCCCGCCATAAAGATGGAGCCCTCCAACGCATAGGTCACCTGGCCGTTCAATCGATACCCCACCGTGGTCAACAATCGATGACGCGAATTCACCGGCAATACCCCGGTATTCATCACCATAAAACAGCCCGTGCCATAGGTGCTTTTGGTCATACCGATATCAAAGCAACATTGGCCGAACAGCGCCGCCTGTTGGTCCCCGGCCACACCCCCTATGGGCAGTTCCACGCCAACGACATCGGCATCGGTGGTGCCAAAATCCGAAGCGCTGTCCAACACCGTCGGCATCATGGAAATGGGGATATGGAACAGATCCAACAACGCGGAATCCCACTGCTGGGTATGGATGTTGAACAGCAGCGTCCGCGAGGCATTGCTGGCATCGGTCACGTGACGCTTGCCACCGGTCAGCTTCCAGATGAGATAGGTATCAACCGTCCCGAACAACAACTGTCCCGCTTCCGCCCGCTCACGAACGCCTTTCACATTGTCCAGAATCCAGGCGATTTTCGACGCCGAAAAATAAGGGTCCAGCAATAACCCAGTCTTCTCATGCACCCAACCCTCGACTTTACGTCGTCGCAATTCATCACAAAGGCGCGCAGTACGACGGTCCTGCCAGACAATCGCATTGTAGACCGGCTCTCCTGTACGACGGTCCCACACCAAGGTGGTCTCACGCTGGTTAGTGATGCCCAACGCCCGGACGTTAGAGCGCTTATCTCCGGCCTCTTCCAACACAGCCTGCAAGGTCGACAGCGTTGTGCGCCATAAATCATCCGGTTGATGCTCTACCCAACCGTCCGCTGGGAAATGTTGATCGAATTCTTCCTGCGCACTGGCCACCGTGCGGCCATCACGATTAAACAAAATGGTGCGGGTACTGGTCGTACCCTGGTCAATTGCCAATAGATAGTCTGTCATGGGAACCCCGAAAAACGGTCGGTCAGGCGGGCGCCTGTCGAGTTGTTCGTTTGTTATTGTCATCTTTCTATTATTTTCGGTTTCAATTCTAACCGCGCAAAAACGAACTTTAAACCCTTTTTATCCCGACCGGTGTTTGCCGGTAATAGCTCCATGCAGCCATTCAGCGTATCCTGACCACCCCGACCAATTCTCTTTTTCGCACTAGGAGCCTCAGTGTTCGATCTCGCCTGGTGGATCGCCGCCCTAAGCCTCGCCGCAGGCTGCTTCATCCAAACCGCCCTCGGCTTCGGCATGGCCGTACTCGCCGCCCCCATCATCGTATTGGTTCGCCCCGAATGGGTCCCCGTCGCCCTCACCGTCACCGCACTCTCCCTCAGCCTGATGAACAGCTGGCATCACCGGGTCGGCATCCAATGGCGCACCATGGCCGTACCATTCATCACCCGCCTGCCCGGAACCGCCATCGGCGCCTGGATACTCACCCTACTCCCCGTCGCCGCCCTGCAAATACTCGTCGCCGCGTCCGTCTTCATCGCCGTACTCGTCACCGCCTTCGGCCGCGCCTTCCAAGCCACCCCCACCCGGCTCGGCGCCGCCGGTTTCATATCCGGCATCATGGGCACCACCACCTCCATCGGCGGCCCACCCATGGCACTCGTCATGCAGCACGGCCCCGCCAACACCACCCGGGCCAACCTCTCCATCTACTTCACCTACAGCTGCATCCTCTCCCTGGTCAGCTACCAGGCCGTCGGCATTCTCACGCCCCAACTCTGGCTCGAAAGCCTCTCCTTCCTCCCCGCAGCCCTGTTTGGTTTCTTCCTTGGTCGGCTGGCGCATGACTGGGTTGATACCCGGTTTCGGCCGTTGTTGTTGGTGCTTTGTTCTCTTTCGGCGGCGATGGCTCTTGCGGGAGCTGTTTTTTAATCGAATATACCGGCTGGTCGTATAGGGCTAGTGGATTGTGGCTGGGAGGCTCATTCGGGGGTATCTGAGGCATGGATGCCGAAGTTAAGCCCCCAAGGATGGGTTCACGGCGCCCCCGAATGAGCCTCCCAGCCATAGTCCACGGGTTTAACCACCCAATCAAAACGTAAAATAAAAGCACTGTAAGACAACGATGAAATCAGTGTGCTAAGGTAATCGCCTCTTGCCTGAACCGTTGTCTCGTTGAGGAGTGTCCATGAGCAACCCCAAACACACGCTTTTCTGGATGACCGTCTATCTACTGATCGTCGGTTCGGTGTGTGCCCTGATTTTCGCCCCACTGCAATCCGCCTTCCTCGCCAACTGGGTCTTCAACGCCCTCATACTCGGCGTATTGATCGTAGGCATCGGCATCACCTATCGCCAAGTCGTCACCCTCAACCCCGAACTGCAATGGATCGCCCTATTCCGCACCGGCCGCAGCGGCCTCTCCGTCAAACAGGAACCGCGCCTGCTCAAACCCCTCGCCCGTCAACTCGGCGAAGACTTCAAACGCGACCGCTTCCGCATGAGCGCCATGTCACTGCGCACCGTACTCGACGGCATCCGCGCCCGGCTCGACGAATCGCGCGAAATATCCCGCTACATGATCAGCCTGCTCGTCTTCCTCGGCCTGCTTGGCACCTTCTGGGGCCTGCTCGGCACCATCCAGGCCGTCGGCGCCGTCATCATCAACCTCGACATCGCCAACAGCGACTTCAACCAAGTCTTCAGCGAACTCCAGGCTGGCCTGCTCGAACCGCTCGACGGCATGGGCACTGCCTTCAGCTCCTCCCTGTTCGGCCTCGGCGGTTCATTGATCCTCGGCTTCCTCGACATCCAGGCCGGACACGCCCAAAACCGCTTTTACGACGGCCTCGAAGAATGGCTCACCGGCCTCACCAACCTGGTCGACGCCCAGGATCTGACCGAGCAGCCGAGTAAAAACTCCCCCAACAAAGCCCGGGAAGAGCTGGCCGAAGAACTGATGATTCTTGAAGAGGAAAACCGCCAGTTAAAGGAACAACTGGGTTTTTATGACGACGACAAGTGAACGCTAACCGGAGCCACCCCTGATGTTAGGCAGTCGCCGCCGAGCCGCCACCACGGTCAATGTCTGGCCGGGTTACGTCGATGCCCTCTCAGCCCTGCTGATGTTGGTCATCTTCATGCTCTTGATTTTTACCCTGGCCCAGGTCTTCCTCGCGGAAACCGTTTCCGACCGGGATGCCGAACTCAACCGTCTGAACGCCCGCCTGGCCGAAATTTCCGATGCCCTGCGCATTCAGCGTTCCACCAATGAAGAGTTGTCGCAACGCATTACCAGCCTGCGCGCCCAATACAACCAGGCACTGCAACTGCAAACCGGCCTGGAAGAGCAGGTCGCCGCGCTAGAACAAACCATCGCGACCGACAAAGAAACCATCGAAGTTCAGTTGCGCGAGAAAAACCAGCTGCAACAGGACATCGTCGCTCTCCGTCAGGTAAGGGCCGAACTGGAATCCGAGATCGCCAATCTGGTTGCCGCACTGGACCAACGCGAGGAAAACATCGAACAACTCGAAACCGAACTCGAAAGCCGACAGGCTTTGGTCGGCTCGTTGCGCGACCGCACCAAATCGCTCGAAGCCAGACTCGCGGATGAAGAAGAGCGCACGCTGCTGGCGCAAGAGGAAATCGAAGCCAAGGACATCCGCATCGAAGACCTCGTCGCCATTGCCGAGGAAGGTCGCGAAGCCCTGGAAGAGGAAAAGGTACTGTCCGCCCGCGCCCAGGCTGAAGTCGAGCGGTTGAGCCGTCAAATCGAAGAACTGCAGAATCAACTCAACTCCATCAGCGCCGCCCTCAAACTGGAAGAACAGAAAACCACCGAGCAGGAGGCCGAGCTGGCCGATCTCGGTCAACGCCTGAATACCGCCCTCGCCCAACGGGTGAATGAATTGGAGCGTTACCGGTCCGAATTTTTTGGCCGCCTGCGTCAGGTGCTGGTCAACAACCCCAATATCCGCGTCGAAGGCGACCGCTTCCTGCTGCCATCCGAACTCTTCTTCGAATCCGCATCCGCCACCCTGGGTGAATCCGGCAAGATTGAGCTCGACAAATTGGCCAGCACACTCAGGGACATCGCCGCAGAAATACCGGACGACATCAACTGGATATTGCGCATTGACGGTCACACCGACCAATTGCCCATCAGTACCCCCCGCTTCCCATCCAACTGGGAACTGTCCACCGCTCGGGCGGTTTCGGTAGTGAGATATCTGGCCGAGCAGGGAATCCCGCCGGACCGGATGGCCGCAACGGGCTTTGGGGAATTCCATCCGGTCGATCCTTCCTACACGCCGGAAGCTTTTCAGAAAAACCGTCGGATCGAAATCAAGCTGACGAACCGTTAACGATATCGGCAATAAAAAACGGCACCGGGTGAGAGGTTCCGAAAGGAGCGTTGAACCTTGCAGGGATGGTGGGATAGACCAAGGTTTGGGTTCAACGCCAGAACGGTTTGGTCACTTCAACTCGAACATCGTGGGGCGACAACCCCAAATCCCGAATTAAATAATCCGGCAGTGTCGCCAATTGTTTGCGGGTATTATGTCGGCGCGAAAACAGCGCCAGCCAGGCCATGATTGTTGTAGGTTTTCTGGTCGGCGCCAGGCATTCCGGGCATACTACCCGGGTTAATGTCAGTTGAGTCATGGCGGGCCTCCTTGGGTCGCCACCGGGAGAAGTCCCGACGGCTGCGATTGAGGCTCTATTGTTGATGCGCGCCCGACCACTGACAATTGATCATTATTTGATGTCGATTAAAAGGAACTAAGGCGTGCACAACCTGCCGTCCCTCAACGCCATGCGTTGCTTTCTCATCGCCGCCGAAAAGCTGAGTTTCAAAGCCGCTTCGGAAGCCCTGTTTGTCACCCAGGCGGCTGTCAGCCACCAGATCAAACTGCTTGAAGATCACCTCAATACCAAGCTGTTCGAACGGCTGAATCGGGAAGTACGTCTTACTCCCGAGGGTCAGGCATTACTGCCCTATGTGCAATCCGCGTTCGAAAGCCTGAGCCAGGGCGTCGCCCAATTACAGGACGACCCGACGCCGGATCGGGTCAAAGTCTCCGTGATTCCCTCTTTCGCTTCCGCCTGGCTAGCCCCGAGGCTAGGCAGTTTCAGAGCGCGCCATCCTGAATACAGGGTGGTGTTAAACCCCTCCTCAAAACTGGAGGATTTTTCGGACGGTACCGACCTCGCCCTGCGCTTTGGCCGGGGCAATTACCCCAACGTACATACCGAACTGATCATGCGCGACACCTTCGTCGCCGTATGCGTACCGGACATGGTGCCCGAAGGCGGAACCAGCTTCGATTGGCTGAAGGAAGTGGATATGGCCCAGGACCACAGCTTCGAACGCCATCCCTGGGAGAACTGGCTTCGCCAGCAAGGTCGCGACCTGGAAAACTATAAACTCAACATGACCATCGAAGACTCACGCATGCTGGTCGATATCACCCTGGCTGGAGGCTATGTCGGCCTGGTTCGGAAATCGTTGGCCCAGGCGTACCTGGCCTCGGGCAAACTGGTGAAAGCCTTCGATTATGAAATGCCCTCGGAATACTCCTATTACCTGGTCGCACCGGAACGGTACTTAAAACGCCCCAAGGTCATCGCTTTTCGCCGATGGCTGAAACATGAACTGGAAACATCCTTCGTGCCCGAGCTGCTGGATTTTCACGGCAGTTAAGAAAACCAGACCCAGAGACAAAGCACAAAAAAAAGCGCCACGAGGGCGCCAAACGGGTCAGTGATCGGTGTTTCCAAAACTTTAAGGTGCCTCTGGACACTTCCGTCTTGCGAGGCTCGGCACAAGTAATACCAGTCAGAGACACCTTACCCGGTTAGTCCTGGAAGAACTCGTCCCATTCGTCATCGTCATCTTCGTCTTCATCCGAATCGAGATTACCGTCTTCATCTTCATCCTCACCGTAATCCGCCGAAGCCTTGAAGTTGCCTTCAATCACCGCGCGGATTTCAGAATGGGTATCGTCTCCCAGGATCAATTCATAACCACCGGCGCCATCCGGTTCAATGGCGTCCTCGATGCTGTAATTGCCATCGTTGGTGGATGTATCGTCAAATCGGAACCAGCTCGCCACCGGGATATACCCGGCTACAAAGTGACGCCAGCGTACGCCATCCCTTTGTTAGCGACGTTTCAACATTGTTCAGGAAATGTTCACAGCCGTTCTACCCGACCGCTCACCCCGCTATAGTTGGCACCCTAACGCGGCTTCAGGCGGTGGTATGTCCAGCGCCTGGGCGATTTAGGCGTTGTCCTCGGAGAGGCTTGGATGTGGTCGATATTCGCAAAAATATATCTTTGGTGGCTGATGGTGGTGCTGGTGCTCTGCCTGGCCGTCTATGGAGTCATCGATGGTCTCAATCAGCACCGTTTTGAACGCTTTGCCTTACGCCAGGCGGAGCCGGCACTGGTATTGATTCGTGAAGGCTTGGGCCGCCACGACGATGGCCGCGAATCCGCGTGGCTGGAAATCACCTCCAACCTGACCGGTGTCGGCTGGCAAATCATCGATGAGAACGCCGAAAACCTCACCGTCGACAATGCCTCCTGGCTGGAGGAGATCGCCACCTTGACCGTTCCCGTTCGTGATGACCTGACCATTGCCGGTGAAATCAATGACTGGGAACAGCTGGCCACTGGCATCGGCCTGCTCATTCTCAATGAGCTGTCCCTAACCCCGGTCAATGATCGTGAAAGCCGCTTGGCCGAGCTGGAACTGGAATTGGGGCTCGATCTTGCCCGGGTCGGGTGGCAGAACGAAGAGCTGGGGTTTGTGGACGAACGCAATCTGGCAAAGGGGCAAGTCATCGTTGAACCGGATTACGCCAACAAACGCTTTGTGGTTTATGTGCCCGCCGGGGCGGAACAGGCCCTTAGAGTCGGGCCTTTCCAGCAGTTCCAGTGGCTGACCACCGGCGGCATTTCCATTCTGGTGATTACCCTGCTGGCCACCGTGGCTATTGCCCTGGCGTTGGTGATGCTGCCGCTGCAGCGGCGTTTGTCCCGCTTGACCCAGGCCGTCGACCGCATTGCGGAGCAAGGCAAAACTGAACCGCTGCCCGATCAACCGGACGATGCCCTTGCCACTATGTGGCAGCACGTCAATATCATGGCTCAACGATTGATCGACCTCGCCGAGGAAAGCCGCCAACTGAACCAGGCGGTCTCGCATGACCTGAAAACACCGCTGGCGCGTATGACCTTCGCTCTTGAAATGCTCAGCGACAAGGAAGACCCGCTGATCGACAATCTGAAGGCCGATGTGCGGGAATTGAACCAACTGCTGGAAGAACTGCTGACTTTCCATCAACTCTCCCAGTCCACCGCCACCCAGACACAATATTGCTTTCCCAAAGCCGAACTGGTTCGGCTGCTCGACAGCCAATTGATGCACAACATACGCCTGACCCAGCATCTCGACGGTGCCCACCGGGCCCCAGTGGAGGCCCACCACTGGCGACGCCTGTGCCGCAACCTGTTGACCAACGCCGTTCAATACGGCAACGGCCATATAGAAGTGAGACTGGAAGAGGCCCAGGGCGGCCTGTACCTCAGCGTGGCGGATAATGGACCCGGTTTCAGTGATGAATTGAAACATCGCGCCTTCGAACCTTTCGTTCGGGGGGACCGGGCGAGAAACCTCAATACCCAAGGTCACGGCATGGGCCTGGCGCTCTGCCACACCATCGTTCAGTACTACCAGGGTCGGCTGGAAATTCATCAAAGCCACCTGGGTGGCGCCCAAATCGATGTCTGGCTTCCGACTCCCGTCGAGACGGAAACCCCACCTGAAGACCGGGACACCCCCACCGAGGTAGTGCCATGAGGCGGATACTGAGACAATGGCCAGCCGTGCTGCTGACGCTATTGTGTCCTCTGGTGTGGGGTGACGAATGGGGGACATGGAACGACCTGCCCGACAACCTGCTTGAATCCGAGCAGGATGTGCGTACCTTGGACGAATTATCCAACCAACTGGACCGGTTGATTCAACAGAATAGAGACGTCGACGACAGTTTGCGCCAGCAGTTGCTGCGTCACTGGCTCGACCAGATCAACGCCGGTAACGCCGAAAACGTCAGCCTGGACCGGCTACTTGAGATGAGCACCGACTGGGACGACGACGAACTGGCCGAATGGTACGACGATCTGGAGGCTTATCTTGAAGACCAGGCCAATCGCCTGAACAGCTCTGGCAATGATATCCTCGACACCATTAACGATGATGAACCCGACAATACAGACGATGATTCAATGGACGATCAGGGCATTCCCGACCCGGATGACGGCCTCGAAGCGATCGGGGAGGACCCTACCTTGGCCGACCCGAGTGAAGGCGAAAACGGAGACAGCAATGAAAAGACCTGATCTCCGCCGTCGCTTTCGCGGTTATATGGCAGCCCTGATTCTGACGACGGGTACCTACAGCCCCACACTGTTCGCCGCTGACTGGGACATGGCCCTGGAACAAGCACTCAGCCTTGACGAAAACGGCTATACCTTTCTTGCCATCACCCAATTGGAGGCACTGGAAGAGGCTTACCCCGAGGTTTTGCGCTTAAAGCTTGAACTGGCCAGTCTTTACCTGAAAGTGGACCGCCCGGACCTCGCCAACCAGTACATCAGCGAGGTACTTGCGGACCCCGACCTTCCGGTCAAGGTGCGCATCAACGCGCAAATGCTCCAACTGGACATCCAAACGCATCAAACCGCCAAACAACCACAGTGGCTTTATACCATGGCGCTGACCGGCGGTTATGAAGCCGACCAGGACAGCGCCTACGCCCAATTAAGCGGCGCCGCACGCCTTACCCGCGCCATGACCACCCTGGATATTGGCGGCCGACCGCTGCCCACCCAGGGCTTCTTCAACGCCGCGGGCATATTCAAAAAAGAATTCGATTCGGATGACGAACCCTGGCTTGCCAACCTGGAAATGGGGTTGGCGGCTGGCACCGACCGCCTTCGTTTAAGTGGCGGTACGGGCATTCAGCTTTCCGACGAAGTCAACGGTCCGACTCTGTTCCTGGACAACCGCTGGCGCCCCAATACCTGGACCATCAGCCTTTCGGACCACTGGATGTATCACGATGAAGGCTGGAACCAAAACCACAGGCTGGGTATCCAAAGGGATCTTACGGCCCGCTGGCGGTTGCAGGGCTGGGGACAATTGCGCCGGGAGACGAACGACGACTCGGACAACGAATACCGACTGGGCCTGCGCCAAACCCTGCTTTGGCAGGAGTGGCGCTGGCAATCCGACCTGGACTACGATCTCGACAGCGAAGCCTGGGGTTTGGAAACCGGTCTCGACTGGAGTTTGACTAAACACTGGCGGCTGGGCACGGCGCTCGGCACCGAAGATCTCGGTCAAACAGACGATAACTGGCACAGCGAAGTGAGTGTGAGATGGACCCGCTAACCCCTTACGCAAAACTGGTACTGGTGGAGGATGATGCCTCTCTCAGCCAACTGATCGAACAATACCTCGTGCGCGAAAGCTTCGAGGTGTTCACGACCGACAACGGCCTGGAAGCACCTGATCTGGTTAAGGAGCATTCTCCCGACCTGGTGATTCTGGACATCATGTTGCCCGGCCAGGATGGCCTCGAAGCCTGCCGTCAGATTCAACGCTTCTATCACGGCCCCATCCTGTTCCTGACTGCCCGAACCGAAACGCTGGATGAGATCCTCGGCCTGGAGCTCGGCGCTGACGACTATCTGACCAAACCGGTCGAGCCCAGGGTACTGTTGGCGCGCATCAAGGCGCATTTGCGCCGGGCCAAACGCTATGGCGGACGACGCGCCACAGAGGAAGGTCTGGACTGGCTGCGGGTCGACAAACGCAACCTGCGGGTTCAATGCCAGGGTCGGGATATTGAGCTGACTCAGCCCGAATTCGACTTGCTGGCGCTGCTGTATGAGCAACCCGGCGTGATTTTCAGTCGCGATGACATCATGAAAGCTCTAAGGGGCATCGAATACGACGGTGTTTCACGTACCGTCGATATTTTGATTTCAGGATTGCGTCAAAAGCTGGGGCTCGAACAAGCCATCAAGACCGTGCGCGGCAAGGGCTATTTGCTGGTGGAAGAGCTGACCCCGACCAGCGCCTGAGGCATACCTCCGCTGCCAGACAGCCTGAGCTGTCTGGCTTTTTCTCATCAACCGTCGATCCCGTGCGCTCTCAGGAATTCCCGGAACAAAGAGGGAATGGCATAGTCATAGCTCTGGCTCCGTTCATCCTCCCGGTTTTGAATGGCGTGGTGCCAGCTCAGCAAAGAGACCAACGGCCAGGCTTTACGGGATTCCGTAAACAAAGCATCCATGTCCACCCCGGGCAACTGTGCCTTCCAGGGTGCCAAATAAGCCTGTATATACGGATACAACCCAGGATCTCCGTCCTTTAGCCCAAATCGCCTTTCCAGCGTCAGCAGAACGGTCCTCATCGACATGAAGGGATGACTAAGGCTTGCATCGCCCCAGTCGAAAATACGCCCCTGCCCCGCCTGCCAGGTAATGTTGCCATCGTGCAAGTCGCCATGATTCAGCGTATCGCTGAGATCGCCTGGATAAAGTGACTCTGCGAACAGGTCCCACTCACCCAATAAGTCTTCCAGCAACGGCCTATGTTCCGCTCTTAACCGGTCGTCTTCATCCTCCACCTCGACCTCCAGGGCAAGGTCGATCAGGGGCAAGACCTGATTCGCCAAAGACGCCGTTGAACGGTCCGGAATACCGAGCGAGCGTAATGAAATGGAGTGCTCCATCCAATCGATCTGCAGGCGGGCGTAATCGGCCAGAATGCGAAACCAGGGTTCCGGACGCGGCGTGGACTCAAAAAAGGTCCGCATCAAAGGGCCGCCGTCTCTCGCCAACAGCCACCCCTTCCCGCTATCCATAGCCAAGGGTTCGGGAATCAGGTCCGGATGGGAACGGTGTAACTGAGCCGTGAGAGCAAGTTCCGCACTCATAAATGGCGCCACAGCCTTGCAATACAGCGGGCGGGTAGCGGTTGTCAATTTCCAGACCCGGGACCAGGGCCGGTCGGTCACCAGCTCTATCTGGCCCAGGGGCGGGAGGGAATGCTGCTTGAGGTGTGCGTTCACCCACTGGCTGATATCAGCGGGTAGATGAGGATCGGTATTGCCGGGTTTGGTCATGTGCAGGTGATGGTAATGAAATCGTCACTCAGTGTGCCAAAAGGCGCCCTTCAGTTCACGGGGTAATTCGATAAATTGAGAGATGAAGCGCTATCCCATCCATTTGTCTGGGCTCGCGCCTTCTTTTACCATAAGCGGCCGCTAATTAACTGAGTCGATCCATGTTGAAAGCCGTCTTGTCGACCCTGATGGGCATCTTCAGCGCCGTTACCTTACTGGTTTACACGCTTTTTTTAGGTGTATTTCTCTACTTTTTCATCCTGCTTCGGCTGGTTTTCCGCTTTCCCGCCGCCCAAAAGCGCATCAACCCCGCCATTACCGAGGTGGCGGCCACCTGGATGGGGGGGATCTTATGGTGGATCAACCGGTTGTTCCGCACCCGATGGGACATTCAGGGTGTGGGACGTTTAAACCCGAAAGGCTGGTATCTGATTACCGCCAATCACCAATCCTGGGCCGACATATTCGTACTGTTTCGGGTGTTTCACCGCAAAATTCCGCTGTTGAAGTTTTTCATTAAAAAAGAAATGGCCCGAATTCCAGTGGTCGGCCAAGCCTGGTGGGCGTTGGATTTTCCTTTCATGCAGCGGCACTCGAAACAATATCTTGAAAAGCACCCCGAAAAGGCCGGACAGGACCTGGAAGCCACGCGCAAAGCCTGCGAAAAATTTTCCCACGTCCCCACCAGTGTGATGAATTTTCTGGAAGGAACCCGTTTCACCGAACAAAAACACAAGGAACAGAGGTCACCTTTTACTCACCTGCTAAAGCCCAAGGCCGGGGGCATCGCTTTTACCATTCAGGCTTTGGGAGACAAGTTCAGTGCTCTGACGAACGTCACCATCTTTTACCCTCAAGGCGCACCCTCCTTCTGGGACTTGATGTGCGGACGCATGAAAGAGGTCATCGTCAGAGTTGAAGAATTGCCAATCCCCAAACATTTTCTAAAAGGTGACTATCAAAACGACCCGGTTTTTCGCCGGGAGGTTCAACAATGGGTCAGCCAGCTTTGGGAGCGCAAGGACCGGCTGCTCGACGAACTGAGCAACCGAGCCGCCTGATCACTTCTCGAAATAGAACAGGCCAAATTGGTAGCGATCGTCGTACCAGGCCTGTTCAAATCGAAACCCGGCCGTCCCCACCAGACCTATGAAGGTTTCCGGGTTGTATTTGTAACTGGATTCGGTATGAAGGCTTTCCCCTTCTTCAATCACTATCCGGTGATCGCCAATGGCGATTTCCTGCTCCTGCTCGGAGATGAGATGCATCTCGATCCGGTGCAGCAATGGGTCGTAATGCGCCCGATGGTGGAAAGCCCCGGGGTTAAAGGCGGTGCCAAAAAGGCGGTTGATGTGAGTCAGGGCGTTGCGATTGAACGCAGCCGTAACACCTTGGCTGTCGTTATAAGCCGCCTCCAGAATCTCCGGAGCCTTATGCAGATCGACACCAATAAGCAAACCACAGTCGCCACCCAGCCAATCGGATAGAGATGCCAGAAATTTTCGGGCTTCGCCAGGATCAAAATTACCGATGGTCGAGCCCGGGAAAAACAATATCGGATGGCCTTCGGGCAAGCGGTCCCGATCAGGCAATTGCTGATGGTAATCCGCCACCAGTGCCGTGATGGGCAGGCCTGGATAACGAGTACTCACTCGTGGCAGGCTGCCAGCTAAATAGTCACCGGATATTTCCATCGGCACAAAAGCCCGGGGTTGGGCTTCATCGAGCAACCAACAGACTTTTTCACAGCTGCCACAACCGGGCTCCACCAAAAGCGACTGGTCTAGCTTCATTACACGGGCCATTTCCGCCGCGTTACGTTGCAGGATGCGAAGCTCCGTTCGAGTCAGATAATATTCCGGCAGACGAGTGATTTTGTCGAAGAGTTGCGATCCTCGCTCATCGTAAAAAAAAGTCGGTGACAGCCATTTTTGCGGTGCCGTCAGACCCGCCAACAATTCAGATATTGAATGTTGGGTAGCGGGTTTCATGTCAATCCAATCGATTCCCTGTTCTATGGGTAGGCTTACAGTCATCAGTTTCACTCCTTGTCAGTGGCAAGGCGAATACCGGTAAACTGCCACCGATCGCCTGGATAAAAAAAGTTGCGATACGTTCGTCTTGCATGGCCCCCAGGAGTTACACAACTTGAGCCACGCAGCGTCATTTGGTTACACATAAACTTGCCGTTGTATTCACCCACGGCACCGGCGGCAGCCTTAAAACCAGGGTAAGGCTGATAAGAGGAGGAGGTCCACTGCCATACAGCCCCATACCAACCAGCCCCGATGCCCCTGGGGTGCCAATACCCCATCAAGGGGCCATCGTGTGGCCCTGGTTTAGGCGCCAGAGCTTCCCACTCACCTTCAGTGGGCAGCCGTTTGCCAGCCCAGGCCGCGAAAGCATTGGCTTCATAGGCGCTGACATGGCACACCGGCGCATTCAGATTCAACGGTTTAAGCCCATGCAGCGTGAATTCCCACCACTGACCATCCCGCTTGAACCAGTACAGAGGCGACTCCCAGGCCTGTTGCTGCACGTCCGCCCAACCGTCGGACAACCACAATGCCGGGGTCCGGTAGCCCCCGTCCTCAATGAAAGCCAGATACTCCGCATTGGTGACAAGTCGGCTGGCAACCCGGCAACCGGGCAGGTATTGGGTGTGTCGTGGGGTTTCGTTGTCGAAGGCAAAGCCGGGGCCTGAATGCCCAATGTCCACCAAGCCTTGCGGAACCTCCAACCAGTCAAGAGCCACCGGGGTGGTTTCCTGAGCCAGGCCCGAACTCGGCATCTCGGGCGGAACGGGGGAGTATGACCAACAATATTTGAGGTCTGTCAGCATCAGTTCCTGATGTTGCTGTTCGTGATGGGTGCCCAGCAATAGCAGTGTTTTGGCGTCTTCCGGTAAGCGATCCGCCTGAAGTGCATCCTCCAGAGCCTGATCGACGTGAGCCCGGTATTCATACACCTCATCCAGGGTGGGTCGGGCCTGCAGGTGACGCTGACGCCGCACCAACGGTTGGCCGAGGCTTTGATAATACGAATTGAACACACGCTCGAATTCCGGCTGCAACGGCTCGTACCCAGCCAGATAAGGCTTAAGTACAAACGTCTCGAAGAACCAGGTGGTGTGAGCTAAATGCCATTTCAAAGGGCTGGTAAACTCAGCGGCCTGAAGACCGTAGTCTTCCGGCACCAATCCCTCGCACAGATGTTCCGATTGACGGCGAACGGCTAATAAGCGCCTTAATAAGACCTCTTCCGTCACAGCCTAACCTCCTTGCTTTCAGGTTTAGCCAATCAGTCTAGACGGAAGTTCAATCTTTGCTGGAAGATTTCGGTACGGTGTTCAAAAGTGTGAAATAGGTGGCAACCTGACCAGAAGGTCCAGGTCAGGAAGCGGCAGCGGCTTGATCAGCGTTTGCCAACAATCGCCGAAGCTGTGTTTTGATAATCGCCAGATATCGCCACCGCACCAGCCAGCCGCCCACCAGAAAACCGATGACCTGGAAAGCGGTGCCTCCCCAAAAAGGGAGCTTTAGCATTAGCGGTGGAATGACAGTGATAAGAAAGGCGATTAAAACTGAAAATATGCTCCACAGAACCATGTGGCCTGAGTTGGCCTGGTTGACGAATGCTTGGTATCGAGCGGTTTCTATCAGCTTCCTTTGTTCGTCCGTTGCCACACAACCCGCCAATTCAAGGTACTTTGCCAGAGCAGTACTGTTCATCCATAACGTCCTTGGTTAATTGCCTTTGAGCGCATGACTTTAGCAAAGCAATTTATTTTTTAACAGTGGGACGGTTGAGCCCATAATGCTTGCAAGCTCGGTGGTCTCGCTTTTTCAGACGGGGTGCAAACATCACTTGTCAGAAATCCCCGAAAAACTGCGTAAGCCATCTCTTACAAAAACCGCGCCAACGGGTCGTTCTTAAACGAATTAGCCCGTCAACAAATCGGCCACCAATCCAAGACTGGAACAGTGATTTGTTGGCTTTTTCCTAGTGTTTTCCCCGATTTTCCATAACGCAGCAAACCCTGACTGAGAAGTCGAAATATAATCACCCTCAGTAATGCCCATCGGCTCCTGGCATAGTCAGTGGATATTTTTTTGTTGCCAAACTTCAAAAAGCGAAGTAAATTTCTGCTCAACTTAACGGTGATGGAACTCTGAGTTCGGCAAACCAAGGTGCCAAGAATCAACAAGGCGCTGCTGAACCGGAAAACAGGAAGTACTCGGGATGAGAATGAACACACCACAAAGCCCATTGCGGCCATTTGCTTTACCCGCCAACAACCAATTGTCGCCTTTTCAAGCCATTGGTTTGGTTACCGGCTTGGCAATAAATCACGACAGCTATGCAAATCTGTCAGTTGAAGACATGGTATCTCGCCTAATTCCAGCGTTTCATACTGGGAATGCAAAGATATTCTTCGACGATGCACAGCGACCTTATGGCTATGCCAGTTGGGCTTACCTGAGTGAAAACAAACACAGGGAAATGCTGAACAGAAAGGCACATGGCCAGGTCGATCCGGTTGAGTTTTTTCAGTCATCCAATTCCGATAAAGAAACAGGGACCTACCTTTGGTTCCTTGATTTGATCTGCCCCTTTTTCAACCCGCTTTTATTATATCGGCTACTAAAAGAAGCCCTCCCCAACTACAGCAACGCCTATTTACCGCAAGCTTTAGGCGGGGAATACGCCGTTCGGAGGCTTTGGTAATGAATGTCACGCCTGGCATTGCCTACCTCGAAGGGGTTGGATACCACGAGGCACTGGGATTGATGATCTGGCTTATGAAGCATGCCCAATACCATAGCCAATGGCCCGTCTGGAGTGTTGACAACGATATCGTACCCGCGTTGTTGCACGAACAATTCCGGCTTTATTCAGACAACAACGGCAAACCGGCGGGCTTTGCTACCTGGGCATGGCTGGATGATAGTGCGAGGGAGCAATTGCTAGCAAATGAAGAACCACTGGAGGTACCACAGTGGAATAGTGGCCTCCATCTTCTGTTCGCCGACTTCGTTGCACCTTGGGGGCACACCCGAAGCATTTTGACGGACCTGCGAACCAATGTATTCCCAACGCATAGAGCGTTCAGTCTGCGGAGATCACCGGATGGATCAATTAGGAAAATTGATTACTGGAAGGGGGTTGAATTCAATGAAGCTATCGCAGAAGAACAACGTACAATGAACAAAAAGCTATTAGGGTGGAAATAACCTATAGCAAAAGAATTCAGCGAGCACTCCCCCGCAAAGAGACGTGCCCGCTGAATGCCGCCATAAGGCGGCCCTTACTAACCTAAAATTTAAAAGTCAATAAGGAGACATGATTATGTCTAAGGTTTATGAGCAATTCAACTCTATTGCTAGCACTAATAGTAGTGTTGTGTTTGGTGGTGGTGGCGGTAGCAAGAAAAAGAAAAAAAAGAAAAGTACCTCAGTCTATATTGGTGGGCATGTTGGATACGTCAGTCAACAACCCACCTCCCAAGACAGGCATGATCAGATGAGTATTGTTTATGAGAGCAGAGATCGTACTGACAATACCAACATCATGGATACAGCGCAGCATATTACACATCATGCGATTAAAGGTACCACTGCAACAGTGAACCTCAACCCTCAAAGTGGCCTTTCACTTTCAGGGCAAATAAACTCAAACTGTACCTCATGTCATAATGTGAGCGATCCATATGCTAACCAGTAAGTACTGAGCATTGAACGCCGCTTCAGACTTTTATGAAGCGGCTTTACCGAGGCGTTTATGAGTAAACGAGTAGTCGTATTTGTCGCTGCAGCCATAGCAATATCTCTAATATATGCCACTATTTTTTTTGGAGATAAAAATAGTTACGTGAGATACTTTCAGTCAGCGTTCACACAATCGTCTCGCTTGGTGACAGACAGGATCGTTGTTAGGCACGCAAATAAATTAGATACCTTGTTTCTATGTGTCATATCCGATGCGAAGCTCGACGATTACTTCATCCCTGTTTTAGAACAATCACTAGAGTTGTTTGAAATATTCACAAACAAAACATTCCCCGACATTGCAGTTGTGCCAGATATTACTTACTGCAAGGATAGCTCTAATCTATTTATTTATGTTGCTTCAGACAAAATTGAGGAAGACATATTCAGTTCGCATGCGAATCATATCCTTAATATAAAAAACTCCCCCATAGAAACCACTCATTACCTAAGCACTTGGGGAAATGTAATACATTTTATAGAAAGTGAAGACAGGATATATACTTATGTGTCGGTTAGTCTTTTCTCTGGAGCAAGTAGCAACTCGACTTATAAAAACGCTACAATTGCAAGTGTCGCTGTAGAAGAATTATACCAAGCTATTACTATTGGCGCTGACATAACAGTACCTAGATGGGTATCAATGCGATCAATCTTGCAAGAAAAAACCACAGACTGGAACGTATACAATGCAACTTCACGAGAACTTATAGATACTGGTTTTTTCTTAAACAGAATCAACCACAAACTATGCAAATGGGACATTATTAATTTATATTTCTTAAGTACAGAACAGCCACTATTCTTTTGGAAGGACTACAAAAAATTCATACGAAAAGAATTCAAGGAAGCCAATAGGAGAGCCGAAGAAGTGATTCAATCAGGTGAATTCCCCTTGCTAGTAAGTGACTCCTGCTAGCACTTATGAGGCAAGATTAAGTAAACCTTCATACTAACAGGAACCGTAAGGAGATTTTCACTTCAATTTTTACGTTCCAAAACTTCGTATCGACTATACCTAAACAAACACTTACAAGAGGAGCTTTTGCCGAAATTTAACACCCTGAATGGCTCTAACAATTGTAATCGTTGTGACTCCTTCTTACCTATTTGGAAGGACCACCAGGTTAAACAGGTAACAGAATGATAGTTAAAAGAGTGCCAGCCAAGCTGCAGGCGATTTATCTAATGCAATTTGAAATGGCTATACGTTCATTAAATATACAGCACAGCCTCTGCCTGGTATTAGAGCCATATGTTCGACAGGGGCATTTAGCCTCGCGCCTTGTTGTAGATAAATTAAATGCTCTCGGTGGAATAAAAGCTCATTGGGAAAAACCAGCCCCAAATGACATTACCGCTACAAGCAGTCGACAATGGATCTTTCTCTCGGATGAGGGTGCTGCTTATCTAGTGCGTGGTAATCACGGCGATAAGATTCGGCTCTCAGTATCCTATCATCTGGGTGAGGAGGCAGAGGTATTTGAAGGAACTTTGGCCGAGTTAACTAAAGACCTTGGACTTATGGCGCATGCTCTTGTAATTACTAAAACATGTTATAAAGACAACTCTCAAGACCATCGTCTTACTGAGCCATCATATATCCTAAAGCATTTCTTTTTCCAAAAGGCTACAGCACTATCAATTGTTGGGATTTCAATTTTTATTGCTTTACTAGGGGTATCCACCCCTTTAGGCTTCCAAACCTTCGCTGACAAAATTCTCCCGTACTCCGCCCAAGGTTCTTTGTTCGTTGTCGTATCTTTGCTCTCACTCGCTGCAATGTCTACAAGTGTTTTAAGGTGCTTTCACGATTACCAACAGAGCATACTATTTGCTAAGTATCAAAACGGTTTGGGCCAGGAAGTCTTCAACCGCCTACTCTCCATGAACATCCCCTTCTTCGACCGCCAAAAAGTCGGCGACCTCACCAAGCTGGTTGACCAAATCGAAGAAGCCTCCAATTTCCTGGTACGACAACTGCTGTCTTCCGTCGTATCAGTGATATCCCTGTTCGTGGTGCTGCCGTTTCTGTTCTTCTACAGCCCCATGCTATCGTTTATTGTTTTGGGCATTGGTCTGGTCATGGCGGTCACCGTCGGCCTCTCTCTCAAACCGCTGCGCAACCGCGTCAAGCAGGCCTACACCTACGACGCCTCCTACCAGTCCACCCTGATCGAGATGGTCAAGGGCATGCGCACCATCAAATCGTTGGCCAACGAGTCCCATTTTCGCCATCGCATCAACACGAGTCTGGAGATCAATCTCTATGGGGATTTTCACATCGCCAAATTGGGGCATGTGGTGCGGGCCATCGTCGGGTTCCAAAGCCAGCTAATCACCATTGCCATCATCTTCTTCGGCGCCCAGGCCGTCTTCGCCGGTAAAATGACCATCGGCCAGCTCATTGCCTTCAATATGATGGCCGGTAACGTCGTCAACCCTCTGTTATCCCTGGTCATGACCGCCAGCGGGTGGGAGACCTTCAAGCTTGCCAAGCAACGCCTGGAAGAACTGCAGCCCCCCGCACCGATATCCCTGCCCATGGAAGGCGACAGCCTCGATCTGAACGGCCCCATCGAGTTCCAGGATGTCTGGTTCCGCTACCCCACCAACCAGTCCGGTGGAGAGCAAGCCTCCGATGACTATGTGCTCAAAGGCGTCAACTTGACTATCCAACCCGGCGAGATTGTAGGCATTGTCGGCGGCAGTGGTTCCGGCAAGTCCACCCTGGCGAACCTGTTGCTGGGCTTCTATCAGCCCACGCGCGGGAAGATCAAAATCAACGGGTACGACATCGATCTGATTCCGCCGGATGTTCTGCGCGCCCGTATTTCCTCGGTCCAGCAAACCAGCTTTCTGTTCAATACGTCCGTTTTGGAAAACGTTCACCTCGGTCGTTTGAATTCGACGGTCGAGGATATCCAAACCGCCATAGAAGCCTCAGGCAGTACCGGCTTCGTGGACGAGATGCCGCAAAAATTCCTCACCCATTTGAGTGAAGACGGCGGCAATCTCTCCGGCGGGCAGCGTCAACGGCTGGCCATCGCCCGCGCTCTGGTCCGCAACAGCGATATTCTATTGTTCGATGAAGCCACCAGCGCATTGGATAACCAGACCGAAGAAAAAATCAAAGACACCATCTATCAGGCGTGCCGGAACAAAACCGGCATCATCATCGCGCATCGGTTGAATACGCTGTCCTATTGCGACCGCATCGTGGTCATGCAAAAAGGCGACATCGAGGCGGTGGGCACGCACGATGAGTTGCTGGCAGGCGACAACAGTTACAAAGTCATGTGGGACGCCATGCTCAAGCGCGACGCGGCCTTGGATCGGTTGGCTTTACAGCCCGAGCGCCCCCGATTGGCGAACGCGCGCTCAGTACGGGAGCAAAAGACGCCGGAACAAAAGGCATTGAGACAAGAGCCAGAGCAGGAGGCGTCCGGTGCAGTATAGTTTTAAGGAAATCCACGCCCTGAACCTGCTGAGCGATAATCCGGAGTACGCCAAGCGGTTCAATACCCCGGCCGACCTGAAAATCATGACGCTGATCATCCTGTTGGTGGTCGCCACAGCCGTAACCTGCGCCATAGTGTTCAAGGTCGATAAGATCGTTCCGGCCCAAGGCGTGCTGGAAACCCAAGCCAAGCTGTTTCAGGTGCGTAACCCCGCCTCGGGGTTTGTGAAGACCATTCATGTGGAAGAAGGGCAGGAGGTCGCCCCCGGCGACGCACTGGTCACCTTCGATACCGAACTGATGGATCTTGAAATCGCCCGGCTACACCATGAACTCGACACACTGAGCCGCTCCGTCTGGACCGATTATTATCAGATCCGGGAATGGCTGGATGACGCCACGCTCGCCAGCCTGGCCGACCGTTTGCAGTCGGTCCCCAACCCCATCGAAGCATTGGGCTATAAAGGCTACCTTGAGCGCTCCCTGCATCACTCCCTGGAGGCACTGGACCAGACGCTGCAGGGGCTGACCACCCGCGAAACCACGCTGAGCCGACAGCTTGGGCTTCTGAACGACTCGCTGGCCCTGGAAGAAGCCGAACGGGCACGGCTGGAACGTTTGCACAGCCGGGGAATAGAAAGCCAAAACGCCGTCGATACCCAACAGCGCCGGGTGCTGGATATCCAATCCAGCCGGGAAAGCCTGATCTCTGAACAAAACACCACCCGCACGGAGATCGAAAAACTGAGCGTCGAACGCGCCCAACTGAAAGACAATTTCATTCTGGAGCGCCTGCTGCGCCTGCAGGACCAACTGGACCAATACTTTCAAACCACCAACCGCCTCGCCAGCCAACAGCGTGAGCGGGAAGACATGACCATCAAAGCCCCCTTCGCCGCCATAGTCGATAAAGTGCAGGCCCGGGGCCAACACGAAGTCATGGAGGCGGGCACCCCACTGGTGGACCTGCGCCCGACCTTCGACCAGGATGACCTCGAAATCGACATTCAAATCCCCTCCAACTACGCCATTTGGGTGGAACCGGGTATGGAATTCCGGGCCAGTTCTCTGGGGAACAACCCCGAAGACCATGGCCGCCTGCACGGTGTGGTCGGGTTTGTCTCCAAGTCCTCCGAGGTGATCGAAGGTAAACGCGTTTACCGCATGACCGGCACTATCACGCGACTGGAGGTCACCAACCCCGACACCTTCCTGCGGCCCGGTCTTCAACTGAGCGTGGAGATCAAAGCCGGGGAACGACGGTTGATCAACTACCTGTTCGACCCGTTCACCAAACATCTGCGCACCGCACTCAGCGAACCGTCTTGAAGAGGCCCAAGGACACCATGAGCAGTAATACATGGAGCAGTAATACATGGAGTAGTAAGACAAGGACAGCACTGAAAGGCTTGGTTTTGGGTTGGACGTTGGCGTTGCCGTCTATGGGCAACACCAGTGAAGCCCCCAGTCTTCTCAGTCTTCGTGAGTTCCTGGAAACCTCATTGCAGGTTCATCAAACTCAAGAAGAACACGTTGCGCTGGCCGAGTCGGCCCGACTGGGGCTCAAACAGGGCGAGCGTTACTACTGGCCCGAGATCACAGCCCGCACTGGGTATGACGAAATAACGACAGACACCGCCGCGAGCAAAACCGCCCCAGCCAGTGAAACTATCGATCAGGGCGTGACCACTGGACTGGATACCACCTGGACCTCCTGGATTGGCACAGACCTCAGCCTGGGCCTGGAACATCAATATGGACGCCAACTGGGAAAAGTCAGCCAGGGCATTCCCGAAGAGGAACTGCAGGCCCACACGCTGAGTGTCGAAGTCTCCCAACCCCTGCTGAAACAGAACAGCATCGGCTACAACCGCCTGGAGCTGAAACGCGCCCGTAACCAGTGGCAGCAATATCAGGTGGAAGGCGACCTGAACCAACTGACTGTTCTCAGAGACGCCCTGCTCGATTACCTGGCGGTACAAGAGCAACACGACCGGGTTCAACTTCAATACAACCAAATGGAACACGCTCGTTTTTTGCTCGGCATGACCGAAACCCTGGCCTCCGAAGGCCGCAGCCTGGTGATCGATACGGAATTGGCCGCCCTGGATGTGCGTCGGGAAGAACAGGCCACTACCACCGCTCGGCTGCGATATCAACAAAGCCAGCAGCAGATCACACTTCCCTGGACAGCCAATGCCAACATACGGGTTCAACCCCAACCTTCGGTTGCGGCGTTCATCGATTTATTGCGTCCCGTACTGTCACACGAAACCTCACAGGCCACCCCCCTAAACCGACACCCCGAATATCAACAACAGGCACTCACCCTGGACGCCGCCCAACTGGAGGAATACGCCGTCCGTCGCGACCGCTGGCCGGATGTCAGTGCGTTTTACCGGTACGAAAAAAACTTCCGTGAAGTCCTGCCGGATGAAGAAACCCAAGCCTGGGGTCTCAAGTTCAGCTATGCCCTGTTTGATCTGCCCACCCGTGAACAGCAGGCACGCCGACGTGCCGAGGTCACCATTGCCCAGTGGAACACCGACGATCAACTGAAACGCCTTGAGTGGGAGTCCTCGCGACTGGTCCAGAATTGCCGGACGTTGAACGCGGAACTGGCCCTCCATGAACAGGGGCTGCAACTCGCCCAAAAGGCGCTCGACCACGAACAGGCGCGCTATCGGGAAGGGCTTTCCAGCTACCCCACCGTTCAGCAGCGCCAACAGGATGTGCTGGACCGCCAATTGGCAGCACTCACTACCCAGGTGGAATTGGCACAAGGGCTGATCAATCTGGCTTATTACCGTCAATGGGACTGGTTGAATCGGTTGCCCTGACCGGCATACACCTTGACCCAAATATCCTAGGGAATCAGAAAAGGAACGACATATGACACAGGCACGCCAAACCCACCCTCCCTCGGTCGTTGAGGCACTGGCTGAACTCGTTAAAGAAGGGTTCGAAAACCCGGATGGAATACAAGGCCGAGTCCAACTGAACATAGCCGGCAACGGCCAAGCCCATCCGCTTGCGGTCTGCTTCGACGAGAACGACCTGTCCCTGTCATACACCTGGTTGGACCAGCCCGACGCCACTCTGACCATGCCCCTGGACACCGCCAACTTAATAGTGGAGCACATCACCGAGGTGGACTATCGGGACCCGGAAGTGATGGGCAACGTTCATTTGGACGGCAAGCTGGACCTGATCAACCACATCGCCAAAGCGCTGCTTCGGCCCTCTCAGGATACCCTGGAACGGTTCGAACAGGCCCAACACCTGAACACCGACGCCTATCGCCTACAGCAGATCCCTCGGGTCTCCAACCCTACGGAACTGGACATTCTGGAAGCCATGGCGGAAGGCCGCCCGATGATCATCACCGATTTGGAGATGCGGATTCCGCACCATGAATGGTCGCTGGAGCGCCTGGAAGCCGAATACGGCGATATTCCCCTGCGAGTGCGGTCCGCCGACCAACGGGAAACCGTCGCCGAATTCATCGAGCGGGTGCGTTCGGCCGATCTGAACAACGACCGAGTGCTTGAAGGGCACACCAAGGCGTACACCGAAGGCTGCGCCCTGCCCGAAGCCATGCACAAGGATTTTATGCCCAACCACTTCACTCGGGACGATTACATAGAGCCTCAAATCTGGCTGGGCTCGGTGCCGGTCAATGTACCCGCGAGCAGTCTGCACCACGACCCGATGGATGGTTTTTTGTATCAAATCATGGGGCGGAAAAAACTGATCGTCTACGCACCGGATCAAGCGCCTTACCTTTACCCCATGAAGGCCTACAACAATTACCAACCCTGTTGGGTGAAACCGGAAGATCCCGATTATCAGCGGTTCCCTGAATTCGCCAAGGCCAGAGGGTTGGAAGTGATACTGAACCCAGGGGAATTACTGGTGCAACCGGCGGGCTGGTTCCACGCGGTTTACTGTCTGGACTCGCCCACTTTTTCTGTTAGCTACTTTTTCAGGCATTAAGGACAACTGGCCTTGACCGTAATCACTGAATGGAATCTAGCCTCGGCTGAATCAATACTGGAATCCGCTGCCTTACCGCAATGGCAGCAAACTATTGAGCAACAATTATCGGGGTTGGGGAGGGCAATAGGGCACAACCCTTCCAGCGAGGTATTCCAACCTATTATCGAACTGGATACCGAGTTGCACAAAATCTGGAGTGCTGGAACCTTATTGGAATTAAGTGGAAAAAATTCAACTCGAGCCCAGGACCATAAAGCGTGGCTTTTGTCTGCCAGCGAGCGCTTCACCAGCCTGATCGATACCTTTATTGATTCTCTGTCGGGCCTTGGCGACCGACTCGCAGTGCCCATTCGGGATTGGCTGCAATCAGTCATCGGGAATCCGCTCGCTCCCGCCCTGCAACAAGGCTACCAAACCTTGATCAACCAATGGCAAGCAGGCGGAATCCCCGCATGGCAAGCCCTGACAATGCGGCATAAGATTGATCCCGAGGCCATCGCTCTCGATCACCGATTGCTCAATAACCGGTTGAAAGCGGAAGAGGTGGCTTTTACGTCCAGCCATAAGATGGAGAGCCGAGCCTACTTTAATGGTTTGTTGGACGAAGCAAGACTTCCATCAACCACCTTGACCAATCTCCGTGACATGGAAAGCGAGCAGTATGAGATATTCAACTGGCCCCTAGATAAAGCGCTGGAGCACGTCCGTGAGGCACTTTCTGGCCTTCACTCTTGCTGTGTGGAAAGTTTTGATGCGCTGATCAAAAATGGTCGGCTTCGGTTTTTATCCACACCCGAAGAACCCGACTTGTGCCTGGATACACCCTTCGGGAGTTTTGTTCAGGTTCATTTCGATGGCAGTCTTTATTCACTCATTCGATTGGTCCATGAAGTGGGGCATGCCATTTACCAAAATTTGCATCGGGCATCCGAACGGTTCTTTTTGCCACTCACAGACGTAGACAGTGAGACTTGGGCTTTAGCATTTGAGCAACACTTTCTTCATTGGCTCATTGGCTTCCATTACAAAAACCAACCCAAGGAGCAAAACGTTATCCGGGCTTTTCAGAGCTACCAACGAATTGAAATGAACCATCGGCACCGAATGCTTCATCAGTTCGAGAAAGAGATCCACCGTCTTGAGATAAGCAGTGAGAAAGATGTCGATAGGTTATGGCTTTCGGTCAACCAGCAATTTTATGGTGATCGAGTCATTCTTGAATCGGATTTCGAAACAGCTTGGCAGGATGTGCACCATTGGTTTACCAGCCCGTTCTACCTCTCCGTTTATGGGGTGGCCAAAGAAAAAGCTGACAACACAACCGTCTCAGATCTGATTATTGAACAGTACATAGCCCACGCAAGGCTTTGAGCTAGTCTATTAACGTCACTCCCACCGCTGCTTCAAATCCGCATCCGACTCCCTGGCATCCAACCAGCGGCTACCATCGGGCCCGGTCTCTTTCTTCCAGAAAGGTGCTTCGGTTTTAAGGTAGTCCATCAGGAAGGCGGCGCCGTCGAAAGCGGCCTGACGGTGAGGGCTGCTGCAGCCGACAAACACAATTTGATCGGAGGGGTGCAAATCGCCAACCCTGTGGATGATGCGAACCCGGTTTAGCGGCCAGCGTTCCCGGGCCTGGTCGACGATCTTTCGCAGGGATTTTTCCGTCATGCCGGGGTAATGTTCCAGGCTCAATCCGCTGACCGGTTCGCCTTCGTTTAAATCCCGCACCCTTCCAACGAAAAAAACCACGGCACCGTCTTCGGTGTTTTGAGCGCAAAGCGCCTCGTATTCGGTCTGAACGGAGAAGTCTTCGGTTTGAACGGCGATGTGCAGCATGGCGGTCAGCCCCCGGTCACCGGTGGGAAGAGTGCGACTTCGTCTCCGGGTTTCAATGCCGGGTTGCCGTTGACCATTTCCTGGTTAACGGCCCGCAGTAAAGGGGCATCGAGTGATGGTTTCCAGTTGGGATGTCGTGCAATCAACCAGCCCATCAAAGCGTTCATGTCCGGTGCCTGATCGGAAGGCACTTCCATTTCCGATGCCTGTAGCTCTTCGCGCAAGCGGGCGAAGAATTTAAGATGAATCGTGCTCACGCGCCCTCCTTATCGGAATTGGACTGCCAATGACCGGTTTTTCCACCCTTCTTTTCCAGTACGCGAACGCCTTCGATACGCATACCCGGGTCCACCGCTTTAACCATGTCGAAGAGTGTCAACGCTGTCACCGATGCGGCCGTCAGTGCTTCCATTTCAACGCCGGTCTTGCCGTCCAGTTTGCAGTAGGTTTCGATACGCACCCGCCTTTGTTCAAATTGCAGCTCCAGGTCGACACCGACCTTACTCAGCATCAACGGATGACAGAGCGGAATAAGGTGTGAGGTTTGCTTGGCACCTTGAATACCGGCCACCCGGGCGACGCCGAATACATCGCCTTTGTGATGGTCACCGCGCTGAATCAGTTCCAGCGCGGCGTCGTTCATGTAGACATAGGCTTCGGCCCGCGCTTCCCGGGTAGTAACTGCCTTGCCCGAGACGTCGACCATGTTGGCCTCGCCCCGCTCGTTGATATGACTGAAAGAAGACACCCCTACCCCCGGCTCTCGCATTGTTCAGTGGAGGCAGCCTTCAGGTGCGCGACAAAGTTACAGGGCTTGTGTCGGGCGTCCAGCTGCTCCTCGATGATGCGATCCCAGGCGGTACGGCAGGCACTGGTCGAGCCCGGCAGGCAAAACACCAGGGTGCCGTTGGCCATGCCCGCAAGCGCCCGGCTTTGCACGGTCGAGGTGCCGATCTCTTCGTAGGACACCTGCCGGAACAGTTCCCCAAAGCCTTCGACTTCTTTGTCGAACAGGGGTTTGACTGCTTCTGGCGTGGAGTCCCGACCGGTGAAGCCGGTACCGCCGGTAATCACCACGATCTGAGCATCGTTCGAGGCGATCCAACGCGAAAGATGACGGCGGATCTGGTAAACATCGTCTTTTTCAATGCACCGCTCGATCACCCTATGTCCAGCCGTGGTTGCCTTGTCGGCCAGCAATTGGCCGGAGGTATCGTTACTCTCGTCGCGAGTGTCCGACACTGTCAGAACCACCAGGTTCAGCGACTCGAACTGTTCGGAAGTGTGTTTGCTCATGCGGAATCTCCTGCGGTGGTTGTATAACGCCACCAATCGTCTGGGGTATTCAGGTTGATCAGTTCATCTTCGGCTTGGGGGGCTGTCTGCCATAGGCCGTTGAAGGTTTTGTGCAAATGGCGAATGGAACGCGGGCCATCGGGGTCAGTCAGCCAGGCACGCAATTGCGCGATCATGGCCTCGTAGACCGGCAAGGCGAGCGGCAATGGATAGCCTTCGTAAGCCACCGGCCTGCGCTCCCGCTCGGCACTTTCCAACAGTGGTTTCAACAGCGCCGGGCTCACTTGGGGCATGTCCACAGGCATCACCAGCCATAAGTCGATATCAGGTTGTGCTCGCGCTGCGGATAGCATACCGGCCAACGGGCCCGGGAAACCGGGTAGGTCATCTGGAATGCCATCCGGGCCACTGTGATAAACCGGCAACCCGAGCTCGGCAAGGCGTTGCTTCTGCCAGTCCAGCAAGGTCGAACCTTCAAATGGCAGTCGGCTTTTATCCTGCCCCATGCGGCGGCTGCGGCCACCGGCGAGCACCAGAACGGCGGATCGGGAAGACATTTATCAGCCTCCGATTATGCTCAGGTTCTGGGTGCCGCCGCTGTTGTGTTCGTGCAACAAATGCGTCGGTGCCTTGTGCTGCAGCAGATCGACCAGTTTTTGTTGCAACTCACGGTGATCAACGTCGGGTTGCATCCAGGGGCGCAGGTCCAGGCCATGGTCCGAGAACAGACAGAGGTGTAGTTTGCCGGTACTGGAAATGCGCAGACGATTACAACTGGCGCAGAAATCCTTGCTGTACGGCATGATCAGACCGATACGACCGGCATAATCCGGATGCCAGAATTCCTGTGCGGGCCCGGCTTCCCGGGTGCGGAGCACGGGCTGCCAGCCATCCTTCAGCAACCGTTCCTTTACCGTCTCGCCGCTGATGTGATGCTCACGGAAAAACGTCGCATGATCACCGGTTTCCATCACTTCGATAAACCGCAGGGTCACGGGCGTGGTTTTCAGCCAACCCAGAAACTGATCGAGTTGGTCGTTCAGGCCGCGCATCAATACAGCGTTGACTTTGGTGGTCACACCCAGTTCCAGCGCCCGGTCCAACCCTTCAAGGATCTCACCCAACCGGTCATGACCGGTGATGGACTGAAACTGGCGAGCATCGAGGCTGTCGATGGAGAGGTTCAGTTGGTGGAGCCCGGCATCATGCCAGCGGTCGATTCGTTTGGGGAGTTTATAGCCGTTGCTGGTGATGGCGACCTTGCGGATGCCGGAGGTTCCGGCCGCTTCGGCGATGATTTCGGGCAGGTCGGTTCGCAAACCGGGCTCCCCCCCGGTCAGCCGTACCTTTTCGGTACCCAGCCCGGCGAAAGCGCGCAATGTCTGGCGGATTTCAGGCAGCGTCAGAAACGACTGATCGGGTTTTCCCTGATAGCCGTCCGGCAGGCAGTAGGTGCAACGGAAATTGCACACGTCAGTAATGGACAGCCGCAAATAGTAAAAACGGCGTCCGAGGGCGTCTTGTAGCATGTTTCACCTTTCCAAGTCGGGAGGCCAGACCGTTTCCAGGCTGACCCTGTCGCTGGCTTGCACAGGCAAGCGGCGAGGCCCGGTGGTCCTATTCGCCGACAGGCGGAACTTAGACCAACAGGGCTCGGTGTTGTTCCCGGTGACTATAGCTCAATTTTAGGGTTCAGGTCACGGGTTGGGGTCCCTCTAACGGGGTAAGGAAGGTGACGCTCATCAGGATAGCAATGGAACGGAGGCCGCACCGCGCCGCTTGACGGCATGCGAACGCCGATTGATGACCCACTCGGCCACCAGGAGGTTGATGACCCATCCAGCGGCCATCAGGCCCGCACGGCTCCACTCTCCGGGCATGCCCACCAGCAGCATCCAGGGCAGGTGGGTAAACACCTGGGTGCCGGCGCCCATCCCAATGGCATAGGCGCGGATCATCCAGGCGCGATGCCGCGCCAGGTCCCGTCGCAGCACGGCAAGCACACCCAGTATCAGAGCCCCTATCATGCCCGAGCCAACCAGGAGACGTATGGCCATAAGGAGGTTACCGTCCGATTCCGGAAGCGGATAGAACAGGCTCATCCAAAGACCGGAGGTGGCGGCCAAAAGCCCGCAGACCACCAATATACGGCCCATGCGCCGATGCCAATTCAGGAACCGGCGACGAATACCGGGGGAGAACTGGAAGGCCCCCAACAGGGCGTAGAGAGTCACCGTCACGATATGAATCAGAACCGGAATCGGCTGGGCGAAAAAACGGGCGTTGTCCAAGGTGACTTCCGCTCCGGTCGCCAATTGAAACAATCTAAACAGTCCCGCCAACACAGGTACCAGACTCAACAGCAACAAACCGGTAATCGGCAAGTAATCGGCTCTCCAGGACATTCCACGAGAGGCCTTGCTGGATGTGGGGGTTTGAGAACCTATAACAGTAACGGATTCCAGATTCATGGTTTCCCGCCCATGGAGTAAAAGGACAGGAGTCATGATCTCATTCGCTGTGGAGTGGCGGCTTCGGCTGGATGGCCATTAATTCATCGGCCGAAAGTATGATAGGCCTCAGCGCTTTCTGATTCGCTGGGTTTGATACGCCCAAATGGCCATTTCGACCCGGTTACGAACCGCCAACTTCTGCATCAGGCTCGCCAAATGGGTTTTTACTGTGCTCAGGCTGATGTGTAACGCCTCGGAAATCTCCTGATTGGTCCACCCCTGGGCAACACCATGCAATACGTCCTCTTCCCGTCGGGTCAGTGTCTCTGTGGGCTTGGCTGGCGCCTGGCTTGAATCCAGAGGGGCAAATTCCGACAACAAGCGTTTGGTGATTCCAGGGGCAATCAGGGCGTCCCCATCCGCTGCCGCTCTCACGGCTTGGGCCAGTAAGTCGGCACCGGCATCCTTCAACAAAAAGCCACGCGCACCGGCCTTGAGGGCGCCATAAACGTATTCATCCAGGTCGAAGGTGGTGATGACGACAACAGGAATTGGATCGTCCACCTCGGGGCCGGCAAGGCGACGGGTGGCTTCAATACCGTTCAGCTCCGGCATGCGGATATCCAACAGGCACACGTCAGGGCGCAGTTTTTGGGCCAGCACGACAGCCTGGGTCCCGTTTTCCGCCTCGGCGATGACTTCGATGTCCGGCTGGGCATTAAGAATCATCGCCAGGCCGGTGCGAATCAATTCCTGGTCGTCCGCTATCAACACACCAATACTCAACGAGGCGCCTCCTGTTTCGGTAATTCCGCATCGACCCGCCAACCCACACCTGGGTACCATCCTGCGGCGAAGGTTCCCCCCAGCAGGGAGACCCGCTCAGACATTCCTATCAGGCCATAGCCTGTGCCCGGTCTCGACCCAGGGTCGGCACCATTGTCTTCAATCGTGATACGCACACTGTTGCCCTGCCCCAACACGGATACGTCGATCCGGCTCGCTTGGCGGGCATGACGCAACGCGTTGGTGACGGACTCCTGTGCGAGCCGGTAGAGCGCCTTCGAAACGCCTGGCGAAAGATCGTCCAAATCCCCTTGTATCGAGGTGCCGATATGAACGCCATTAACCGCCCAGCCAGCAAGGGAGGGAATATCTTCGACCCCCTGCAGTGGTTGCCAGTCGGCGTCATCATCCCGGCGCAGGGTACGCACCATGGCTCGCAGTTCGGTCATCGTCTGACGGGAGGAACTTTCGATGGTCTCTAATGCCGTCTTCGCGGCCTGGGGCTGCCGGTCGACCATGGCCAAGCCGGCCTGGGCTTGAATGGCAATAGCTGAGACATAATGCGCGACGGTATCATGAAGCTCCCTCGCTAATTGTTCCCGTTCCAGCAGCTTGAAGCGCTCCAATTCCCGAGCCGCCGCCGCCGTGCGGAACCTGACCGCCGCCCCGAGGGTGGCGGGAAATAAAAAGACCAGCCCCCCGGCGATGTTATCGGCCAACCGGGGCATATCGAAGGATTTAACGACCCCATAACTTAGAACAGCCACGCCGAGCCCAATGAGGATGTCACGACCGGAAGCCCAGCGCACCAACGCGTAAGGCAACAGTAAAATATAGGCATAGGTCACCAAACCGGGCCATTCAATAGCGTTAAGATGGGCAATTAATTCCAGCACCATCATGGTTTCGAAAGTAATCAGCAAAACCATCAGGGGGTGGGTACGTCGCCAGGGAAGCAATACGGCCAGAATAGCGGCCGACAAGGCCACTCCCCGCCACACCATTTCGGCGCGGAACAGAACCTCCACCACGGCAGATACCAATACAAAGATAACCAGCACCCAGTCCCACCTTGTGGGTTTTCGTGGTGATGGGACGCTGGGTTCGTTCAACAGCGAGTGGATGGCTCGGAAAATCATTCAGGGGTCCGGAACTCTAACAACGCTCTAGCATACCCCTGAAGTGAATGGATGAGTACCGTATGCGCCCGAGGACGCAGTCTGGTTGTTTGGGGTTACAGATCAAAATTGGTCGGCATCATCACCACATCACGAATGGTCATGTGGCGCGGCCGGGTCAGCATGAAAAGAATCACCTCCGCGACTTCACTTGCCTCCACCAAACTGCCTGACTCGCGGGCTTCTTTCAGCTTCTCTTCCGGCCAGTCGGCCAACAAAGCGGTCGCCACAGGCCCCGGCGAAATGGAGCCCACACGCAACCCGTGTTTAAACACCTGGCGTCGAACAGTTTGCACAAAGCAGTTGAGAGCCCATTTCGACGAAGCATAAACCGGCTCCCAGGGGGTGGGATAATGGGCGGCAAGGGAACTGGTCACAATAATGTCACCCGTGCCTCTTTCGATCATATGAGGCAACACGTCATGCACGTTCTTCATAACAACATTGACGTTCAGGTTCAGCATTCTGTCGATGGCATCGGAGGTGGCCTCGACCAGGTCGCCGCCGACGTAGAGACCTGCGTTGGCGTGGAAAATATCGAGACGGCCTGCCTTTTCAATAATTCGCGGCATTAAAGTCGCACAATCATTCGGATCCAACAGATCGACAACCAGCGGGATAACGGATTCGCCGTGCTTCACACACAGGGTTTCAAGGGCCTGTTCATCCCGATCCACCATGATTACTCTGGCACCCGCCGCTATCATAGCTTCAGCACTGGCCAAACCAATGCCAGAGGCGGCCCCGGTAACGGCCGCAACCTTTCCATCCAACGCTTTTACCATCTTAATACCTACTATTCATTGGGGTGACATTCCCCAGGCAATAACTGTGTTTAAGGGCTAGATAACACTTTAGCAGGTACAACAATAGGACGCTGGTACGAATTATGGGTCGATCCAATACCTTCTTATGATTATCGAAACCGGGGCGGATGTATCCGCGTGATTTAAACCGATTTCAAGGCAGTACCAAGCTCCCGGCAATAATAAATACAGCTGAAAACCCGAAGTTCAAAGCATTAAGGTCAATACTAAAGGTCTTGGGAATACCGCCTTCCTTATCGGAAAGCTCTCCACTATACAGGGACTTGAACATGGCACTAACAAAGAAACCACCTAAAACGGCAAAGCTTAGTACAACCGAGATAGCCATACCTGTCGAACGGTCTATAGTGGGCGTCCACAAATACCAAAGCGCAATTACCCCAATGGCAAAAGTTGTCACCACCTGCGTCACGACATGAAACCTGGCGTGACTAGGCCAATTCGGGTTCGTAGCATGAGTTCGGTTTAAATCTGCTAACACAGGGATGAGTGTATACATCAGAATACCGACAGTTATTAGAATCATGCCAATCATTATTATGAACCTTCCCTAATCAAAAAATAGTCCTAAAATCCGAACTCATGATACCAGTCCACATCCAGTCAAGCAGTCATCGAACACCCTATCCAGATGCCTAATGTTTAAACACCCAGTCAGCGATATTGGTCAACAGGCTTAACCAGCCGGGGAGTTTGACCGGTGTGACGAAAAAACAATATACCCAGAAGTCACTTCAACTTATAGCCGGTTAATCGATAATTGCATTGAACGCTTTTCAATCAAATGAGAGAAAGGCTTTTCAGAGCCCCGCCTTACGTCGATGTGTCACCTGCTCCCCAGCAATACCCCAGTTATCGGTAGGCACTTCATCGATAACGACCACTGTTGTGGCGGGATTTTTATTCAGCACACGCTGCAGCAATTCCGTTGCTCCCTTTATTAACTCCGCTTTTTGCTCGGCGGTAACACCTTCATCGGTAACCTTGATATTGACATAAGGCATACTGGTTCCTTAACGGCCGCTTGAATAGTTCACCCGGCAGCAGAGCTACCGGGTAGAGGCTAAACGTACTTCAACCCTTCCTCCAATGCCTGGTCGGGGGACTTATCCTTCGGCGGCATGTGATAGCTCTGGCGCAACACCTCACCATCGTAAGAATGCAGGTGCACATCGAACCCCCATAGGCGATGCAGGTGTTTCATGACTTCGTCTGCGTCCTTGTTGAGGGGGATATTGTTGTGGCGGGTGTGTCGCAGGGTGAGCGCGCGATCGCCACGGAGATTGACATCCACCACTTGGATGTTGGGTTCACGGGTGCTCAGGTTATACTGCTCGGACAACAGAGCGCGCACTTTGCGGTAGCCCTGTTCATCGTGAATGGCGGATATCTCATATTCGCTTTCGTTCTCATCGTCGTAGACCGCGAACAGGTGCATATCGCGAATGACCTTGGGCGACAGGTACTGTTGGATGAAGCTTTCGTCTTTGAAGTTCTCCATGGCGAAGTGCAGCGCATCCAGCCAATCGGTTCCGGCGAGATCGGGGAACCATTCCCGGTCTTCATCGGTCGGGTTTTCGCACATCCGCTTGATATCCCGATAGATATTGAAACCCAGGGTGTAGGGGTTGATGCCCGAATAATAACGGGAATCATAAGGAGGCTGATACACCACGGCAGAATGACTGGTGAGGAACTCCATCATAAAACCTTCGGTGATATAGCCGCGGTTGTAGAGCTCGTTCATCAGGGTGTAATGCCAGAAGCTGGCCCAGCCTTCGTTCATTACCTGGGTCTGGCGCTGAGGATAAAAATACTGCGCCAGCTTGCGTACAATACGCACCAACTCACGCTGCCAGGGTTCGAGCAGCGGCGCATTCTTTTCGATGAAGTAGAGCAAATTTTCCTGCGGCTCAGCGGGATAACGGCGACGTTTTTCTTCTTTCTTCTTGCCTTCGGGAACAGGAATGGTGCGCCATAACAGGTTAACCTGCTGTTGCAGGTGGGCTTCACGTTCCTCTTGTCGCGCATGCTCTTCAGCGGCGGAAATCGGCGAAGGCCGCTTGTATCGGTCCACTCCATAGTTCTGCAGGGCATGGCATGAATCCAATACACGCTCCACTTCGGCGACGCCGTAGCGTTCTTCACATTGGGTCACATAGTTTTTGGCGAAGACCAGATAGTCGATGATGGCCGAGGCGTCGGTCCAGGTTTTGAACAGGTAGTTATTCTTGAAGAAAGAGTTATGGCCATAACAGGCATGGGCAATCACCAACGCCTGCATAGGCATGGTGTTCTCTTCCATCAGATAGGCGATGCAGGGGTTGGAATTGATAACGATCTCGTAGGCCAACCCCATAAAGCCGCGCTGATAGTTCTGCTGTGTCTGTAGAAACTGCTTACCATAGGACCAATGGTGATAACCCACGGGCATGCCAATGGAGGAGTAGGCATCCATCATCTGCTCGGAACTGATGATTTCGATCTGGTTCGGGTAGGTATCCAGCCGGAATTCCTGGGCGATCTCGGCGATCACCCGGTCGTATTCCTGGATCAACGGAAAGGTCCACTCGCTGCCGGTTGAAATCGGTTTTTGAGTCATGCGGATTTCCTCTGAAACAGTTGCCGGAACACAGGGTAGATGTCCGACGGATCGATGATCTGCTCCATGGCGAAACTGTCCGGATATTCCTTGCGAACCTGCTCGTAGGCATACCAGAGCGCCTGATGATCACGCGGGGTGATTTCGATATAGGAGTAATACTGAACCAACGGCATGATGGATTTCGCCAGCAGTTCACGGCACTGGGGGGAATCGTCATTCCAGTTGTCACCATCCGACGCCTGAGCGGCGTAGATGTTCCAGGCATTCGGTGGATACCGGTCCTTGACGATGTCGGTCATCATGCGCAACGCGCTGGAGACTATTGTGCCGCCGGTTTCACGGCTGTAGAAAAATTCTTCTTCGTCCACTTCCTTCGCACTGGTGTGATGCCGGATAAACACCACTTCGATTTTTTCGTAGTTGCGACGCAGAAACATATACAACAACAGGAAGAACCGCTTCGCCATGTCTTTGGTGTTCTGTGTCATGGAACCTGACACATCCATAAGACAAAACATGACAGCGGCATTGCTGGGCACCGGCACCTTCTCGTTGCGGTTGTAACGCAGATCGAAGTCATCAATGAAGGGCGTGCGTTTGATCTTGGTTTCCAGACGTTCCATTTCCTCCTGCCAATCGGCCAATGAGCGCCCATCACGCAAGGCTTCATCTTTAGCCAATTCGGCTTCGATCAGTGCTTTCAGCTCTTTCACCCGACGGCGGGATTTACCGCTCAATGCAATACGACGCGCATGGGCGTTACGCATTGAACGCACGATATTGATTCGATTGGGCACACCCTGGTTGGTGAAACCGGCATGACGGTACACAAAGTCGCTCATTTCTTTGAGGTCTTTGCGCACCAGGTTGGGCAGTTCCAGGTCTTCGAACAGGAACTCCAGAAACTCGTCCTGGGTGATGGTGAAGGTAAAATCATCCATCCCCTCGCCGGAATTGGAGGCGTCGCCTCCGCCCTGCCCCTGGCCACCGCCACCCTGAGGTTTACGGATACGGTCGCCGGTGTTGAATTCCTTGTTGCCGGGGTTAACGATATTGCGCGTGCCACCCTGGCCATGCCCAAAGGAAGGCTCATGAATATCCTGAGAGGGAATGGAGATAGACTCACCATGCTCCATGTCGGTGATGGAGCGCTTGTTAACGGCTTCGTTCACCGCCTTTTTGATGTGCTTGCGGTATCGCTCAAGGAACCGCCGGCGATTGACCGCACTCTTGTTCTTGCCGTTCAAGCGGCGGTCAATGACATAGGAATTGATCATAATTCGACCTCATGACGGGGCGGGTGTGGTGCCGGTGGCACCACACCGCTGTCTTGTCGTCTGACCCTCCCGAAAGGCTCAGTCGTTACGAGGATTTACGCACCCGCAGGTACCACTCGCTGAGCAGGCGCACCTGCTTCTCGGTGTAACCGCGGTCGGTCATGCGGCGCACGAAATCCTGGTGTTTTTTCTCATCGTCTTTGGACGATTTGGCGGAGTAGGAGATAACCGGCAACAGGTCTTCGGTGTTTGAGAACATTTTCTTCTCGATGACCGCGCGCAGTTTTTCGTAACTCTGCCAACTTGGGTTGCGCCCTTCGTTATTGGCACGCGCCCGCAACACGAAGTTGACGATCTCGTTGCGGAAGTCTTTCGGGTTGGAAATACCCGCCGGTTTCTCGATTTTTTCCAGTTCCTCGTTGAGTGAGGCACGATCCAGAATCTCGCCTGTCTCCGGATCGCGATATTCCTGGTCCTGAATCCAGAAATCAGCGTAGGTGACATAGCGGTCGAAAATGTTTTGACCGTATTCGGAATAGCTTTCCAGATAGGCGGTCTGAATTTCTTTACCGATGAACTCAACATAACGCGGCGCCAGGAACTCCTTCAGGTGCGTCAGATAACGGTCGTGCACATCCTGCGGGAACTGCTGCTGCTCGATCTGCTCTTCCAGTACGTACAGCAGGTGTACCGGGTTGGCGGCGACTTCGGTCGCGTCGAAGTTGAATACCTTGGAGAGGATCTTGAACGCGAAACGGGTTGAAAGACCGTCCATGCCTTCATCCACACCGGCGGAATCTTTGTATTCCTGTATGGTCTTGGCTTTCGGGTCGGTGTCTTTCAGGTTTTCGCCGTCATAGACCCGCATTTTCGAATAGACGTTGGAGTTTTCCGGTTCCTTCAGACGGGAAAGCACGGAAAACTGCGCCATCATCTTCAAGGTATCGGGCGCGCAAGGTGAATCGCGCAGCGAGCTGTTTTCAATCAGCTTGCGATAGATGTTGATCTCTTCGCTGACGCGGGTGCAGTAAGGCACTTTGACAATGAACACGCGGTCAAGGAACGCCTCGTTGTTCTTGTTGTTGCGGAACTGCTGCCATTCGGATTCGTTCGAGTGAGCCAGGATGGTGCCATGGAACGGAATGGCGCTCATGCCCTCGGTGGAGTTATAGTTACCTTCCTGGGTCGCCGTCAGCAAGGGGTGCAATACCTTGATCGGCGCTTTGAACATTTCGACGAATTCCATCAGGCCCTGGTTGGCTCGACAGAGCGCACCGGAGAAGCTGTAGGCGTCCGGATCGTTTTGCGGATAATCCTCCAGCTTGCGGATATCGACCTTACCCACCAATGCGGAAATGTCCTGGTTGTTTTCATCGCCAGGTTCAGTCTTAGCGACCGCGATCTGGTCGATAATAGAGGGATACAACTTCACAACCCGGAATTGGGAGATATCGCCACCATACTCATGCAGGCGCTTCACCGCCCAGGGTGACATAACCGTGCGAACATAACGGTCAGGAATGCCGTAGCGTTCGTGCAGGATAGTGGCATCCTCACCCGGATCAAACAAACCCAGCGGGCTTTCAAAAACCGGTGACCCCTTGATGGCATAGAAGGGAATCTTTTCGATCAGTTGTTTGAGGCGTTCGGCCAAGGACGACTTACCACCCCCTACCGGGCCCAATAGATATAGAATCTGTTTCTTCTCTTCCAGCCCCTGGGCGGCATGGCGGAAATAGGAGACGATCTGCTCGATCGGCTCTTCCATGCCATAAAATTCTTCAAAGGCCGGGTAACGGCGAATGATCTTATTGGAAAATATTCGGCTCAGTCGGGGATCTTTTGCGGTGTCGATCACCTCCGGCTGACCAATGGCGGCCAACATGCGCTCCGCTGCGGAGGCATAGGCCATAGGATCCTCTTTACATAGCTCCAGATATTCTTCCAGTGAATATTCTTCAAGCTGACGAGCTTCGTAACGAGTTTGGTAATGTTTGAATAGTTCCATGTACGACCCCCTTGATAGAAACGCGCCTGGCTCTTCCCCTACTCTGACGCCTGTCATCGTTTTCGGTGCACCGACTGGTGGCTTAACCAGCGGTTGCATGGTTTGTGCCAAACAGATTGCGACGCTGCTACATGGCGACTGCTCGACCCCTCGGGTGACGCCTTCGGTCAACGCCGGCACTTTTGCCTGGATTACAGACCGATTTTTGACACCTTCGGACTTTGGTTGAATGCTGTTCGACCCAGAGTGCAAATTCAGCCCCTGAACCTGAGAACCCATCTTCTGTAACAACACCCAGTCAAAGTCCTTTACATCTTTTAGACTAGTCCAGCCGCGCTAAAGTTGCTGAATTTTGGCTAGTTTTTTTTGGGTCTTTACAGTTCAACCATTCATCATCGGTTCATGTTTTAATCAAAAACAGGGAGGAAACAAACCCAGATGTGACGGGCGTCTCACGGACATATTGGAGTTTGAAGTTTGACCGCGTTTTAGAAACGGAAACAAAAAGGAAGGCGTGTCTTCCATAACGGTAATTTTTACCCAACCATAGAAGACACAGAACAAGGATTCAGACTAGGGTTGCCAATTAATTGGCGTCTGGCCGGTACCTCTAAGGTACACATTGGCTTTGGAAAAGTGGCCGGACCCGAACCAGCCCCGGTGGGCTGACAGCGGCGAAGGATGCGGTGCTTCCAGAACACAGTGCCGCTGCCTGTCAATAAAGCGGCCTTTTTTCTGGGCATAACTGCCCCACAGCATAAACACCAGATGCTCGCGCTCCGCGTTCAGACGCTCGATGACGGCATCGGTAAACAGCTCCCAACCCTTGCCCTGATGCGCCCCGGCGTTGCCCTGTTCCACAGTGAGCACCGCGTTCAGCAACAGCACTCCCTGCTCAGCCCAGGCCGTCAAATCGCCGCTCTTTGGCGGCACTATACCCACGTCCTGTTGTAATTCCTTGTAGATATTCACCAGGCTTGGCGGTGGTTTTATGCCCTCCCGTACCGAGAAGCTCAACCCGTGGGCCTGGTTAGGGCCGTGATAAGGGTCCTGACCCAGAATGACCACCTTGACCTGGTCGAATGGAGTCAACTGCAATGCGCGGAATACCTGATCCCCTGGCGGATACAGGGTTTTGCCCTGACTGGCTTCCTGTTTGAGAAACTCGGTCAGGTTTCGGGCATAGGCTTGGTCGAATTCAGGATTCAGGCGTTGTTGCCAGCCAGCTTCCAGCCTGGACTGCTGGAAATCCAGTTTCCATGCCTCGCTCATGGCGCCTCCATATTGATCAATGCGCGACGTTTGATCTTACCAGCCAACATCGCATCCACCCGCGGGCTGACCTGATCCAGAAGGATGGTATCGCACATCCCCGAAAGCTTCGGCAGCGCCCAGATTTTCGCAAATTTGGCCAATACCCGCTGACGGTCCGCCAAGGGGGCGTCCGCGCTGGCAACCCCCAACAAATTGACGCCCCGCAAAATAAAGGGGTAGATCTCGGCCGGTATGGAAGTGCCGCCGACAATGCCACAAGCAGCGACGGAGCCGCCGTATTTGAGGCTTTTTAAAATATTAACCAGGGTCTGGTCGCCCACCGTATCAATGGCCGCGGCATAGGTGTCCGGCAGGAGCGCTTTCCGGCTGGCTTCGGATAAAGCCTCCCGTGGCACGATATCGGCCGCACCCAATTCCTTCAGCCATTCGTGAGCTTCAGGCTTCCCGGTGACAGCCACAACCGTATAGCCAAGCGTCGCCAACAGGTGTGTGGCGATGCTGCCCACACCGCCGGTGGCACCGGTAACCAGCACCGGGTCCTGGGCGGCGCGCAATCCGTTGGTCAGCAGTTTTTCCAGGCAGTAAGCGGCTGTCACGCCGGCCGTGCCCAGGCGCATGCTGTCGGCCATGGACAACCCCTTCGGCAGGGTCACCACCCATTCGGGAGGTACCCGAATGTAGTCCGCGAAACCGCCATCGGTGTTCATACCCAGATCAAATCCGATCACCGCCACTTCCGCGCCTGGTTTGAACCGGCCACTGCGATCCTGCTCCACGATACCGGCGGCATCGATTCCAGGCGTATGGGGGTAATGGCGACTGATACCTTTGTGCCCGTTGGCGGATAACGCATCTTTATAATTCAGGGAAGACCAATGCACCCGAATCAATACATCGTGGTCGGGCAGCTCATCCAGCGGGCGGGTTTCAATGGCCCGGGTCACGCCGTCGTCGGCCAGGTGCACACGTAGCGCTCGATAGGTTGTCATGTCGGTTAGCCTTTGTTGCGTGGGCTTGATGCCATACGAGAACCGTAAAACACCAAACCACTCGGCCCAGCGTCTTCCGTCTCCCGTTCAGCGTCTAGCTATTAGCGGAAAGGCTACCAAAAGCCCGGGGGCTCAAACAGTCAACTTTCGCATAAAGTCCAAACTGCGTTCGATTCCCGTGACCGGGTCCATCGTCGGGTCTTCGTGCTCAATACTCACCATACCGTCATAACCGGTGGCAAAGACGGCGGCGAGGAAGGTCTGCCAGAACCCGGCGTCATGACCACGACCTGGAATGGCAAACTCCCAGGCCGGGGACGTTTCCGGCACGTGCGGACGCGGGTCGAGCATCCCCCACAGCGCCTGCTCTCGTTCATTGACCCGCCAATCCTTGATATGGACGTGGTGCAGAGCATCACCCAACAGTTGAACACCCACCAAGGGGTCAAGCCCCTGCCACCAGAAATGACTGGGGTCCAGATTGACGCCTATACGAGCCCCACAGGCTTCACGCAGCATCAACAGGGTTCCGGGAGAATGCACCAGAAAGCCGCCATGCGGCTCGATGGCAATACGAACATCCAGCGATTCGGCCAAGGCGGCGATCCCCTGCCAGTAAGGGATCAACTGAGTTTCCCAGACTTCTTTCCAATAGCGGCTGTAGTCCGTTGGCCACGCCATCACCGGCCAATTCAATTGCCCCTGCTGACCGCCTACGCCGGAAAAGGTCACGACCGTCTCTATTCCCATTCGGTGCGCCAGCGCCATAGACTGACGCAACGTCTGGTCGGCCAGATCGGCCTGTACCGGGTCTGGATGAAGCGGGTTGCAGTGGCAGCTGAATACCCGGTGCCGAATGCCGGCGGCATCCAACTGTTGTTCAAATGTGTCGATCGCTTCGGGAGCATTCATCAGATGACGGGCGTCGGCATGACGGGTACCGGGGTATCCGCCACAGCCGATTTCCAACGCATCAACCTGCCATCGGCGGGCAAGGTCGAGCACAGCGCTCAGGTCATCCTGAAAGGGGGCGGTGAAGAATCCCAAGGCTTTCATTGACGCCTCCATAGCGGGGTGAAATGTTGATCAAGGTCGCTCAATGGCATGGGCCGGGCGAAATAATACCCCTGCATGTGGTTCACGCCCAAGGCGCGAAAGAATGCAACCTCTTCCGCTCTCTCCACGCCCTCCACCACGATATCCAAATCCAGTGAGCGCGCCAGTTGCACGATGGCGCGCGCAACCTGCTGCTGATCCCGGCGTTCGTCCACACAGTCCACGAAGGAGCGGTCGATCTTGAGGATATCAATGGGAAAACGGCAAAGATATGAAAGGCTGGAATACCCGGTGCCAAAATCATCGATGCTGATGGCGATACCCATGGCTCGCAGCTCACAGAGGGTGCGGGTTACGGCATCCTCTTGTCCCATCAGGATGCTTTCGGTGAGTTCCAACTCCAGCCAGCGGGGCGATACCCGATGGCGCCGGAGCAACTGGTCGAGCTGCTGTACGAAAGTGGTCTGGTGTAACTGAATGGCCGAGAGATTGACCGACACTGGTACCGGCTCTGCCTGCCGCCCCTGCCACACGGCCAATTGCTGTATCACCTGATTCAGAACCCACTCTCCCACTTCGGTGATTTGCCCGCTTTGTTCGGCGAGAAAGATGAACTCGCCCGGTGGAATACGACCGCGAGTGGGATGCTGCCAACGCAGCAGCGCTTCCAGGCCGACCACCGTATCGGTCTCGCAATCCAGTTTGGGCTGGTATTCAATGAAAAAATCGTTATTGGCCAGCGCCTGACGGATTTCTTTGCGTATGGACATCCGAAACAAAGACTGTTCCCCCAGCAGGGGTTCGAACCGATAGGACCGGTTACGTCCGCGCTGTTTCGCCTGGTACATGGCAAGATCGGCGCACCGCAACAGCTCATCGTAATCGTCACCGTCTTCTGGAAAGAGGCTGTAACCAAGACTGGCAGTCACCTCATAGCGTAACGACCCCAGGGTAACCGGATTGGACAGAGCGTCGAGCGTACTGTCGATCCAATCTTCAAGCGAATCGGCCGATTCGATGTCGGTCAGGAAAATAACGAATTCGTCACCACCGAAACGCCCGGCCCAACCGTAACCTTCGACCAGATGATCAAGCCGCTGCGCCAGCATGCGCAAAAGCTTGTCTCCCGCTCGATGGCCAAGGGTATCGTTGATGTACTTGAAATTATCCAGATCGATAAAGATCAATCCGGCCCGATGGACTTCCTCGGCGTTAAGGTACTCTTGGCAACGCTGTTCCAGGCACATGCGGTTGGGCAGACCGGTCAGGTAATCATGATGCGCCAGATGCCTGATCGACGCTTCGGCGCGCTTACGTTCGGTGATGTCACGGGCGGAACCGGCCGTACCAATCACCTCGCCCCTTTTGGAACGAACCGGCACCTTGGTGGTCTCGGCCCAGGCTTTCGCGCCATCCTCGCCGGTGATGGCTTCCTCCACCACTAAAGTCTGCCCGCTTTCAAGCACCTTGCGGTCATCCGCGAGATAACTCAACGCTTGTTCCCTGGGGCTGATGTCCAGGTCGGTTTTGCCAATCAACTCGTCGGGAGACACCCGGAACGCCCGTGCGAACTGCTTGTTGACCAACAGAAACCGACTGTCGCGGTCTTTGATCCAGGTCAGATCGGGAATGCTGTCGATCAGCGCCTGCAGGTGACCCTGGTGCACCCGTTCACGACGGGAACGAAAGCGTTGATAAAGCAACAGACCGGTGGCCAGCAATGCCCACAGCCCGACAAGGGCGACGATCCAGCCTATTAACAGCGACATAAGGATCTCAAGCCGGTTAGGATCAATGGTGCGCCTCGCTTTTTGTTGTTATGGCATCGAAATATAGATGTTTCGGCTCGGTTTGGCAGAGATTCAGTCGCCTTCGTATTCACACAGGGCATGAAATTCATAACCGGCCTCCCGAACGGCTCGACTGCCACCAAGATCGGGCAGGTCGACGATGGCGGCGCACTCATGAACCTCGGCCTCCAGCCTGGTGATGAGCTTGCACGCCGCGAGCAGGGTACCGCCTGTCGCCACCAGATCATCCATGACCAACACCTTCTGCCCCTTTTTCAACGCATCGGCATGGACCTGCAATACAGCTTGGCCGTATTCCAGTTCGTACGCCTGTTCGAATGTATCAAAGGGGAGTTTGCCTTTCTTGCGCACGGGGATAAAACCGATACCCAACAGATAGGCCAACGGAGCGCCCAGAATGAAGCCTCTGGCGTCGATGCCGACAATGGCATCCAGAGAATGTGCCCGGTACCGGTCGACGAAGGTATCGATCAGTTGGTGGAAAACGGCCCCGTCCGACAGGAGCGTGGTAATGTCCCGGAACTGAACCCCGGGTTGGGGCCAATCCGGCACGGTACGTATATAGGATTTGGGGTCGAACATGAATACTCGCAACTAATGAGACATGGGACGCATTGTAGCGACCCGAGGATTCATTGACGACCACTCAGACCCCGTGCCCGGGCAGAAGAGCCTCTCCCGTGTTTTTGTCCGGGTGCATCCCTGCCTGGGCCGCCACGCCCGGAATCAATCAGAGCCAGATATATTTCAGCAGTGCCAGGGCGGAAATAATGTAAACGCTGATGTTCACTTCCTTTCCTTTGCCGGCGATAAGCTTTACAGCGGCATAGGTGAGGAAGCCAATAGCAATGCCTTCGGCGATGGAATAGGTCAGCGGCATCATGATGGCGGTAACCACCACTGGTGCGGCTTCAGTCAGATCTTTCCAGTCGATGCTGGCGATGGAGGAGATCATCAACACAGCCACGAAGATCAAAGCGGAAGCGGTGGCGTAGGCCGGAATCATCTGAGCCAAGGGCGAGAAGAACAGCGCCAGCAGGAACAGCACGGAGACTGTCAAGGCAGTCAGCCCGGACCGTCCACCCACAGCGATACCGGCACCGCTTTCGATATAACTGGTGGTGGTCGAGGTACCCAGTAGCGACCCTGCAACCGAGGCGGAGCTGTCGGCCATCAAGGCTTTGCCAAGCCGGGGCAGCTTGCCTTCTTTGTCGAGCAGTTTGCCCTCTTTGGCCACGGCCACGAGCGTCCCGGATGTGTCGAACAGGTCGACGAACAGGAACGCGAAGATAACGGCGAACAAACCGAGTTCGAGCGCGCCGAGGATATCAAGCTGCAGGAAGGTGGCACCCAGACCGGACGGCACGGCGAAGACGCCGTTGTATTCAACCAGCCCGAAGAAGCTGCCAATCACCGTAACGGCCAGAATGCCGATGATGACGCTGCCGGTGACGCGGCGAAAATGCAAGGCGGTGATCAGCACGAAGCCAATAAAGGCGAGGATCACCTGCGGTGAGCCGACATCGCCCAGGCCGACCAAAGTGGCGGGGTTGTCGACGACCACTCCGGCGTTTTGCAGGCCAATGATGGCCAGAAAGAGCCCGATGCCGACGGCGATGCCGGTTTTCATGGAAGCCGGGATGGCGTTGATGATCCATTCCCGGACTTTGAAGGCACTGAGCAGGAAGAAGAGGATACCGGACCAGAACACGGCGCCCAGAGCAACCTGCCAGCTGTGCCCCATGCCGAATACCACGCCGTAGGTGAAGAAGGCGTTGAGTCCCATCCCGGGTGCGAGCGCGACGGGATAGTTGGCGAGAAGCCCCATGATGGCGGTGCCAAGTGCCGCGGCGATACAGGTGGCGACGAAGACGGCATCGAAGGGCATACCGGTTTCGGACAGAATGCCTGGGTTAACGGCGATGATGTAGGCCATGGTTAGGAAGGTCGACAGCCCAGCCAACACTTCGGTGCGGACATCGGTGCCCAGTTCTCGCAGCTTAAAGAGTTTTTCCAGCATCTTTCCACTCCTGACCGGCAACGGGCATCCAGGCGGGTTACCAGGCTTGTTATTGTGAGTTGTTATAGTGACGTCCCTGGAGGCGCCTGATTCTCGCAGAATTAACGGCGTTCCGGTAGGGCTATACCGAGGGCTCGGAGCGGGTTCCTGCCACCAAAGGAGCGTAAGTAAAAGAAACTGGGAGGCACCAAAAGGTGCCTCCAATTAGTGCAGAAGCTATTGATCGAGCTTCAGAGTGGAGAGGGTGCGAGCCCGAACTGATTTCAGAAGGTCGGCGTCGTTGATCAAGGATTGACCATAGGAGGGAACCATAGCCTTCATCTTGGCCTGCCATTCCGGCGTTGCCATGCGCTCGCTGAAACAGTCTTCCAGGATGTTAATCATCGTCTGAGCGGCAGTGGAAGCGCCTGGCGAAGCGCCCAACAGTGCAGCCAGAGAACCGTCGGCCGTTGAGATGACTTCAGTACCGAACTCCAGCTTGCCGCCCTTCTCCGGGTCTTTCTTGATGATCTGGACGCGCTGACCGGCGATGGAAAGCTCCCAGTCTTCATCACGCGCGTCCGGGTAGAACTTGCGCAACGCATCCATACGGGATTTATGCGACTGCATGACTTCGCTGATGAGGTAGCGGGTCAGGTCCATATTGGCGAGACCGGCGATCATCATGGGTTTCAGGTTGTTCAGCTTGACGGATTTGATCAGGTCCAGGAACGAGCCCTGCTTCAGGAACTTGGTGGTGAAACCGGCGAAGGGACCAAACAACAGCGCTTTCTCGCCATTGATGATGCGTGTATCCAAGTGCGGGACGGACATCGGCGGTGCGCCAAGCGGCGGTTTGCCGTACACCTTGGCGTGATGCTGCTCCACGATCTCAGGCTTACGACACACCAGCCATTGGCCACTGACCGGGAAGCCGCCGTAACCATGGCCTTCCGGCACACCTGAGTTTTGCAGCAGGGGTAAGGCGCCACCACCGGCGCCCAAAAACACGAAACCGGTGTCTATCGCCGTGATCTCACCCGTTTTGGTGTCGCGTGCCGTAATGGCCCAGCGCCCATCGGCCTTGTGGTAGAGGTCATTGACCTGGTGGTTGAGCTTAAGCTCGAAGCCGTCCTGCTTTTCCAGGTTGCTGACCATATTCCGGGTCAATGCGCCAAAGTCGACATCCGAGCCGTATCTGACGCGGGTACCAGCCACTTTCTCGTTGGCGTTGCGGTTCTGCATGACCAGCGGCATCCATTCGCGCAGAGTATCCCGGTCTTCGGTGTATTCCATGTCTGCGAACAGGTGGTGGGCTTTGAGGGTCTCGAAGCGCTTGCGCAGGAAGGCGACGTTGTCCTCCCCCCAAACGAAGCTTTTATGCGGCGCCCGGTTGATGAACTTGCCGGGCTCAGGCATGGCACCCTGCTCAACGAGGTAGGACCAGAACTGAAGACTGACTTCGAAAGCGGAGTTGATGTTGAGCGCTTTGGTGGTATCGATACTGCCGTCGGCCTTGACCGGCGTGTAGTTGAGTTCACAGTAGGCGGCATGCCCGGTACCGGCGTTGTTCCAACCATCGGTACTTTCCTGAGCGACGCTGTTCTGTTTTTCGAGCATGAGGATATTCAGGTTGGGATCGAGCTGCTTGAGCAGCATTCCCAGGGTGGCACTCATGGCACCGGCCCCAACTAGCACTACGTCTGCGGTTGTTGCGGTCATTGCGATCTTCGCCCGTTTGGTAATAAAGCGGTCTGGCGGGCCCAGGGCACGATAGGCCGGGCCCCACCGAAAATCGGGATCACGCCTCCAACGGCCGGTTTCAAGCGAGTGTTTGCTAACCGGGACCTTCAACTGGAGAGCAGATCGCGGGGCATTATACGGATTCTGTTATAAATGTCTTGAATAAAACCCAATAAGCGACTCATCCATTTGGCTTATAGATGTTTTATTGATCAGTTAGGTTTCAAGGGTGTGTGGCGCTGTTCAGAGAAAACTGCGCCCCCTCTTTTGCTTTCGACCTCAGGCTGCGGAAAGCCGGCAAATGCCGGCTTTCCATGGGCTTATGAACGACTCACTCCTGCGGCCCGAGTTCCAACCGGAAGTGAAGGTAAGAAACACGGCCTTCACTATCGGCAAACCCGGAAGACTCAACCGTTCGTTCCAGGGTGACCTGATAGGTAGGGTCGTTTTCATAACTGGTTCCAACAGCCATTGGGGCACCCTGCTCCGCCATGTCGGTGGCCATTTGGCGATAGTTGTCTTCATAGAGCACATCGTCGTTGGTGATTGCAGCCACGCGGGTGTCTTCGGCGATTTTGGTCTTACCGGTCGCCAGGTCGAACTCGAACTCACCATTGTGAGGGGTGAAGGTGGCTCTGTCGCCGTGGGTCAGGTAATGGGTACCAATCCCTTCCATGGCCAGCGGCTGACCATCGGCGGAGAGGCGAGCAGCGCTGCCGAGATCGGCGATGTAGACACCTGCGGCGCCGAGCACAGTCATACGGGCGCGTTCGACCCCGGCCGGGTTTTCTTCGCGCTGGACGATCAGAGCGGTGGTTTCGTCGACACCGAAACCGAAGCGAACGCCGCTTTGCTGAGCGAGTTTGACCAGGCGGGTTTCACGCGCGCGTTCCGAGAAGTGGGTGTCGGTAATGCCGTAATCGAACAAGCCGAGCCCCCCTTCGAAGACGGCGATGCCGCTGTCGTAGCCATCGACCAAAACGTCGTGAGCGGTGCCACCGTCGATCATGGGAATACTGAAGCCGTCATCATCGAGGGAGCCGCCGCCCTGGACGGCAGTACCTGCGGAGGTGCCGCCAACGATGAGGTCGCCGTCGTTAAAGCGTTGGCGGATGAGGGCCATGGCGTCGCTGTCTTCACGCGCGCCAGCCGAGACTTCCGGCATCAGGGCATCCAGTGAGCGACGCTGGCCGCCACCGTTGATGAACAGGCCGTCGGCCTCTTCAATCAGGGCGAGAACGGAGGCTGGGTTTTCACAGGCCTCCTGGTGGATTTGAGCGTAGTCCGGATAGAGCGCATCCAGGTGTGGGTGGTTGGCATATTGGCCATGGTAAACCGGCAACAGATCGCAACGGCCACTGGCCTGGGCATCCTGAAAGGCACGGTCGATGGGCAGCCAGTGGGCATCGGCGCCGGACTGGTTGAAGATTTCGGTGTAGAAATCGACGGCGTCGTAGCTGTCGTTGGAGGATGATGTCATGACCAGAATGGTCGGTGCTTCATTAGCGCTGCCTTTTGCCTGTGCGACAAAAGCCTTAATGATACTGACGGCTTCCTGGCTGGTGGATTGATACAACGCAATGCGCTCCAACGGACGTTGATAGTCGACCAGCGGATTCACCAATTGACGCAGAATCTGATACTGAAGTCTGGTATCCAACACATTCCAGGCATCGCTGCCCAGCCGGTAGGTGGGATTCAGAGCCTGGCCGTCATTGTCCAGATACACATCGCTAAACGCGGCTTTGAAGGTCTCTTTAGTCGGGTAGATCAGCTCCGCCCCGGTACCGAGAAGGTGTTCGAGAACATCGACCAGGTCCGCTCTGTTTCGCTCGTCCCAGCTTATGGATTGGTCATCCCTGAGAGTGTTGATGGTATTGGGATCGATCAGGAAGGTGTTATCCGACTCTGGGTCCAGGGTGTCCAGCATAAGATTGTATTCAGCGTCGGAAAGCCATTTCCGGTACAGCATCCACCCATTCACGGCCGCATCGACCACGTTTATGTCGTTGAAGTAGTCGATCAGTTCGGGCTGCAACACGGGCTCGGCATACACCTGACCTTCCAGCGCGGTCGACAGGGCCGACTTCAGTTCGGTCTCCAGAGCGGTGATATCCGACAATGCCATGGCCGCGTCAACTTTGGCTTGGGTGACGGTGTACTGGAAGGTGTCATCGACCTCCTTCAGCCGCTCGAAGGTGGACCACTGGGCATCCGAGGCGTTGAACCAGATTGTGTCTCCATCCAGCTCATTACCCTCGCCGTCCATAACGTTCACTTCGCTTGCGGGCACATTAATGAAGGCGAGACGGAATTCATCCCAACTGGCATACAGCTCCTGCTGACTCCGTAGATAGCTTAATATCGCTTCGGCCGCGTCGGCGTAATAAGTGTTGGTATCCCAGGCCGGGTCGGACAATAGTCCGTCAATTTTAGCTTCGGTTAGCAGAACCCCTTCGATCACCGGCACTCGAATCTGCTCATCGGTCAGGTGCGCCAGTTCGGTAGTGCGGTATGCCTCCCAATCCGCGCAGTTGGATTGAGCCATTGAGGAACACAGCGTCAGGTGACCACCGGCCAGCACCAGGGTGCCTCGAGGAGCCCAGCTTTCGGCCTGGCCTCCGCCTTGGTTGTTGTCACCATCGTTGTTGTTATCTGGATTACATCCGATCAGAACGGCAGCCGCCATCACGCCAACCATCCACCGGGCATTAAAAAGTTCGGATTTCATAAGACAAACCTCTCCTGTCACGCAAGTACTCGGAAGGCACGCGTGAGCTCGATCATTGAAGTCGATTGTTCAGAGCAAAGGAGGGGCGGTGGCTATTCGTCGAACCACTCACTGAGGTAAAACGGTTTGAAGGTAAAGGCCAAATGATGGCCCCGGCAACGAGCTAACATGACTGCCTCGTTTTATTGTTATTAGGCGCCAGGCGCTTTGAAAGCCTGTCGAGACTCAAACTACTATGCCGGACACCGAAGGGTATGAAAAGCTTTCCGACGTTCATTTCGCCAATTCACAATCCCGGGTCGCGTTTGTGAAATTGGCCGAACGGGAGGAGCTTCCCAATCAGGGAAGCAGTCTTTTTTCCACACGTGGGGAAACACGGGTCAGCAGTTCGTATCCCACAGTGCCAATATGACCAGCCACTTCATCAACACTGAGGTTCACACCCCAAAGTTCGGCGTCTTCCCCGACTTCGACCCGATCCAGATCGGTCACATCCACGGTGATCATATCCATGGAGACTTTACCCACCAGGGGCACTCGCCGACCGTGCAACCATACCGGTGTTCCGTCCGGGGCATGCCGTGGGTAACCATCGCCGTAGCCAATGGCCAGAGTGGCAATTCGAGTGGGACGTTCAGCGCGCCAGCGGCCGCCGTATCCTACCCTGTCTCCGACCGGTATTTCCCGCACGGCAATCACCGGGGCGGTGAGTGTCATCGCCGGCTTAAGCCCGAGCTCCAGGCCTGTTTTGCTGAACCCAGGAGAGGCACCATACAGCATAATGCCGGGACGAACCCAATCCCGGTGGCTTTGCGGCCAAGCCATCACACCGGCTGAATTGGCAAGACAAGCCGGGCCCTGGGCACAGTCACACACCGCGAAAACGGCAAGCTGTTCTTCGGTTGGGGTTGGGTCGATTTCGTCGGCGCTGGCGAAATGGGTCATTAAACCGACCGGGTGTTTCGGGCTGAGCGCCGTCAACCGTTCGAGATAGGCCGGAACCTCGCTTGGGTGCACGCCCAATCGATGCATGCCGGTATCCACCTTCAGCCACAGGCGTTGATCCGCCAGTTGGTCCGCCAAGCGCTCAAGGTGGTTTAATTGCTCGGGTTGATGAATCACGGTGTCACACCCAAGCGCCAGGGCCTGACGGGCCTGTTCGAGATCGATCGTGCCTTCAAGCAGCAGGATAGGCTGGGTGATGCCAGCGGTCCGCAGACCTTCGGCCTCAGCCAGAGTGGCAACGGCGAAGCCATCCGCGTCCTGCAGGGCCTGGGCGACATAGACCGCACCATGCCCGTAACCATCGGCCTTGACCACGGCCCAAACCCGGCTAGTGGGGGCCAATTGCCGTACATGCGCCAGATTGGCGCGCAGTGCGCCGGTATCGATGAGGGCTCTAGTGCCGCGACTCATTCTTCCTGCCAATCTCCGTATTGATCCGGCGCCAGGTTTTCGAATCGGCTGTGCTTACCGATAAACGCCAGACGACAGGTGCCAATGGGGCCGTTACGCTGCTTACCGATGATGATTTCAGCGGTGCCTTTGTCTTTCGAGTCTTCGTTATAGACCTCATCCCGGTAGATGAACATGATGACGTCGGCGTCCTGCTCGATCGCGCCGGATTCCCGCAGGTCCGAGTTGACCGGGCGCTTGTTGGGACGCTGCTCCAGGCTTCGGTTGAGCTGGGAAAGCGCCACCATCGGGCATTCGAATTCTTTCGCAATGGCTTTCAGGGAGCGGGAGATCTCAGAGATTTCGTTGGTTCGCCCCTCGGTGAAGCCTTTGATTTTCATCAACTGCAGGTAGTCGACCATCACCAGGCCGATATCGCCCTGCTCTCTCACCAAGCGACGCAGTCGGCTCCGCATTTCTGTGGGGCTGATGCCTGGGGTATCGTCAATGAATAGTTTCCGGTCCTTGAGCAGGTTGACGGCCTTGGTCAGCTTGGGGAAATCATCTTCATGCAACTTACCGGTCTTGACCCGCCCCATGTCGATTCGACCAAGTGAAGCCATGGAACGGGTGATGATCTGGTCGGCAGGCATTTCGAGGCTGAACACCACCACGGCTTTGTCCTGGTTCAGGGCAGCCTCTTCCACCAGATTCATGGCAAAGGTGGTTTTACCCATGGAGGGACGCGCGGCGACAATCACCAGATCACCCGATTGCATACCGGTGGTCATGGCATCCAGATCAGCGAAACCGGTGGAGACCCCAGTAATATCGCTGTCGGAATGAAACAGATCATCGATGCGCTGGATGGCTTTTTCCACCAGCGGGTTAACATGAACCAGACCGCCCTGGTTCGGGCGCGCCTCGGCAATCTGAAACACCTGACGCTCGGCATCGTCGAGAATGGTCTCGGCGTCCAGGCCACGCGGGTCGTAAGCTTTTTCAGCGATGTCGTTGGCAACGCTTATCAAACGACGCAGCACCGACCGCTCCTGAACGATTTTGGCGTAGGCAACCAGGTTACCAATCGAAGGCGTATTCTCGGCCAGGTCGTTCAGGTAACTCATGCCCCCTACGGCTTCGAGCTGCTTCTCGTTTTCAAGTGCCTCACCGAGAGTAATGACATCCAGAGGCTGAGAGGTTTCCGCCAGACGCATCATCATCCGGTACACCTGACGGTGTTCATTCCGGTAGAAGTCATCGGGCATCAGTATTTCAGCGATGTTGTCCCAATGGGTGTTGTCGATCATCAGGGCACCGAGCACAGACTGCTCCGCCTCCAACGAATGGGGCGGGGTTTTAAGCTTGGCCAGGTCTTCGGAGCCGGAAAACAGATCGTCTTCGAGGGCGTCGGTCATAGATAGTACGGCGTGGAATATATGAGGGGGGTATGGTAGCGGTTTGGTTTGGGAGGCGCCAGACGAGAGAGACTTAACGGGAGACGCCCGTCATTCAGCGTTTCCCGTCTCCCGTCAGGCGTCAAGCAAAAAAAAGCGCCCGAAGGCGCTTTTTTTCGATCAATCAAGCTTCAGGCACCACAATCATGTGGACTTCAGCTTCGACATCCGGATGCAACTGAATGGCGATGTAGTATTCGCCCGTGTTGCGGATCGGACCTTCCGGCATTTTGACTTCGGATTTTTCAATCTCGACGCCAGCGGCACTGATCAGGTCGGCCACGTCGCGCGGACCGATGGAACCGAACAGTTTGCCTTCGTCGCCTGCATTGGCGGTGACGGTCAGTTCGATCTCGGCCAGTTTGTCGGCACGGTCCTGAGCGGCGCTCAGTTTTTCTTGCTCGGCTTTAACCAGCTCGGCACGGCGCTCTTCGAACAGAGCAACGTTTTCCTTGCTGGCCGGAACCGCTTTACCTTGGGGGATCAGGTAGTTACGGGCATAGCCGCCTTTAACGGCTACGGTGTCGCCCAGAACACCCATCTTGCCAACTTTCTCAAGCAGGATAACTTCCATCTCGCTTACCTCATTCGTCATCCTGATCGGTTCGACCGTTTACCAGGGCTCTGTAGTTGAAGATCCCGTCGGTTACGGCCGCCACAATCAGTAACGGTAAAAAGAACTGATTGAACAGCAGCAGGCCAATGTAAAAAGCAACCAGCCACTGCCCTCCCAATTTTGCTCTTGCCACCAACCCGTGAACCAATGCCGCTCCGGCGAAGATCAAGGGTATCAGCAGCAATAAAGTGGCTGCAGGTTTCACCACAGCTGTCGCAATCAGCAGGAGCATGAGTGCGATCAGCAACTGCCCGCGATAACGCAGGGCATGGAACTCGGCTTTGAAGCCTCCCGGGTTGTACAACCCTGCTTGCCAATAGCGCGCCAACGCCAGGCAAAGTAACGCTTCGAGCAGTTCGGCGGCCATAATGAGGTAGGCCCCGTCGGTCTTGATGCGTTCCAGTACCTGCCAGCCGGGCTGCGACTCGTTGCCCATCATCATCGTCTGTATCTGAGTGATGACGGCGGCAAAACGGTCTGCCATGGTGAGTTGACCGAAGACGGCCAATACCAGGCCCAGCAGGGCGGCAAACAGCAATGTCAGGTGCCAGTCCTGTACCCGCCTTAGCACGATGGCCAGTATGGCGGTGATGGGCAGAACCAGCAGGGGCAATACCAGCCCCGTGGTACTCCAGGCGACCAATGCGCCGGCCAGGCTCCAGACCAGAGTCTGGGTGCCTGCGGTGGTGCCACGCCGTAGCGTGACCAACCCCACCAGTGCCGCGCTTAATGCATAGAGCATGGGCAGCGCGGCGAATCCTGCGGCGAGAACTCCGGCATTCAGTGGGCTTTTCATGGCGAAACGCGCCAACCCTAGCATGGCCGGGCCCTCCCCTTACTTTAACGGTTTATTGATGTCCGTCAGTGTAGGGCAACAAGGCAAGGTAGCGAGCACGCTTGATCGCTGATGACAGCTGGCGCTGGTAACGTGCGCGAGTACCGGTGATACGGCTGGGTACGATCTTGCCAGTTTCGGTGATGTAGCCTTTCAGCAGGTCTACGTCTTTGTAATCGATTTCCTTGATGCCTTCTGCGGTGAACCGGCAGAACTTACGGCGACGGAAAAAACGTGCCATGGTCAATGCTCCTCTGGATTAGGCTTCGTCTGTGTCTTCGGCTTCGGCGGTTTCAGACTCGTTGTCTTCGACGCGTGCGCGGGCAGCGGCGGCCTGGGCTTCTTCTTTGGCCTTCTTGGCTTCGACACTCTTCATCATCGGAGAGGCTTCGGTCACGGCTTCTTTGCGACGCATGATCATGTTACGAATGATGGCGTCGTTGAAGCGGAAGGTGCTCTTCAGGTCTTCGATGATGTCGTTGTCGGCTTCGATGTTCAGCAGAACATAGTGGGCCTTGTGAGCATTGAGGATTGGGTATGCCAGCTGGCGACGGCCCCAATCTTCCTGGCGGTGTACTTTGCCACCCTTTTCGGTGACAACCGAGGTGTAACGGTCGATCATGGCCGGTACCTGCTCGGACTGGTCGGGATGGACCAGCAGAACGATCTCGTAATGACGCATGGTTTCTCCTTGCGGTTTTGGCAACCTCCCGCGATGCGAACACGGTAAGGTAAGGAGTGAATCACAGCCTGCCGGTTGTGGCGGGCATACGGATCCCTGCCTGGTTCAGGCCGGGAGGGCGCGCATAGTATAGAACTGTGCTTCCGGAATCAAGTTCAAAAGGTGGCGGTGGCTTGTCCTGCCGGAGTAGGCGAGGTGCCAGTGGTACGCACCGGCTACCAGGTAGGCTAATCAAGGGTCGGCGTGGACCCATCCATGGGGCCTGGATCGCAGCATCCCTGCTGCGAACCACCCTTGATTAGCCTACCTGGCATCCGGTGCTTCCTTCCGAGCTAACCTCGAAACCTATATCCCTGTTAATCCAGGACATTAGCTTGCATGGTTATTTTCCTCCTTCGCCATAGGGCACGATACTTAGGAAGCTCGTTCTTAGTTCGGCCCTGCCTGACACCACTCATGCTCAACAAGAGGCGGCATGGGGCACCCCAGCGAATCGGCAATGGTACGGATCAGCTCGTATTCGTCCTGATGGACGGCCCCATCCGACTGAACCAGGTCGACACAAGCCTGCAGCACCGATTTGCGCCAGAAGAATGCGACGTCGGCCAGGTCTTCCAGGGCGTTGGTTACATCTTGAAATCCGGCTCTGTCGGCGGGCCTGAGTGCTTTGTCTTTGAAATCGAAGGGGGCCATGATCCGTTCGAATACGGCTTTGGCTTTTTCCGGCTCCCGGTTCTGGTACACCAGGGCGGATAGCAGGCTTAGTACGGCGGGTTCGCAGTCGCGGAAGGGTTTGCTTCGGCCCTGGGATTTCTGTTGGCCGGGTTGTAGATGGTGGCGCAGTTGGGCGGCGAGAATCCATTCCGGCAGGCGGGTTTGATTATCCGTGAGGATGAGCCGATCAATACGGTCCAGAAAGATGAGCCGGTCGGTTTCGCTGAAGCGTTTGAGCACGGGGATGGCCATGTCGAGGATGGGGAGGCGCAGTTGGGCATCCAGTTGTTTGGCGTAAGGCCATAGTCGTTGGAGGCTGTCGAGCGAAGCGGTGTCTTCGGTTTTGATGGCGTTGAGGATGGTCTGTTCGTGGCCGGGGCTGGCGAGCATGATCTGGCTATAACAGTAGGCGCGGGCTCCGGCGGATTGGTGAACGGCGGCGCGAACCTGCTCTGGGATGTGTTTGTAGAGCTGGCGGGCGTAGTCGAGATGGGCGGGTGTGACCTGCCCTGCCAGGCCGACCACGGCGGCGCCCATGAGTTGTTCGTAGGCGTCGGGTTTGGAGCGGGTGATGGCTTCTTCGGGTGTTTCGTTTTGGCGGCTGCGATGGCGTGCGCGTGTCAGGTAGGTGGGGTTGACCCGCCTAATGCGGTCGTCGAGCGGTGGATGGGTGGCTAGGCGTTTGGAGAGGCTGACGGCTTCGCCGAAGCAGAAGTGGGACATGTCTTCGGCGTGGCGGTGGGTCAGCAGGGCGCCCATGGAGTGTTCACGTATTTTGTAGAGGGCTCCGGCGATACCATCGGGGTTGCGGGTGAACTGGACGGAGCTGGCGTCGGCGAGGTATTCACGCTGCCTGGACACAGCGGCTTTGATCAGGCGGCCGGTGAGGACACCGACGTAGCCGATCACTACAAGGCCGAGGCCCAATAAAGGTATGGCGAAACGCTCTCGGCTGTCGCGCGAGGAGACGGTGCGCCAGTCCAGTAGCCATTGGCCCAGTTGGCCAATCTGGATCAATCCGGCGAGCACCGCCATGAGGCGTATGTTCAGGCGCATGTCGCCGTTCAGTATGTGGCTGTATTCATGGCCGATCACGCCCTGTAGTTCGTCCCGGTCGAGGTTGTCCAACGCGCCCTGGGAGACAACCAACACGGCCTGGTCGGCTTGGTATCCGGCGACGAAGGCGTTGATGGCGTGCTCTCTCGGCATGACGTAAAGGCTGGGCACGGGAGTGCCAGAGGCGATGGACATTTCCTCAACTACGTTGATGAACCGGCGCAGTCCGGCATCCTGACTGTCGTAGTCCACTGGCTGGGCTCCGGCCCAGCGGGCGACGACTTGGCCTCCTTCGCGAAGGTCCAGATAGGCGACCAATGATCCGGCGGCGATAATGAGCACTGCGGCGAGGCTCAGTTGCCAACTGTAGTTGCTGACCAGCCAGGCCTGAACGGAGGCATCGGCCTCCATACCCATGTACCGCACGAATGACCAGTAAATGCCATAACCCAGCAGGTTGATCAAAAACACCGTGATCAGCACGCCCAGCAGGAAAAACAATACCAGCTGGCCGGTTTTCCGGCGGGCCTTGTCCTGATGTTCAAAAAAATCCATAGGCGGATCTCAACCAAATAATGAACACAAGCGCTGAGGGATATTGCCTTAATGTTATTGCCACGGACCCGCACCGTCAGCCGACGGTAGGGTCCGGCTATAGCCTCTGCCGCTAGAATTTAACCTTGGGCGCCTGCTTTGCCTCGGGGTTCTCCAGTTCGAACAAGGCCGCATCCTTGAAACCGGTGACGTTGGCAATGAGGTTGTTCGGGAAGGATTCTTTATAAGTCTGGTAATTCATGACCGAGTCGTTGTAAGCCTGACGGGCAAACGCCACTTTATTTTCGGTGGTTTCAAGGCTTTCCATCAGGTCGCGGATGGTGCCGTCGGCCTTGAGATCGGGATAGGCTTCGGAAACCGCGAACAAGCGGCCCAGCGCGCCGCTAAGCAGGCCTTCCGCCTGGCTCAGTTTTTCAACCAAAGACCCCTGAGTCGGGTCTGCGGAGGCGGCCTTCTGGGCGTTCACGGCTTGGTTACGGGCAGCGATGACGTTCTCGAGGGTTTCGCGCTCATGCGACATATAAGTCTTGGCGGTTTCGACCAGATTGGGAATCAGGTCATGTCGACGCTGCAGTTGCACGTCAATCTGGGAAAAGGCGTTCTTGAAACGATTGCGCAGGGCGACAAGCCGGTTGTACACCATGACCAGAAAGATCAGGATGATCAGCGGGATGCCCCAGGTAATAACGGTTGAGAGCCATGACTCCATTTTATTCTCCTTAGCTCTGACTGGCAGGTTCCAAACGCCTTTCGCAGGCCCCAAGGCCTTGCGGCGGACGCACGGAGTCAGTTTAGCCGGAGATTGCGGGGAACAATAGAGGTAATCACGCCTTCTTCGGCACGTCGATCAGGGCAGCGCCCGATGGGAGGGGCCGAGAGCGATGGCGGGGTCGAACAGGGAGCGATAAGGGACGGGTCGCACCTTCTCCGTTAACCAGCGACGCAGAGTGCGCGCCAGCAACAGACGATGATCATAAGGGTGAATGGATAACCTCAGCGGTCGCTGTGACGAAGCGAGGATGCGGTTGAGTCCGTTCCATCCCCAGAGGAACGGTACGCGCCAGCGGCAATCGGCTTCGAAGCCGGCAAGGGGGAGTCGTCGGTACTGTCGTCGTTCGCTGTCCAGCAGGCCGGAAGTGAATTCGTAGTAACGAAATGGAAGGCGCTCCAGCGTCGCAAAGTCGAGCTGCCCCATTGCCCAGGCAGGCGGGACATAGAGTTCGGGTTTCTTGAAATCATGTTTTGAGAACCATTGGTAATTTTGAGTAAGAAGGTCGACCAGTTCGGTCGTCTCCAGTGATAAATGTTCTGCCGCCTGACGCGAAATCAAGTGACTGTGCAGCCTGTGTTGTAAAGTTGAGACCCGGCGCACGCGATGAAACCAACCATGCCCTGCCAACTCATATCCTTTTACCTGCCAGGCTCTCAGTGTATCCAATTGTTTCGGCGCCCAATCCAGACCGGGCACTACCAACAGAGCCAGAGAGGCTGGCGGAAAGTCCGCAAGCCAGTGGTCCAGCACCCAAGACACCTCACCCAGAGTTTGCGGCATGACGTCGTGGATGCTGATGATTGCAGGAGCCGGCGTCATAGGCTCGGCTCGGCGATGAAACGACACCAGAGATCGGTATTCCAAGCGTTATGGGCAATAACGGCCTGACGACCATGATGCGCCTGAGCGGCGATCTCGAACTCACTTTTTTGCCGCAGTCGAGTCAACGTTTCCGCCAGGGTGGCGCCGGGTTGAATAATGGTCAGGTGCCGGGCCAGGTCCGGCCACTGGGCGATACCGCAGTGCTCGCTCACCACGACCAATCGCTGGCGTGCCATGGCTTCCAGCGCAATGGTGCCGAAGCTTTCAACATGGCTTGGGAGCACAAGGGCATCATGGGCGTCTATCGCCTGTATCATTTCATCGCGTGCCAGCCACCCCAAATACTGCAGATTCGGCAACTCGGCGGCCGCCTGTTCAACACGCTCCCGCATCGGTCCATCCCCGGCGACGGAAACTTTGAGGCCAGGTAATTCACTAGCCGCCTGAAATAAACCGTCCAGATTTTTCTCCGCTGCCAGTCGACCGGCGAACAACAGAGTCCCCAGTCGCTTGGGAGTTCTTGAAGGTGGGCAAGAGAGAAAGGCGGGGCTTACCGGGGTGCCCATCAAGGCAACTCGCTCAGCCCCCATACGCCTCGCGGTGGCCTGCATTTCCCGGGAGTTCACCAGTACGCCATCGGCATAGCGAAAGATCAGGCGATTGCTGATTTCGAAGTACCCCCGGGTGAGCGAGCCCTGCACGCGATTCCAATACAGCTCAGTGAGCTTTTCATACCAGGTATGAAACCCCACCAACACCCGTGCACCGACCAAAGCTGCGTAACGGGCACCGAGCACTCCGAAAGGACCGGGAGTAGGAATCACCACCACATCCGGTCGGAATTGCTCAATCCGTCTGCGCAATGATATGAGGTTCGGAATACAAAATTTCTGGGTCCGATCCCCAGGCAATGGCAACATCCACCCACCCTGCCACTCTCCATTGACGATTTCAGGGGAAATCACCTGAATGGAAGCGACCCGTGGTTCCAAGTGCCTCACCAGATCCTGATAGTAAGCCCCCACTCCATTTCGATGGGGGGCGGCGTCAGACACCACCAGCACTCTTTTATTTTTCTCGACACGCCCCTCTTTGAGAACGGTCCCCGCCAATCGATACTGTGCCGTCATGGCGATACCTCCGAACTGCATTGTTCTGGGGCGGAGTAACCGAACCGATGGGCGACGTCGGACCAACGCACCCTCACGGCCTGGGGTTGGTAAGCATGTTGACTGCGATATCTCTTGGAAGCCACCACCTCTTCGACCAGTGCCCGTTCGAAAGCGGGCGTCACGGGCAGGTCCGCCTGCCCGCAAAGATCCTCAACCGTAGATTCAAGATCCTTCGTTAACCGCGCCATGGGGACTTCGACAGCCTGAAGGGCAAAACGTTTGAAGTGGGCAACATCCCGGTAGTAACCGGCCAGCATTGACACCACCCGCTGCTCGAAGGCCGGGGTATAGAAAGGCCCATGAATCAATCGCCATCCCGGATATAGAGAACTCAATTGAGATGGCAGGGTTTTCTCTGGCGGCCTGGTACACAGAAAAAAACACGCATCCGGGAATCGCTTTTTTAAACTGCCCAGCCAGGATGCAAAGGAGGGGTTCTTGCTCAAATACCGCTGGTGTTCGCCATGAAAAAAGAGGTGTTTTTGTACCATGCGCCGATAAAACTTCATTACGACACGCCGTCTCGATTCCGGAACAGAGGCGTCAAAACGAGCCAGACGCCACAAAGACGCCTCCTCAGGGAATAGCACAACCATCAGGAAGCAGGCATTGATCGGCAACAGCGCGAGGAAATCCTCTTCCGGTTCAGACAGCCCAAGCGTGTGAATGGTCGACATCTCTTTGAAGAAGGGCCACCGCGAAACCGCCAACCACCGACCAAGGGGCCGAGCCACTCGCCCCAGGAATCGCCATAGATAGCGCTCCGTGATACTGGGCGCCAGGATGCACTCCCAGGTTGTCATAGAGGTAACCTGGTCGTGACGGGCCAAAACGCGATGAAGGTGAGTGGTACCGCTGCGAGGAATGCCGGAAATGAAAATCGGCCGATGCACAATTACCGAACGGTACCGACGAAACAAGAGTTCATCCAACAGAAAACCCAACCAATGGAGGCTCTGCAATAAAAGAAAAACAGGCACCGCCAGGCCAAACATCAGGCTGCGCCTCGGCAGGCGCCGCCACCCACCATAAGGCAGGTATTTCACCGTCCAGAAACAGATGGACAGCATTTGCCCAACCGCCAGCCAAAACCCGTTACCCATAGTACTCCTGCCGAGTGGTTTCCTGGTTCACCATCGGTGCAACCCTAGCCAGCGAAGATGTCATCAACATGGCGACTTCATGACAATTCCGTGTCGATCTAAAAAAATTTTCAATTCCGGAGAACTTTTTAGAATTCTTCCTGCCCTAGTACATGCCAGCTTTGACGCACTATGAATCAGTGCTTCGGCAAAACTTTTTTAACCTATGAAACTGTTAGAGGAATTCACCATGAACAAGAAAGTTATCTCTTCAGCCGCTGCCGCTTCCGTTCTCGCCGGTGCTCTGTCCCTGGCCGCCACCCACACCCTGGCGGCTGAAGACGACATGGAGAAATGCTACGGCGTAGTGAAAGCCGGTCATAACGATTGCCAGGCCAACGGTCATAGCTGTCAGGGCCAGGCCTCTATGGATGGCGACAGTCAGGAATGGGTTCTGGTTCCCGCAGGTCTGTGTGAAAAATTGGCGGGCGGTACAACCAAACCGATGTAAGCCCAACAAAGCCCGGCCCGGACACTCCGTACCGGGCTTTCGTAACCTAGTCAGGTGATCTTCATGGATAAAGCCGGTATTGGATTACGCGCACCCTATACACACGCCCTGCTTCAAACCAGACAGGACGTGGGTTTTCTGGAAGCACACAGTGAAAATTATTTCGGCGACAGCCCGGCACGAGAGCAATTGGTGGCGCTCGCCGATAATTACCCGATCAGTCTTCACTGTGTCGGCCTTTCCTTGGGTCGTGCGGATGGATTGGATAAACACCATTTGCAGCTGCTTAAATCCCTGGTGGATGAAATAAACCCCATACTGGTTTCGGAGCACCTGGCTTGGAGCAGCTATCAACACCGGCATCTGCCCGATTTGCTACCTATACCCTACACAGCCGAAGCGCTGACTGTATTCTGCGATCATATCAAACAAATGCAGGATGCTCTGGGGCGCTCAATTCTTATTGAAAACCCGTCAAACTATTTGGCATTCCGCCAGATGGACATGAGCGAAGCGGAGTTTCTGAACACTCTGGCCGAGCATACCGGCTGTAAGATTCTGCTCGACGTGAACAACCTTTATTTATCCAGCCAAAATGTCGGCCTGGATGCACATCAGTACATTAACCAACTTAACCGTGACTTCGTGGGTCAATATCACCTCGCAGGGCACATCGAACGTCGGCAGGAAAATGACCGGGTTCTGATCGATAGCCATAACCAACCCGTCTCCGATGCCGTCTGGACGTTATATCGCGAATGCCTGGAGTGCTTCGGAAACCAACCGACGCTTATAGAATGGGACAGCGATTTCCCTCCGCTGGAAACGCTGGTTGACCAGGCACGGCAAGCCACCCAGTGGATGGTACCGGAGGCGACCCATGCACCTGTCTGACCTGCAACATCAGTTTCTTGATTATCTGCTCTCGGCCGACTCCGATATCGAGGCTAAGATCGATCCCGCCTATCAATATCGGTTGTCGATTTATCGGAACAATATCCGTGTTGGATTAAAAGCCTATCTTGGAGACATTTTTCCCGCTGTCAAAGCCTTGGTCGGCGACGATTTTTTCAACGGCCTGGCGCAAAGCCATTTCCAAAACCAACCGCCCGACAACGGCAACCTCCACTCCTATGGCGGAAGCTTCGCTGATTATATGGCGATTCATCCAGCTCTGTCCGATATGACTTACCTCGTTGACGTGGCCCGCCTTGAATGGGCTTATCATCAAGCCTATTACGCCAACGCTGGTCAGGCCGTACCCGTGAAGAGCGGTATCGAACAACTTCTGAACCAGAAGGTGATGCTGTCCCCGGCATCCTTTCTGATTCATTCGCCTTATCCAATCGATGAAGTCTGGCGTCAGTCACGGCCGGAATACCAGGGTGAATTCAACGTACGCCTGAACAACGGCCCCGCTGACCTGCTGGTTCACCGACACCGAGGCCAAGTTGAAATCAGCCGGTTACAAAAAGCCGAGTTTCGATTTCTGACCGAGCTGCAAAGCGGTCATTACTTAGGCCCCGCCATTGAAGCCGCCATGACCGAACCCGGTGCCGACCGGCTCACTGCCTTTTTATCACGCTGTATTACCCAACAACTGTTCTGCACCATCGAATGAGGAAAACCCATGGATGCACTGATGCAACGCCTGACCCAACTGGGAATGATGATTGATCACTGGCTAAAGCCCCCCGCCCTGCTGGCGGTACGGCTCTTCATCGCCTGGGTCTTCTTCAAATCCGGTCTGCTCAAATTGTCTGACTGGAACAGCACGCTGTTTCTTTTCCAATATGAATACGACGTGCCTTTGCTGCCTTACACCCTGTCTGCCTATCTGGCCACCTTCGCCGAGTTGGTATTTCCCGTCTTACTGGCTTTTGGCCTAGGCGGTCGAATCGCGGCACTGGGGCTGTTCGGCATGACAGTGGTCATCGAACTGTTTGTTTACCCGGGCACAACGGAGCACTACTACTGGATGTGCGTACTGGGACTGCTGGCCGCCGTCGGCCCAGGGCTGCTGTCGATGGATCAACTAGTGAAAAATCTGCTCCGTTCGCGCTTACAGGTCAAATACTGAGTCAGGGCTCGGCGAGGGCCCGTTGTAGTCCGGGCTCTATTCGCCGATACCAAAACCCGCTTCCTTGTCGATCGTATTCTGCCTGGTAGTGGCCATGCCTCAAGCGAATATGGTTGGAGAAATCGTCAAACACTCTATCCTGATACCGCTTTAATGCCTGCGGGTCCTCTTCCCGACACCATTGGTCAATGGCATTCGCCGCCTGAATGCCCTGACATAATGCCTTGCTGATACCGGCCGAGCTGATAGGGTCATAACTGCTGGCGGCATCGCCCACCGCCAACCAGGCACTTCGTTCACCACCGCCAGCCACGCCGCTCAAAATGGCCACCGAAGCGGCTTTAAGAACAATCGTGGGAATCTCAATACCGAATGGAGACAGCCGCTCGCTCATCAATCGGGTTTCGCCAAACTCATGTAGAAAACGTTCCGGCTCCATTAATCCCGCCCGTTTAACTGTTTGCCAATCGCTGGTGAATGACAAAATAGCCCGGTTACCGGGCAACCGGGCGGCATACCACCAACCAATGGATGACGCTTCTATCAAAGTATGATCACCAAGACTCGAATCTTCCGGCAAGTCAACAAAAGCGCACGCCGCCACCAATTCGTCATAGAGGTTACGCGCCACGGACAGGCGACGCATAGCGCTGGCACTCGCCCCACTGGCATCCACAAGAACCCGGTATTGGCCTTCCTGAAAGCCCTCGGCTGTCCGCCATTCGACTCGATAACCGTCGTGGTTTCTCGTCACCGACGTCAGCCGAGCAGGAGAAACAACATCCACTCCGCCGACTGCCGTTTCAGTCAGAAGTTGATCGTTGAATAGCGAACGGTCAAGGTGATACCCGCTGCCCAAAGGGTCCAGAAGAAAATCATTGAATCCCGGCTGATCACCTCCCCACAGCGACCAACTGCCAGGGCAGGGGCAATGCCCCCCTTCTTCCAGTAAGTGGTCCAGTTTCAGTTCTCGCAACCAACTGAGCGACGCCGGTGGAATGGACTCGCCAACAGCTGGGCCGACGCTTGCGGCCTTCCAATTCAACAAAGTCACCCGTTGGTAACCTTCCCTGACCAAGGTGAGCGCAACGGCGGCCCCTCCCGGGCCGCCTCCCACTATGCAAATGGGTGTGTCAAATGCCTGCGTTGTCATTTCGGGCCACAATTACTGGGCGGCTCGTAACCCGGCATGTTGGCTGTCGGCCAGGGTTCCACCATGTCACCATTGGATTCGAACAGACTGGATACCTCCAGAAACTTGTCCGCTCCATAGTTGCCATTTTTGTCGTCCGGAATCTGAGACCCCTGGATAATAAAACCGACTTTCTGCCAGTTTTCGACAAAGTCGAAATAACATTGGAAGCGCCCCTGCTGTTGCGGATAAGGCGTTTCCGTACCCTCACCTTCGTTGCCGCGCACACTGAACAGCTGCCCTCCCAAATTCCATTGGCCGGTCGCGCTGTCATAGCTGCATTTATTCGCCGGGTAAACAGCGACGGGCCTTTGTGCGGGCCACGACCAGAACAAGGTGTTATTCCCCATCGGATTAGGATCGGGTTCATGAGTGGCACAGCTGTTGTAATCCGTATGCCAGGGCAGCGCCATAAATTTGGACAGATCCCCCGGTTGTACCGGCGCAGTTCGTAGCGGAACATAGCCGACACCGAGGAACGGCTGGGATTTATCCGCTTTTGAATAGTCCAGCACCTCTTGATTAATACGAAACGGGCCGACTCTGCCCTGCCAATCCTGACGGTATAAATAGGTGTCACGCACAATAAAGGTGAGCTCGATACCCGGAGAGTAGCGCCCCCCGAGACAGTTTTGCAGCACAGCCCGATCCATAGCTTCACCCGGCCCGATAGGTACGCTTTCGTTGCTGTAGTGGCGGTTATACCACTGGCTCAGCATGAAATACTGGGTCTTGCTGACCGAGAGAAAACTTTTCATGGCATCGCCCAGCGACAACGGCATCATACCACCCTCGGCGGACTGTTCCTGTTGGTTCGGGTCTCTGATCAGTTTTTTAAAGTTCGGGATCTTCTGCTGAGGATCATCCGCCGCAGTAATATTCCCCATGAACTGATGCCCGCGAATAGCGGCCTGAGGCAAATTGGTGTTCCATTGCTGGAGCATGGCGGCATGAAGAATGGGCAGCACATCGTCTTGAAAGGAGGGCTGGTAAGCGGCGTTGTACTGGCCATTGGAGTAGAGCGACGGCACTAGATTCAATTCTTCCACCCAGGTGTTGAACATGTCGTCCCAGGTTGAAACCACGTTGCGGGTCTGAGGTGCGTATGCCGGGTCGGTCGTGACCACCCAGCCGCCCACGGCTTCCACCCGGGTATCGTCCTCGAACACCACGGTGGCGTTAACGGGGCCGTCGGATACATCATCGAACCAGTTGTCGTTGTCGATGGCGTCATCGAGGGCAGGGGGTTTACCGTCTTTTTCCAAGCCACTGGCTAAACCGTAACCGCCCAAAACAATCAGACGACCCGTGTCTTTTTCAATGGTCAGTTCACCCAGGGTGGCGATGGGTCCATTGGGGTTGAACATAGTGAAACTGTGGTCGTCCGGAAAGCTGACCGGGTAATTGGCCAGAGCGGTCACCTGGCCCTGGTTATCGACATAACTCGGCTCCGACTCCCGGCTGAAATGCACCACTGGTGGACTGGCTTTGGCGGAAGACGCAATAGTTCTCGGACCCGGGTCAATAACCAGATCGGTCAGTCGGGTTGGTGTGGCCGGATTCTCACCGAATTCGTCCTTATTGCGCGCCGGAGGGAAGTTTCCGTTCTGATAGGAAACAATACCGTCTTCACTACCGTACGCTGACTGAATGGTATAGTTGTTGGCCTTTTTATTGGCGACATGCACCATCCAGATGATGTCCTTGATTTTCTTTCCATTGATTTCGTCGCCAATGGATACCTCCACGCCTCCACCTGAAGGATAGGATGAATCCCCGCTGTCATACCGATACAACCGGAAGCGGGCGGCTTGGCGCTTCAATTTCTGCTGGGCATCGCGCAAGTCGGACTCCTCGATCACGGTGGAGTCCGTCCCGGCTTTAATGGGCAGCCCGCCCATTAAGCCGCTATCGTCCTGAAGATCGCCAGCCGCCGTTTCCGGTGCGATGTAATACTCTTCACTGTTGCCCACCCGGGCAAAATTAATGGCGGGATGTACCCGAAAAATAGGATCGCTCATGACTTTTCACCTTATGCAAAGTTTGGGTTAACCAACCTAAATCCGTTATTCCTGCGCTCTAAAATAACCATTGACAATGATGTGACTGATATTCACATCCTTGCCCGGCAAAGGATTCATCGTCAGGCTGGGAGGGAAACGCTGTTCCGTGTTGTGGCATCGGAAGCAGTTGTTTTCCGTACTTTGCGTTTGGGTGAAGGTTTCGATAGTGGCATTGGAAAGTTTAAAAGAGCCGGTCAACAGCTCATCCGTTGCCAGGGCATCATCCGGCACCAGTGCGTTTTCGGTGTTGAACCAGATCGCACCCACTTCGAAGTAATTGGCCCAGACAGAGGACTTTTGATCCTGCTCAAGTTTTGCTCTGACTTGAACGTTCAGATCATTGATGTTGCTGTCGTTGGTCTGTATTTTTTGGCGATCGTTGACCGGGTCGTTCGGGTCATTACCGAATTCGTACAGGCGGCAAGCTTGGGTGATGGGGCTTAATGTCTGACTTGCCTCATCCAATTTCAGGTCCGGCGAGCTGCTTGGGTTTTGGTTACAGTCACCGAATGTGGTTCCGGCTTTATAGAATGTCCAGTCATTTTCCGACACCACGGTACTGGCCGTGGCACCGGCCGGAACATTGGGTGCATTGTCGATGTGCTCGAAGGTGGCCCAGATCATTTCCGGATGACCATTCACCCTTCCCGCCACATGAAAGCCCACCAGCGCCAAAGTGACCTTGGCGGTTTTATCGGGGTCGATAACGATTCGCCCGCCTTCGTTGGCCAGCAGGTTCACCGTTGCTGGCATGGAGAAGTAAGTGCTCACATCCTCACCCGGCTGCACGATTTTCCATGAGGCTTTGAGCTCCAACGAGCCGTTCACAAAGGGCGTGTTCGCATCGAATGCCGCCAAGGTTTTTGGATCAGTCAGGTTATTGGCGGTCACGAAATTCGCGAAAGTGGAGTCCAGGTATTGCGAGTAATACACCGCTCGACCGTTCTGGTCGACCAGGATGCCGTCGGTGCCGGCCTGGAGGTATTCATTGATGGTTTCCGGCTCGGCCGATTTAGCCATGCGTGGAAGCATCCCCGTTCCGATCCGGCTCTCATCGAATAAATCCGCAGGCGATTGAAACGATAAAAAGCGGGGTTTTCCATCCACGTCTTGCGTCAACCATAAAAATGCCTGCCACGACCATTGATGAAAAACGCAGTTGCTGCTGCTTTCGAAATCATCGAAGGGTGGCTTGGGTGTTTCGCTGTGCGGAAACCAATCTGTCTCGGCAGGACAGTTAAAACTGGCCGAGTCCGATGGTGATGGGGTTTCCACAAGGGGGCCGGTGTTTTCTTTTGGTGGGGAGGTACAGGCTGCGAGCAGAGTTACAGCGAGCACGGTAAGTCCTTTGTGCCTATTGGGTACTATCATGTTTACTCCTTGGAAGGCCAGTTTTACTGGTTTTTTATACCCCGCTGAACCAACAAACGGGGTACAACTTACCACCTGAACTGAAATTTATCGGCAATACCGCCCGTCCTTGGGGGCGCAATAATACGTCATCAACACAGTGGTTTTTTGACGTTAGTTCAGACCTTTTATTTGTGCAAACACAATATAGACAGCTGAACGAAGTTGTTTATTTGGTCAGCTTATTATTCAACTTTCTGCCATAAAGAATCGAGTTCCCGTTGCCACTGTTCCTGTAATGCCGGTTTCTGATGTTTTTCTTTTCGTGCCCGGTCTTTCATCAATAATTGCTCCAGTTCGTCGATACGGTTCAGGATAGTTTCTTCATCAGTAGGCTCCGGAGATGAACCCTTTTCTGTCTTGAAAGGTGATCTTTCATCCGACTTTGATGTGGATTCGCCGCCTTCAAGCTGACGATAAAACGCTTCCGGACCGGTGACTTCATTCAGAACACCCTGGTCTATCCACCACCATCGCGTCGCGACCTGATCCAGAAAAGAACGGTCATGACTGGTGATCAAAACCGTCAGGTCGCTTTGTGTCAGAGCTTCGATCAACTCCTCCCGACCTTCCAGGTCGATGTGGTTGGTGGGTTCATCCAGTACCAGAACGTTGGGTTGCCGAAGCCGGAACAAGGCAAACACCATTCTGGCTTTTTCACCGCCGCTCAACTCGTTTACCGGTTGATCGAATCGATCATAGGGCACTCCGGCGGCCAATAAGGTTTGGCGAATGGCATCGTCCTGGCCGTCCACCCGATCACGCAGCCAATCGAACCGACTGGTAGGCTGATTGAGGTCCGACAATTGCTGGTCGTAGTAACCGAGGCGGGTTCTCGGGTTCCACCTTATGGAGTCGTCCTGTCCGTCCAGTGCCGAGATCATCTGATGCAGGGTGGTCGATTTGCCAACGCCGTTAACGCCGAGCAACGCCACTCGGTCTCCCGGTTTAACCGCCAGGAACTCGGCTGTCACCAGAATATCGTTGCCAGCCGGAATACAGACGGAGAGATCCTCCAGTGCCACCACCTGCTTGGCCGTCAACCCTTCTTCCGGCAATGACAAGGCCAGCCCGGTACCTCGGGTGACAAAGGTCAGGTCGGATTTAAGCCGCTCGACCCGCTTTTCAATGGATTTCGCCTTGCGGGATAAATCCTCATTATCGAAAGTGTGGCCCCAATGGGCGAGGCGTTTTGCGGATGCCTCAAGCCGCGAGACTTCTTTCTCCTCCTGAGTCCGGCGGGCTTCAGCCTGCTCGTCTTCATGTCGCAATGCTTCGCGGGCGGCATCGAAAGGCAGGTTGAAGCTGTACACACGCTGATCACGAAGAATCCAGGTCTGGGTACACAGGCTATTCAGCAGGTAGCGGTCGTGGGAGACCATCACCCAGGGCAGATCGAGCTGGCCCAGCCAGCGCCGTAAACGCGTCAGGCTGAGGATATCCATGTGGTTGCCCGGTTCATCCAGCAGCAACACATCCGGTTCGAGCAGAGAAGCCCTCGCCAGCAGCAACAGGTTTTGTTGTCCACCACTCAGGCTGCGCACCAAAATCGGGAACTGCGCCTGCGTAAACCCCAGCTTTTGCAGTTCTGCCTCCGCCCGGTAGGCCTCGAGTGGGCGCCGGTCTTCCGGAATTGCGACCAGGGCAGCTTGCAGCAGGGTCATATCCAGCAAGGCCTCCGGTATGAACTGGTCAACCAGGGCGACGGTCAGGTTCCGTCGGCACTGTCGCCCGCCGTTCTCCGGCTCCAGACTGCCAGCCATTATTTTCAGCAGGCTCGATTTACCGGAACCGTTATGCCCAACCAAACCGACACGGTCACCGGCATTCAGCACCAAATTCAGGGCGGAAAAGAGAGTACGGGTACCCGCATTGAGGGATACCTGGGAAAGGGATAGCAATAAGCTCATGTCAACGTCCTACAAAAGAAACTTAAAAGGACGCCGAGAGAGGCGAAGGGAGCTCTATCGACGTCCGTTAGCGGAAGAAGGACGTCGGGGCAGTGCCCGAGGGGCACTGTGCACGGCCTAAACGGCACAAGCACAACATAAGGGGGGCTCCTCTGTTTTGGGTGAATGAACAAACCACCGAGGCGTTGACGGTAAAGCTTGTTTTTTCCGGTCGTCATGCCAAAATGCGCACCCTGTCGGCGCGTTACAGCCCGCACCTTTCGGGGTGTCCCTGAGTTCCTTTTTGGACCCTGGGGCCTGATTCAGCTAAGCCATTGAATTTTTTGAAGAAAAAGTTAAACGGCCTAGTTGACACCCCCCGAAATTTACGGATAATACGCGGCCGTTACGGAGGCTATGTAGCTCAGTTGGTTAGAGCACAGCATTCATAATGCTGGAGTCGCTGGTTCAAGTCCAGCCATAGCCACCACTCTCTTTTGGGCCGTCGCCAAGTGGTAAGGCAACGGGTTTTGATCCCGTCATCCGCAGGTTCGAATCCTGCCGGCCCAGCCAGTTTCTCCATCCGGATGCGTTATCGCCTCCTCAAAAGCTGTTTACCCGCTTTTCCCTGTTTAATGGGCCGTCGCCAAGTGGTAAGGCAACGGGTTTTGATCCCGTCATTCGCAGGTTCGAATCCTGCCGGCCCAGCCACCCACCCTTCTTTCTTTATCTTGCGCCAAAACCCGCCACCTGAGACTAGCACCAGCGCGCTCGAAGCGATGAATTGCTATGATGGCCCGCATCATTTATCGACCTCAAGGAGAGCGATCATGGCCCATCGTAGTGAGTTGCTGATTACCGCCGATCAATTGCTGGAACAACTCAAGGATACATCCATCTCCAATCCCGTCATTCTGGATTGTCGCTTCAATCTGGCCGATACCGGTGAAGGGCATCGGCTGTATCTGGAAGGGCATATTCCAGGCGCATTTTACGCTCATCTGGATGAAGACCTGTCCGGCCCGATATTGCCGGGCCGCACCGGGCGTCATCCCCTGCCCAGCCCTTCCGCCCTGCAGTCCACCCTGCGTCGCTGGGGCATTTCGAAGGAGAGCGAGGTCGTGGTTTACGATGCCGGCAATGCCATGATGGCGGGCCGCGCCTGGTGGCTGTGCCGCTGGGCGGGCCTAAGCCGGGTACGGGTGCTGGATGGCGGCTTTCAGAGCTGGCTGAATGCCAATGGTCCTGTCGAGGTTGGTGAAATACCGCTCCCCAGTGAGGGCTCGCTGCGGGTCGATTGCCCAGCCGATTGGGTTATTGATGCTGACACCCTGCAACAAAGCCTGGAGCGACATACCCTGCTGGATGCCCGCGCCGAAGCCCGATACAGCGGCGCGACCGAACCCATGGACAAAAAGGCCGGTCACATTCCCGGAGCTTACTGTGCGGATTTCACCGCCAACCTGGACGGCAGCGGGCGCTTCAAATCGACCGAGGTACTGCGTCAACGCTTTGAAAGCCTCCCGAAGGACGACTCTCTGGTGTGTTACTGTGGGTCCGGCGTTACAGCCTGCCACAACATACTGGCGCTGATGCTGGCGGGACACCCCCAACCCAAACTCTATGCCGGGTCATGGAGCGAATGGATCAACGATGATCAGCGCCCCATCGCCCTCGGTAACGAAAAGGAGCCACTGCAATGATCAAACAGGCCGTCCGTCTGATTCTGGCCTTTGCCCTCGCCCAATCGGCGTGGGCTCAGCCACACTTCAACGTTCTGGTGTACCATCATGTGGCGAACGATACCCCAGCCAGTACCACCATCAGCCCGGAACGCTTTCGCGAGCACCTGACACTGCTGCGGGACGAAGGGTTTAACGTGATCCCGATTCAGCAGGCTCTCGACGCCGTGCGCGGCATCGGCTCGGCTACCCTGCCTGAAAAAGCCGTGGTGCTTACCTTCGATGATGCTTATGCCAACATCCACGAAAACGGCTTTCCATTACTGAAGGAATTCAATTACCCCTTCACCATCTTCGTCGCAACGGACCCTATTGACCAGGGCTTCACTGAAATGGCCAGCTGGGAACAACTGCAGGAAATGCAGGATTGGGGGGCCACCATCGCCAACCACACCCGGGACCACGACTACCTGGTGCGCCACTCACCCAGGGACGATGCCTGGCTGCAGTCGGTACGAGATAACATTCAACATGCCCAGGAACGGCTGGAAACCGAATTGACCGGCGACATTCCGAAACTCTTCGCCTACCCCTATGGCGAATACAACAGCGATTTAAAACAACTGATGGTAGAGGAAGGTTATATTGCCTTTGCCCAGCACTCGGGTGGAATCTACCAACACAGTGATTTTCACGCCCTGCCCCGTTTTGCCGCCGCCGGTATTTATGCCAACCCGAAAACACTGCTGACCAAGCTGAACAGCCATCCGATGCTGGTGAATTATGATACCGTGCCGGACATGCTCACCTTCGATACCACACCGTCCATGACGATAGAAACAACCAAGCCGTCTGACATGGCTCGCAACTTGAACTGCTTTGTCAACGGTGACTGGCAGGACGCTGAATGGGAAGATGAACAGCACTTCACACTCAGCGCAGCGGAACCACTCGGTGAAGGTCGCCATCGCTTCAACTGCACCGCACAGGCTCGTAGTGGAAACTTTTATTACTGGTATTCGCAGCCTTGGCTGATTCTTGAAAAGTAAGCCGGTGGCAATGACGGACGGCGACCAATCGCCCCTCCACTCCGAACATAAAAAAACCTGCGTAACAGCAGGTTTTTTTATCTCAATGAGCAAACTTCAGCCACTGAACGAGTCAGTCGGGAATTTCGTAATCATAGACCGGCACCCAATCGTTACTGTTGGGCAAACGCTCCCATACGCTACCCACTTCAGACCGTTTCACCAGATCAATAATGCTCGGGTCCAAGCGTTCCATACAATCCAACGGTGCCACACAGGCGGCGTCTTCCTCCTGCAGAAAATCATCCGTCTCGAACCCACTGTAAAAGCGAAAGCCGGTGTCATTGGCATGCTGCGCTTCCTCTTTATAAAAGAAACGGATGGGTAACGGACGTTCGTTCAGAATCAAGCTCGATGCCAGGCAGAGATGGCCCTGTTGATGACTGTAACTGACCTGATCTTGCATAAAAACAACAACCTCACTGATGTAACAATGTTGCATTGGATCTGGCGAAAACAGCCGAAAAAGTACAGCACCAGACTCCATAAAAGGGCGGCGGATTATAAGCAAGCCCCACCAAATTGCATCCCGTTTTCAGGGCCGCTTTGGCGTTGTTTTCAATGGTCGTTGCAAATCAATCAGTTATAAATGTAATTTTTTGTAGCTTTTCATCAAGGGGTCATGATGAAGGGACGAGCCCATGAACATGCAGGACCACCCCTTGAATCGGGATGGTCCAAGCTGTATCAATCAGGGTCGCTGGAGTACTTGAACAGGAAGCCTTCCAGATCGTCGACCATGGCTTTGGACCCTGCGAAAAACGGTACCCTTTGGTGTAGAGAGGTCGGTGTAAGCTCCAATACCCGCTGGCCTTCGCGACATATGGCCCGACCGCCCGCCTGCTCCACCAAAAAGGCGATGGGGTTGCATTCATACAACAATCGGAGCTTGCCCTTGGGGTAACGCGAGGAAGAGGGGTAGAGGTAGATGCCGCCGTAGATCAGATTTCGGTGAATATCGGACACCAAAGAACCGATATAGCGCGAGGTATAGGGCCGGTTGGAAGCATCATCCTCCACCTGACAATATTTGATGTACTTTTTAACGCCCCCGGGAAAGTGAACGTAGTTGCCTTCGTTAATCGAGTAAATCAGCCCGACTTCCGGCGTGGTCATATTGGGGTGTGACAAACAAAACACACCCAGCGTCGGGTCATAGGTGAAGCCATTGACGCCATTACCTGTGGTATAAACCAGCATGGTCGAGGAGCCGTAAATCACGTAACCGGCCGCGACCTGTTCGGTTCCCGGCTGGAAAAAGTCCTCGTCGGTGACATGGGTGCCCACCGGGGAACGCCGACGATATACCGAGAAGATGGTGCCAACGGAGACATTGACATCGATGTTCGAGGACCCATCGACAGGGTCCATCATCACGATGTATTTGCTGTTCTGGTTCAGGCCATCGTCCAGCATCACATAATGGTCTTCTTCCTCGGAGGCGATGCCACACACCACACCACGCGCCGCCAGTGCAGCTTTGAAGGTATCGTTGGCCAGCACATCCAGCTTCATTTGCTGCTCGCCCTGGATGTTTTTATCGCCGGACAGACCGGCAATGTTCACCAGTCCCGCCTTGTTGATCTCTCGGTGAATGACCTTGGCGGCCAGCTTGATCGCGGAAAACAGAGCGGACAGCTGACCGCTCGCCTCGGGATAGTCTTTCTGATTGGCGATGATGAACTCGCCGAGCGTTTGAATGGTAGGGGTAGTCATGGTGTTTCCTTTTCTTTTTATGTCTAGTCAGGTCTATGGCTTAGGCATAGATCGTCAACCATTCTACCCTTTTTTACCTTGCCGCCCGAGCACAACTGCCGTGACCTTTACCAGTCTCAACGGCTAGTGGTCCTCCTGGTTATCCAGCTCAACGGCGTCGAAAATCTGTTCCAGGATGTCCGGTATGGCCGACTGCACGCGGCTCCAACTCGGCATGAAGGGCGTGGCCATGGGGTTTTCCAGGAACTCCTGACCGGCGGTCATCACATTGCGGGCAAACAGCTCGACGGCCTCCTCTTCGGCGTGGCGATCCAGAGTCAGGCCATTGAAAACGGCATCGTTGTAATAGGTTTCGATGTAGTCCAGCGCCACCCGAAAGTATGTGGCTTTGATGGTGCGGAAGTGTTCCTCGGTGAATACCAGCCCCTGGGTCGCCAGTTTTCGGAAGATGGCCTTGCTGATGTCCGTGGACATTTTCGACAGGCCTTTGCGGGCATCCTCCGGGCTCAGGGGCTGATGTTTATGGTCATAAACACTGGCCACATTCACCTGGCACAGGCTGCGCGGGCTGTAATTACGATGCAATTCGGCCAAAACACCCACTTCCAGGCCCCAATCGCTGGGAATGCGCAGGTTCCGCAGCACCTCGGTGCGCAGGCTGAATTCACCTGACAGTGCGTAACGGAAAGAGTTCATATACTCCAGAAATTCATTGTCACCCTTCACCATTTTCAAGGCACGTAATAAAGGGGACACCAGCAATCGACAGACCCGCCCGTTCATTTTGTTGTCCGCAATACGCGAGTAATAGCCTTTGCAGAACTGATAACGAAACGCCGGGTTCGCCACCGGGTAGATCAACCTGGCCAACAACGAACGATCGTAGGTTTTGATGTCGCAATCGTGCATCGCCACCGCCTTGGCCCGGTTGGAAGCCAGAATATAGCCGTAGCAGTACCAAACATTCCGCCCCTTACCCAACTCAGTGGGCGCCAGGCCTTTACTGGCAAGCAGCCGGTCTATGGCCTGCAGGCGCGGCCCGTCATTCCAGAGAATGCGCACATTCTGCGGCAGGCGCCCGAAGTATTGCTGGGCGTGCTTGAACTGATCCCGGTTGGCCCGGTCGAGCCCTACCACAATATCGTTCAGATAAGGCACCTGAACCAGCTCCTGAACGATGGTTTCCAACGCCGGTTGCTCCAATTCCGAATACAGGGACGGCAACACCAGGGCCATGGGGTTGTGGTGGGAGAAGCCGATCAACTCCTTCTCCAGGGATTCCACTGGCCGCTCAATCAGGTTATGTAAATTGGCGATCAGGCCGTTTTGAAAAAAATCGCTCATCAGTGTGCCTCCTGTGGTAGCACGTTCGACAACCATTGGTTAACTGCGTCATTCCAGCCCAGTGGGCCGGGGTTGGAAGCACTTACAGCATGGGCAACCACCTCGGGCCTCTGCTGGCCATGTTTGGAGGGGATGCGAACCGCCCAATCGGCTTTGGCGAGCATCGCATCGTCGTTCCCGCCATCGCCCAATGCCATCACGTTGAGGTCGCCTCCGGGGGCCAGGAGGGAGCTAATGCGTTCAAGCGCCGTGCCCTTGTCGGCTTCTCCCGCCAAGTGCAGAAACCGCCCGCCCATCAGCACATGCAAGCCTTCCTCTTGCGCGGCGGCTATAAAGCGTTCCCGGCCAGGCTTGTCATCCGGCCAGTAAACCGGCAGAGACGCCTCACGCTGGCGCGCCCAACCGGCCTGCTGCACTGAAAGCCCCGTCCATTCCGCCACCTGCCGGTCAGACACCTCGTGGAAGCCGAGCCCGGCGGCCCCACTTGTTTGGCGAATTCGCTCGAAACGTTCAATCAGCTCGGCTATCGGCAACCCCAATAGGTCGATCTGTTCCGTCTGATGCCTTCTATCAACGATCAGTCCGCCGTTTTCGCAACCAAACAATCCTGTCAGATAGGGAATGGCGCGCTGCAAAGCATCCAGCTCGGCTCGGGTTTTACTGGTCACGGCGACAACGGGAATATCCAACTGCCGCAGGCGCTTGAGCGCGGGCTCCGCGTCCTGCCAGTCGTAGGTATCGTGGTCCAGCAGGGTGCCGTCGAGGTCGGTCAAAACCGCCCAGGCTTGAGACATGGAAAGCCTCCTTTAAAGATTCCGGCAAATCAGGATAGAGCAAGATCCCGGCCAGGCTTTGAAAGGATTTGGGGAGACAAAACGCACCGTATTGGTGCATTTTTAGCAAGAATTACTTTTTTGGACTACGGCTGGAACATATTGGTGCGAGGAGGGAAAGAGACAACAAGCGGGCCTGAGAGGCCCGCCGGATTGGTTCAGGCTGATTTCCGAGCCTGATGAGCCTGTTTCAACTGGTCGAATTCTTCCACCATACCGGCCATCAACTCGGGATCGTAGGGCTGCAAGCCGCTGACAATCAGTTTTTTGGTACCGGTGCCAACCACTTGGCCGTCGGCCACGATATTGAACTGGAACAGCGCGTCGCCACGCTTGCCGTTCACGTCCAAGGTGGTATCGGCCAATTCCAGACTCGGCTGGCGGATATCGAGGCTTTCCAATTCGAACGCCATGCTTTCGTATATCACCATCGGCCGTTTCGGATTGAACATGACCTGGTGCTTCTCAAGCAACGGCACCATGATGAACGGGAAGTTGTGGCCGGAAAAGGCAACGTAGTTGCGCGTCAGGCACTCAATCAGTTCCGCATCCTGGCTGGTTTTGCCACTGTGCTCCAAGTGCAGATAGGCTTTACCGGACGTGTCGACAATATCAATCACGCCTTCATCCACCTCGGGGAACACCAGCGGCACATTCGCTCCGACCATGCCGGAAAAACGGACCGACATCTTTTCACTGAGCCCATAGCGATTCAGCACCAGGGCAAAGAGCAAATCGCCGGGGACACAGAAGCGCCGTGCATCCGGGTTGTGGATCGGGTTGAAATCACCGGCAATATCTTTTGCAAAAGAGCTGGCTTGTTCCGCACTGATCAGGATGTGACCATCCTGACGGGCATGAAAGGGGTCAAGAAACACAAGCGCCACCTGTTTGGAATGTAGAACTCTGGGAGTGCTTTTTCACAGCTACACTCCCGCACAGTCGATCATTGTGTCAATTCAACGAGGGCTTTTTTAGCACCCGGCGACGAAAAGATTTGTGAACCAAGGTCAATGAAACGCAGCTTCAGCTCTCTTTTTGGTCAATACCAGGGGCAATTGCGGCCTATTTCGCCAAATCCGCTGAGGTTGGCAACGAGGGGAAGGCACCTGCGCGGCTTACGGCCAGCGCACCGCAACGAACCCCAAGTTCCAGGGCGGCATACCAGTCCGGCTCGCCTTCTTCGGTTCGGCTCAGGCTCGCCAATACGGCACCTGAAAAAGCGTCCCCGGCGGCAGTGGTATCCACCACTTTTACTTTGGGGGCTTCCACTTCACGACGGCCTTCCGGGGTGAGCATGACGACGGGTTTGGCGCCATCGGTGATATAGATCACCCGTGCACGGTGTGCGAAGGCGAGATTAGTGAGTGCTTCCTCAGCGTCCACTTCCCACAACTGAGACAATTCTTCTCGGCTGACTTTGATCACATCCGCCCGGGTCAGCATGGCTTTGATGGGTTCATGGAAGTTGGTCTGATCTGGCCAGAGGTTCCGGCGCAGGTTGACGTCGAAGCTGATCAGGTTTCCTGCGGCAATGCAGCGGTCGACGAAACCGAGGTGCACATTTCGGATATTTTCTTCGGTCAGGGTATTGGAGCATACGTGCAGGACGCCGGGTTTGAATTCCTGCGGGTGGGGCAGTTTGTGGGCCTGGAGCATGACGTCGGCGGTGCCGTTACGATAGAACTGGAAGGTGCGTTCGCCGCTGTCATCCAAGGATACAATCGCCATGGGTGTGGGGGCGTTGGTTGACCGTAGATAGCGGGTGTCGACTCCGAAATGATTCAGCGCTTTCTTCAGGTATGCACCGAAGGTATCCCGCCCGACCTGGCCTATGAAATAGGTCGGGGCTCCCAGTTTGGCGGCTGCTACGGCGGCGTTGGCCGGGGCGCCGCCCGGATAAAAGCGTGCCCCGGGGATGGTCAGGCCGTCTTCGACGGTGCCACCCTGCTGCAATGCATCAATCAGCAACTCTCCAAAGGCGTAAATTGGCTTCATCAATAATCCTCGTCGTCGGTCCTACTCAGGTTTCAGCGTTTGCGAGGTATTGTGCCATGAGTCCGCACCGGCTACCTGGTAGGCCAGTCAAGGGTCGGCGTGAACCCATCCATGGGGCCTGGACCGCAGCATCCATGCTGCGGACCACCCTTGACGGGCCTACCAGGCATCCGGCGCTCTTCTTTGCCCGCTAACGTCGAAACTCAAGCTAATAAAAAAGATATTCTGGCAGCTTCCGCCTGGAGTGTCGATTTGCAGGGCTTGCCCTCAGTCAGCTTCCTAGCCGAGTATGGCCCACTCAACACGAGACAGAGGTAGGTTTTCAGGTGGAAATATTGCTGATTGGCGCGGTCGGGCTTGTCGTATTGGTGATGTGTGGGGATCTGATACGCAGCCTGCTGCCACGACAAAAAAGGAAAGATGAAGAGGATTGACTAGACTGTAGTGATCGAAGCAGGAGGATGGCGTCCCGTAGGGGACTCGAACCCCTGTTACCGCCGTGAAAGGGCGGTGTCCTAGGCCACTAGACGAACGGGACCTGCCGAAAGAGGCGGCAACTTTAAGGATGCGGATGAAAACTGTCAAGCAAATCTTTGTTTTTATGCGTTTTTTTGGATTACACTGATGCTGCTTGGTTACTAAAACACCAGCACCCTGACCCTGCGGGGTTCGACCAGTAGACGAGACCGTTCATGGGCGTATCGAACACCACACTTTTTGCAATCCTCGCGATGGGCATTATCGGCGTCATGATCGTTGGAATGCTGATCATGCAGAATCGCCAACGCAATCTGGCCATTACCCGGGAAAAACTCCAGCGGCTGAATACTCAGTACCGTAAACTGAACAATGTTCTGAGAAATCTGCCGCCGTCCTATTTGTCACCCGAATTGAGAGATTTCATCTATCAGGCTTTATTGCATAACCTGAAAGCTCAGATGGAACTGAGCCCCGACCAGAAAAAATATTTCGAAAGTGACTATCAACAGCTCGAAGCCGAGCGGGCTCAGATGCGCAAGCACCCTCCCCGGCCGGACCCTTCGGTGCGCATTACCTCTGAGGAAGCCAGCCTGCACCGGCAAACACTCAAATCCCTTCATAGTTATGTTCGCCAGACGTTTGAAGCGGGTCGCCTGGATAAAACCAATGCGGAGAAAATCCTCATGCAGGTCGAGTTGAAATTGGTGGAGACCGCGTTGGATTATTTCAGGTACAGGGCTCAAAACGCGCTCAGTACCAAACATTACAAAGAGGCGCGAATCGCTATTCAGAAGGCCATCGACACCATTGGTGTGTCGCGCCATGCGGGGCAGTTCAAGCAGGAGGAGATTCAACTGCGTAACCAATTGAACAAAACCGTGGAGGAATGGCGTCACTACCGTGAAGAATTGTCCTCCGGTCAGGCCGAGAAGCTGGCGGAAGAGATGGAAAACCTGATTGAAGACCAGGAGAGCTGGAAGAAAAAGAATGTCTACGACTGACACCCATGCCAATCAATTGGCCGATCTTATCCTTGAAGGCTTCAACCAGCACTATCAGAAATTCAGGCATTATTCCCAACTGGCTCACCAGGGGTTTCTCAACGCCGAATGGCGCTATCTGCAAGACATTCATCGCGAGCGGGTCGACCTTTATGATGATCAGGTCGAGCGCTGCATAGCCACGCTCAAGCAATGTTTCGAGTCGTTAAAGCCCGATGGTTGGCAAACGGTCAAGCAGGCCTATACCAAGCGTCTGGAAAAGCATGCCCAGCCCGACCTCGCCGAGACGTTTTACAACTCCGTTTTCTGCCGGTTGTTTCACCGCCGCTATTTCGACAACGAACATATTTTTGTCGAATCCGATGCTTTGTGGCGGCACTACGAAACCGATGAGACTCTGATCCGGCGTTACTGGGTCGATGGCGACCTTGAAGCGGTGATCCTGACAATGCTGCAGGATATGAAGCTGGGTCTGCCTTTGGAAAATGCGCACAGAGACGTGCGCCACCTGATGCATCGCTTTGCGCAACAAGCGCCCGAGCTGGCCAAAAATGCCCGGCGTTACAGCATCGACCTGATTACCACGCCTTTTTTCCGCAACAAAGCCTGCTACCTGATTGGCCGCTTGAACATGGATGGTGAGGCTTTGCCCTTTATCGTGCCCATTCTGAATACCGAGGAAGGCTCCCTCTACGCGGATACCCTGCTGATTGACAGCAATGCCATGGCGATTGTATTCGGCTTTGCCCGGGCTTACTTTTTCGTGAATACGGGCAGCCCTTTGGCCATCGTTAACTTTCTATTGCGGTTAATGCCGTCGAAAACCCGCGCCGAACTCTATTCTTCCATAGGCTTGCATAAACAGGGTAAAACACAGTTTTATCGGGAATTGTTGCAACACCTTGCCACCAGCCGGGATCGTTTCGAAATCGCACCGGGTATCAAAGGTATGGTGATGACGGTGTTCACCCTGCCCTCCTATCCCTATGTATTCAAAATCATCAAAGATCGCTTCGCGCCCCAGAAAGAAATGACCCGCCAGCATGTTAAAAACCAGTACCACCGGGTAAAGCAGAATGACCGGGTCGGCCGCATGGCGGATACCTGGGAGTTCACCCAGGTGGCGCTGCCTCTGGAGCGTTTTTCGCCGGAACTTCTGGAAGAATTGTCCAAGGTGGCCGCATCCAACGTTCGCGTGGAAGGCGACCAACTGATCATCGAGCATTGCTATATCGAGCGTCGGATGATTCCGCTGAATTTATATTTGGAAGACCCCAAATACAAGGAACGGGAGGAACCGGTCCTGGCGGAATATGGGCAGGCCATTAAAGACCTGGCGAAAGCCAATATTTTCCCGGGCGACATGCTGTTGAAGAATTTCGGGGTGACCCGGCACGGCCGGGTGATTTTTTACGATTACGATGAAATAGACTGGGTGACGAACTGCAATTTCCGTCGCATTCCCCCACCCCGTTATCCGGAAGACGAGTTGGCTTCAGAACCCTGGTACAGCGTGGCGCCGACGGATATTTTTCCCGAAGAGTTCGCCACTTTTCTGTTCAACGACAGCAAACAGGAAGCGGCGTTCAGAAAACACCATGCAGACCTGTTGGATGCCGACTACTGGAAGGCCGTTCAAGCCGAGCTTGAAGCCGGGAAGGTGGCGGATATCTACCCCTACCCCGACGATATCAGGGTCAAGCGCTCTTAACGACAGCCGTTGCTCAGTTCAGCTCGTTTCTTGGCTGAAGGGTCAACTTCGTAGGAGCATTCAATACCAGACGGCCGGTTTCTCCCGCCACGACCCGATAACGGGCGCAGTCGTTCCCTTCCACAGCAACGCAGGCGCCGAATTCTTCGATGGCGGCATCCAGCATGGCTTCTAGAATACGGTGGTCCTCGGTGATGCAAATCAGCTTGCCGGGGTTCAGAGCCGCCCCGCCTTCAGTCAACGTAACATTGACCGATAACAGACAATGCGACGGCCAGTCCTCGCTTAGCGCATCTTCCGGGCTGCCCGCATCACGGGGTTGTACGGTTAAGGTGGCGGATTCAGTCAGGGTTTGGTCGGTCAGGGCGACCAGCTCGAATTTGGCGTTGGTGGAGATATCGATGGCGGGGTCTTCAGCCAGGGCCGGCTGAACCAGGGTGCCCAATACAAAACTCAGTGTCAGACCCAATGATGCTCTCATGGCGTACCTCAATAGACGGAAACGGCGAAACGCGCGCATTCTACCAGAAAAGCAACCGTTGTGAGCGCCCTCCGCGGTCAACAATTCCTCTGAAAAACGCTCTCCCTTGCCATTTGGGAAAAAAAAGGTACACAATGCCTAAAAGGCTCTAAAAATGGTTCCATCGGCGCTATGAACAAGAAGTTAATTATCTTCCTACTGATCGTGATCGGTTTCGTCGCCTTCCTGGTCTATATTGATCAAAAGCGCGCTAATCCATGGGATTCCGACGTTTTTTTCAGTGCTGCCCAGACTCACCTCTATGGTTGAATGGCGTGGCGTTCCTCAACGGACCAACAGGAGGTGATCAATCTTCAACCAATAACAAAAAACGAGCCTTATTTTCCAGAGAACCGACACTCAGTGGTCGCCTAATGCGACTCAAGCAAGCGTTAAGCTGACGAAGAAGTCACCTAACACTGATCAATAAAAGGGAAAGATTATGTCCGGCATCCTCTCTATGATTCTGGCCGGAGGCGAAGGCACCCGCCTGGCCCCACTCACCTCCGTGCGAGCCAAACCCGCCGTCCCCTTCGGCGGCAACTACCGAATCATCGATTTCGTTCTGAACAACTTCGTCAACTCCGATCTGTTGCAGATCTTCGTTTTGACCCAGTTCAAGTCGCATTCCCTGATGAAGCACATGAGCCGACGTTGGCGAGTGACGGGGCTGACCAACCGCTTTATCGACCCCATCCCCGCCCAAATGCAAATGGGCAAGCACTGGTATCAGGGTACGGCCGATGCGATTTACCAGAATATTGAACTGGTCGAAGGCATGGATCCGGAAATCTGCTGCGTGTTTGGCGGCGACCACATCTACAAGATGGATGTCCGCCAGATGATCGAGTTCCACCGCGGCTATGAAGACGCCAAGCTCACCGTGGCCGCCATCCCGGTGCACGTCAGCCAGGCGGACCAGTTCGGTGTGATCGAGATCGACGATAACAACAAGATGATCGGCTTCCAGGAGAAACCGAAGAGCAACCCGAAAACCATCCCAGGGCGTCCTGATTATGTGCTCGCCAGCATGGGCAACTACGTATTCGACTCCCCCACCATGGTGGAGTGCCTGAAAGCCGATGCCGAACGCAGCGACTCGGTACACGATTTCGGTCACAACATCATTCCCGAGCTCTATAAAGCCGGTGTGGTGTACGTTTACGACTTCTCCACCAACTTCATTCGCGGCGAACAGGAAAACACCGGCGGCTATTGGCGGGATGTAGGCACCATCGACTCGCTGTTCGAAGCCAATATGGACCTGCTGGCCGTGGAACCGCCCATCGACCTCTACAACCGTTTTTGGCCGCTGCGCAGTTACCACCCCGCCGTTCCACCGGCCAAGTTCGTGCACGACGAAGCCAACCGGACCGGTCAGGCCATCAGTTCCATCGTCGCCGGTGGCTGCATTGTGTCCGGCAGTTTCGTCCACCGCAGCATCCTGGGCTATAACTGCCATGTTCACAGCCACGCCTACGTTGAGAACAGCGTATTGATGGGCAGTAACGACATCGGCCGGGGCGCGCGCATCCGCCGGGCCATGCTGGACAAGAACGTCACTATTGCACCCGGAACCGTCATCGGGGAAGACCCGGAACACGATCGTCAACGCTTCCACGTTTCCCCCAATGGCATCGTAGTAATCCCCAAAGGAGCACGAATTGGCTTCGACTGAGCACCCCCTGAAGATTCTCGTCGTCGCTTCGGAAGTTGAAGGCTTGGTAAAAACCGGAGGCCTGGCGGATGTCGCCAGAGCCCTCCCGGCCACCCTCACCGCCATGGGCCACGATGTACGCGTAGTCACGCCCGCCTACAGCCGCACTCAACAAATCTGGAGCCATTGGCCAAGCCAGTCACTCTGCGTTCATCTGAACCTGTTCGATGAAACCTGGGTGGCGGCCCGCACCGGCACACACGAAGGGTTGCCGCTGGTACAGCTGGAACACGCTGAAAGCTTCGACCGCCCCGGCATTTACGACGACGGCCGCTGGCCCTACCCGGACAACGCCCGGCGCTTCGCCCTGCTCAGTAAGGGTGCCCTGCAGTGGTGTATCGATAACGATTGGCAACCGGACATCGTCCACGCCAACGACTGGCAGGCGGCCCTGTGCTGTTTCTATCTGGCGGAGCATTACCGGTTCAACCCTTTCTTCGAGGGCACTCGGTCGATGCTGTCGCTGCATAACGCAGCCTATCAGGGCCAGGTTCCGGCCCAATGGCTGCAACCACTGGGCATTCATGAACAATTTTTTCATCCTGGCGCCTTCGAAGACTTCGGCCAGATCAACCTACTGAAAGGCGGCATTCGCTTCGCGGATGCCCTATGCGCGGTCAGCCCCGGCTATGCCGCTGAACTGGTGACCGACATGGGCGGCCACGGGCTGGGCAGCCTATTCCGAGAGCGCAGCGACGCACTCACCGGCATCCTCAACGGCTGCGATTATGGCCAATGGTCCCCGGAAACCGATAACCTGATTCCCGCGAATTTCACAACCGTGGAGGACGGCGGCAAGGCCGAATGCAAACGGCGCCTGCAACAGGAAATGGGGTTTGAAGAACGGGACGTGCCGCTTTTGGTGTCGGTCAGCCGACTGACCGACCAGAAAGGCTTCCATCTGTTGATTCCCACTCTGTGGGAAGTCCTGCGCCAGCAAGACGTACAGGTTGCCCTGCTCGGCTCCGGCGACCCGCAGTTGGCGGCTCACCTGCACCGGCTGGCGCATCATTTTCCCGACAAAGTCGCCTTTATCGAAGGTTACGACAATGCGCTTTCCCACCGGATGGAAGCGGGTGGCGATGCCTTCCTGATGCCCTCCATCTTCGAGCCCTGCGGTCTGAACCAAATATACAGTCTGCGCTACGGCACCCTGCCTCTGGTACGCGCCGTGGGCGGATTGAAGGATACGGTAGTGCCACTGAGCGCCTCTCAGCGCAATGTCCGCAGCGCCACCGGTTTCATGTTCGAAGAGCCTACGGAAGAAGCCCTGAGGCTTGAGATCGAGCGAATGGTGAACGTTTACCGCGACAAACCGGACCTGTGGAAAACGATGCAGGCGAACGCCATGAAACAGCGTTTTGAATGGGAAGAGTCCGCACAGGAATACGTGGAGACCTATCGCAGAATGCTGAGTTAACAGAGGTGGGGCGGAAATCGTTCTCCGCCCCGCTCTTTCAGCTGCGAACAGACCTCATGCCAAAATACACCAGCGCCGCCGCCACGGCAGTGGTCACCGCCCCCATCAGAAACACCCAACCGGCCCCCGTCCATACATAACCCGCCAGCAGATTACCCACGATCAGCCCCAGCCCCATACCTACCGAAACATAAAGCCCCTGCCCCAAACCCATTTTGCTGGCCGGAAACAAACGACTGACCCGGTGAATTGCCACCGAATGAACCACCCCGAAGGTCAAGGCATGAGTGGCCTGCAGTAAAAGCGCCAGCCAAAAGCTGCTTTCCAGGAAAGCAAGCACCGACCAACGCGCAGCCGTAACCGCCAACGCAATAAACAACAGCCACCGCTCGCTGAAACGCTGAAACCAACTGGCAATGACCAAAAAGATCACAATTTCACAAATGGACCCAAAGCTGATCAAAAAACCGATACTGCCAGCCGAAAAGCCACGTTCCTTCAAAAAGAGATCAAAGAAGGTGTTGTAGGGCGCCATACCGATTTGCCACAAGAACACGACCACCATCAAAACCACAACCTGACGCCAATCGATCGGTGTGGTTTCCAGGCTCTGCGCCGAACGGCGCTGCTCTGGACTGGTTCGGGTTTCCGTCGGCACCAGCCAGGTAGTGGCCCACATAGTGGCGCAAAGCACACCCCCCATAATCGGCAGAATGGTGACCGGCAGATAATCCAGAGCGGTGCCCAGCATCCATACCACAACCACATAACCGGCGGACCCCCACAACCGAATCTGCCCATAGCGCGACCGGTCTGTATCAAGCACGTTGATCACCACACCTTCCATTTGTGGCAACACAGCAGACATGAACACGCCAAACAGGCCGAACACGGTTAAATACCAGAGAAAGTCGCCGGATTTCAGAGACAACAGATAGAAGACACCCATCAGCAGAAAGCCCAGACGAATCAACGGCATGCGCTGACCGGTTCGGTCACTGATCAGACTGAATAAGAAGGGCGCAAAAATATTCACCCCGAACACCGTGGCGACAATGACACCAATCTGGCGGGCATTCAGCCCCTGAGCGGTTAAAAACCGGGCCAGATAGGGTGTGAACACACCAAACAACGTGAAATAGGCGGCGTACATCGGAGAAAGACGCCAAGCCTTCTGACGGAATGTCAGGTCGGCAGCGGAAATCATTCTGTGGTCCTTGGGGTGGGCTGGAAGCATTGTGGGAGACGGGAAACGCTGAACGCGCTAAGCGTCTACCGTTACGCGTCTACCGTCTCCCGTAAAGAAAGACAGCTTCTAACGAGTCAAACGACGCAAGGCTTTCTGCCGCTCGCGTCTTTCAGCAAAAAACCGGGACATCAATTCAGCGCACTCTGCCTCCAGAATGCCCCCGGTCACCTCAACACTGTGGTTGTATGGGCCATGTTCGTAGAGCCTGAGGTTTGAGACGACGGCACCGCTCTTGGGTTCAGTGGTGCCGTAGACCAAACGCCGGATTCGGCTGTGAACAAGCAAACCGGCGCACATCGTACAGGGTTCCACCGTGACGTAAAGGGTAGCGTTTGTCAGGCGATAGTTGCCAATTGCTTTGGCAGCGGCGCGAATGGCCACCATCTCCGCATGGGCGCTGGGGTCCAGGCTGCCAATGGGCTGATTGTAGCCCTCGGCAAGCACCGTTCCATCTTGAACAACCACGGCCCCGACCGGGACTTCGCCCGCGTCGAAGGCAAGCCTGGCTTGAGCCAGGGCCTGCTGCATAGCCTTGATATCGTCCATTTCCCCTCTTCATTATCAGTTTTCTGGATAAGCCCGGTTCTGACATAACCGCACGCCCTTAACACCAGGAAATCGAGTCGTTCATGCGAGCTCTTCGGAGCGCTGGCAGGCCGGCGTAAGCAAACGGTCCGATTCCCTCTTCACCACGGCATAGCATTCACAGGCCAGTTGTTCGAGTTTGACACGGTTTACCACTTCGATGTGACCGCGATGGTACTTGATAACGCCGAGCTTCTGAAGCCGCCCCGCCGCCTCGGTCACGCCCTCCCGACGTACACCGAGCATGTTGGCGATCAGCTCCTGGGTCATGGTCAGATGATTCGTGGGCAAGCGATCCAGGGAAAGCAACAACCAACGGCACAACTGCTGGTCGATGGAGTGGTGACGATTGCACACGGCGGTCTGGGCCATTTGCGTGATCAGTGCCTGGGTATAACGCAGCACCAGCGACATCAACTCGCCATGGCGATCAAACTCGTCAACCAGTCGTTGCCCCAACAGGCGGTATCCGCTCCCACCACTTTGAACAACACCGCGGCCGGATGTACTTTCGCCACCCATAAAAAGTGCGATGCCCACCAGACCATCGTTACCCACAACGGAAATCTCCGCCGACGCACCGTTTTTCATCACATGGAGCAGCGAGACAATACAATCGAGAGGGAAATACACATAGCGCATTTTGTCCCCGGCTTCATAGAGCACCTTGCCCAAGGGCATGCTGGTTTCTTCAAGGTAAGGGAAAAGCCGCTGCCTGGCGTCGGCCGGCAAGGCGGCAAGAATATTGTTTTGCATGGTTCTCGGGGCAATGGACATCATTGAGCTGTGCCTTTTCAGTTCAATCGACCGGCGCCGGTGTCGTTCATCCGTCAGGGTTAATGTACGACGCAATACCAAACCCTTTTCCTGTGCGGCGCCCGCTTTGCAGGTAAATGAAAAAGCTTGCCGGCTTTTTCAAAATATGAAAAGCAAATACGGTTACATCTCGCTTTTCTCCCAAAATCAATGACTTAACCGATTCTGGTTTTCCGGAACAGTCATGTTCCATGCTTAACAAAGCCGCATGGCAACACAACATATACTCAAAGTCTGAATGGCGTGGTTTTTTTCTTCCGGCCGACAGAGTTTTGTACGCCATCGAACATTAGTGGAAGAAAGGGCAACGGGCAATTGTTAATTGGAAACAAAGGCCGGAATTAATGTAATCCAGTTTGCGACACGCCTACCCGAGAGGTGTCCCTGGTGGGTTCGTGGGACCTGTGCGCTACGCCACTTACCGATCAGCGCAAACCAGTTGCTGAAAAAGGCAACCTTGGGTTCGGTAACGCACAGACACCTGCCGAGTTTACTGTCATTTTAGTCAGGTGCTGAGATTCCATTGAATAACGCACAACCATTGGAGTACCCATCATCATTCACGGGAAGGTTCAGCCGATTGATAGGCTATGGAACCACAGGAGATAAAAATGAACTGGGACATAATCGAAGGCAACTGGAAGGAATTCAAAGGAAAAGCCAAGGAACAATGGGGCAAGTTGACTGACGACCGGCTTGATGTAATCGCCGGAAAGCGGGAGCAGTTAAAAGGAGAGATCCAAAACGCTTATGGTGTTTCCAGGGATGAAGCCGAAAAGCAAGTCAAAGACTTCGAAAACAAGAAGCAGGTTAAAGAGTTGGAAAGCAAGAAACAGGTCAAAGGCCAGGAAAGCCACAAAGTAATTTGACCTGCGCAGTAGCCAATGGATTGGCGGCAACGGATTGCCAATTGTCAGTACCTACCTGCGGCGACACGCCGCAGGTAGTATGACAAACCCCATCGTTCCACCACGCTTCAAATTTTCCCCATTAAAAATAAAATCAGAACCACTAAAACCGTCACTCCGATAACCCCACTGGGCAGGTAACCCCAACTTCGGCTATGTGGCCAAGCGGGAAATACACCCAGCAGAACCAGTATCAGGATAATCAGTAACACTGTTGTCAGACTCATTTCCAAGCGCTCCCTGGAAGTATTGTGAGACTCACATCATCGCTTAAAAAATCACCGGCCTCCGTACGCTATCGAACAGATGCAGTGACTCTTTCGCTCTACAGTTCAACTGACAAAAACTGAAACCAGGAGGAACCAGGCATGAAGGCTATTCAACCGACAGCGGTGGTTTTAATCGTACTCGGCGCTCTCGCCCTGGCTTATGGCGGTTTCACCTATACCCGTGAGACCCACGAAGCAAATCTGGGTGCGCTCAGTTTATCGGTTGAAGACAAAGAGCGGGTAAACATCCCGGTCTGGGCGGGCGTTGGTGGCATTCTGATCGGCGGCATCATGCTTGTTTTCAGCCGTCCACCACGTTAACCGAGCAGTTTGTTAATTTGCTTCACCACAAGAGGAATACCAAAATGGACCAGTCAATCAACAGGCGTTTCAGCGACCGAATGCGCATTATCTTGAGCATGGCATTGGCAGTCTTTCTCCTGAGCGCCTGCATATTCGCCCCCGTGGCACCGGCCCCTACCACTGCCCTAACAGAGGCGCGCCAGGCTATCGCCACCGCCGAGCAGGCGGGAGCACGGCAATATGCCGGCGCCGAACTGGACGAAGCGCAACAGAAATTACTACTGGCGGAAAAAGCCGTCAACAGTGAAGACATGAAAGCAGCGGAACGCCTCGCCCAGGAATCGATGATTGTCGCGGAGTTGGCATCGGCACGAACCGAATCCGCCAAGGCGCTGGAAATCAATCTCGAAATGAACCGCAGTATCGATGCTCTTATCGAAGAAATGGAACGTGTGGGAGATGAGCAATGAACACCTCAAGAACGCATAGGGTAAAACGCGGAACCCAACTGACCGGGATGGCTCTCTCACTGCTGGTGGTCGCGTCCTGTGCCACCGCACCCACTCCCCAAGGTGCCGTACAGGTACGCGATAAACTGACCACACTGCAGAATGACGCCAAACTCGCCCCACAGGCGCGACAGGAAATCAGGGAAGCGGAAGAAGCGGTGGTCATCGCCGAGAAGCCTGAAAACGATGAGGCACTGAGCAAGCACCGGATCTACATGGCCGATCGCAAACTTTCAATCGCACAAGCCAAGGCCACCACCCGCTATGCTGAAGTTCAGCGCGACCAACTCAGCGAGGAACGTGAGCAGGCAAGACTGCTGTCACGCACCCGCGAAGTGAGCCGGGCCCGGGAAGAGGCCAATACGGCACGCGATGCCACTGATGCCGCCCAGAAATTAAGCGCGGAGGCCGCCACCACCGCCGCATTGCAAACAGCGGAATTGCAACGGGAGATCGAGGCACTGCAAGCCAAGCCCACGGACCGTGGCCTGGTATTGACACTTGGGGATGTATTGTTTGCCAGCGGCAGTGCTGAACTTCAGAGCGGCGCCAACAGCAATCTCAACAGGCTGGTGGGTTTCCTGAACCAGTATCCCGAGCGCAATGTGCAGATCGAGGGACATACCGACAACGTTGGCAGCAGTGAATACAATCAGGGGTTGTCTCAACGTCGTGCCGATTCCGTCAGGAATTATCTGGCACGGCAGGGCATCGACTCGCAACGACTCTCCGCTTCGGGTATCGGTATGGACCGCCCGGTCGCAAACAACGAAACCGCGGCCGGACGTCAGCAAAACCGTCGTGTAGAGATCATCATCGATAATCCATACTGAAGATAACAATCGGAACAGGGATGTTCCGACCGCGTAACCGGGTTAGGCTTCCAAATCCCGCCGCAATGCCTGTTCCAGTTTTTTTGTCTCGGTGATATCGACAAAGGTGATCACCACCCCGTCTATCACGTTGTCCAGCCTGCGGTAGGGCATGATCCGAACGGAAAACCAACGGTTGTCATTAGCGAAAATCTGCTTCTCGGAAAATGCCAGGGTACGTAACGTTTCGAGGGCATCCTCACGCAAATCCGGGTATTGCAGGTTACTCGTCAGATCACTGATCGGCCGTCCTACATCGCTTTCGCGAACATTAATGATTTTCGTCGTCCGGTCGGTATAGCGCCTGACGTTCAAATTCTGGTCGAGGAATAAAATAGCGATCTCGATGCTGTTGAGCAGGTTGCTCATATCGCTTTGGGCCAGAGCAAGGTCGTCAAGCTTGGTCTGCAGTTCCGTATTGATGGTCTGCAGCTCCTCGTTCATGGACTGCATTTCTTCCTTCGAAGTCATCAATTCTTCATTGGTCGACTGTAACTCCTCGTTAGTGGATTGAAGCTCTTCGTTTGCCGACTGCAATTCCTCCTCAGAGGCTCGTGCTTCCTCACGCAGGGTCTGAATTTCATCGCGGTACTGCTGCAACTCCGCCTCATGGGTCACGTCGGCTACCGTCTTGCCCTTGTGCTTGCGGCCATTGGGCCGAACCTGTTCGATGTCGCGAAAGACAATCATCGTTGCACCATGCAGAGCGGCTGGCTCGCGTAGTGTCTGAATCGTAACATCGACACGCTGCTCGCCACCGCCCGGCAACTGCACACGCAGCCCATGCAAATGCTGCGGTTCACTTTCGATTGTGGATTTTTTTAAAGCCACACTGATCGGCGCTCGCAGTCCGTCACGCACCATGGCGTGAATATTCCAGTTGGCCTTGCCCGCGGCGGGCTCCAGATACTTGCCGGTTCGCCCGCTGACGTAGAGTATGTCCCCATCGCCATTGATCACGACCGCGGCAGGCGCATACACCTGCAATAAGACCTGGTCAGCTGCGGCCTGAAGATGATCACCGGGGGGATGATTGGTCGTGGACACGGAATTCTCTCTGGTTATCTTCGATAAGGGTGGAAAGGATTTCATCATAAACTCAGCCCCGCCTCTGGGGGCATCATCCCGACGCTGATAAACCCGAAGTTTGGGCTGAACCGGCGCGAACAGGTGGCTGAACTGCCCCACCGTCTCCGCACTGCCCAACAACAAAGCACCGCCTTCACGCAGGCTGTAGTGAAACAGCGGCATCAACCTGCGTTGCAGAGTCGCATCGAAGTAGATCAGCAGGTTGCGGCAGGCAATCAGGTCGAGCTTGGTAAAAGGGGGGTCGAGAATGACATCCTGCCGGGCAAACAACACCATATCACGGATATCGGGGTTGATTTTGTAACCGCCCTCCCCAACCGTAAAAAAACGCGCCAACCGTTGCGCGGAAACAACCTCGCCGATTGCCTCCGGGTAGCGACCGCGACGCGCGGTATCTATCGCCTCGGGGCTCAGGTCGGTGGCAAAGATCTGCAGCGTGCAGTCTTTGAATTCCCACCGCTGGCGAATCACCTCGCTAAAGACCATCGCCAGCGAATAGGCCTCCTCCCCGGTTGAGCAGCCCACCACCCAAACCCGAAGTTTGGGTTCCGTTTTCCGCCGGGCCAGTAACTCCGGTAACGTTACCTTCGCCAAATGCTCCCAGACGGCGGCGTCTCGAAAAAAACTGGTCACGCCGATCAACAGCTCCCTGAACAGCAGATCGATTTCGTGGGTATTTTCCCGTAGGAAATCCGCATAGCCCGCCAAGGTGGCGATATTGTGAATCGCCATACGGCGCTCTATGCGCCGATAGAGGGTGCTTGACTTATAGAGGGAGAAATCGTGGCGGGTTCTGTGCTGAAGCAAATGAAGAATGCGTTGCAGCGGCTCGGGCTCCAAGGGCGGCTCGACATCGCCTGCGGCGGCCACGCCGGGGTCCGGCACCTGGGCGGTGTAAGCCAGAATGCGTGCCGGCAACTCGGCCGGCGGTGCAATAATATCGGCGCACTCCGCGGCAATGGCGCTTTGCGGCATCGCATCGAATTGGGCCGTGTCGGGTTGCTGCACCACCGATAGCCCACCCACAGCCTTGACCGCCTGCAAGCCCAGTGTGCCATCGGAGCCCATGCCGGAAAGCACCACAGCAATGGCGCGCTCACCTTGGCTACCCGCCAGTGAAGAGAACAACACATTGATCGGCAGCCGTAACCCCCTCGGCTCGATGGGGCTGGCCAGATGCAGTTTTCCGTCGACGACACTGAGCTCGGTATTGGGCGGGATAACGTATACGCAGTCGGGTTCAAGGCGCACGGCCTGTTGCGCTTCTCGCACCGGCATGGCCGTGACGCGCTGCAACAATTCCGGCAGCAGAGCTTTTTGGGTGGGGTCGAGATGTTGCACCACAACATAGGCCATGCCACTGTGTGGGGGAACATTCCCAAGAAAGGCTTCCAATGGCGCAAGGCCACCGGCCGAGGCGCCAATTCCGACGACGCGGGTCGCAACCAAAGGATTTACGGAAGATTCGGCTGCAATTGGGGCTACCATCGGGCAAAAATACTCTTTCGGGCTAGAGAGACTCGCAACAGGCTAACAGAACAGAACGATTATCGGCAGTCGCTTTGGCGACTATTCGTAATGGCCGAGAATTATTGGCTTCACCATCCACCGTCACTTCACAGCTCAGTGTGACACCACCCTCCGCCACCCTTTCGAGCAGGTTTGGCAACGCTGAACGACTTTCTACGGCCAGGAAACGGTCAATAGGGGTGCCTGTCAGCTCGTCCCGTCCAACACCAAACAGGTCGGCACCGGCCGGATTGCTTTCGATGATCCCGCCCTGAAGATCGACAAGAAAATAAGCGAGAGGTACGAACTCATACAGCGCCCGATATCGGTTAAGCTCTTCATTAAGACGCTGCTCATTGAGGTGCATTTCCTCGTTTTGCAAATCCAACTCCACCTGGTGGACCTGCAGCTCATGCAGCAGTTTGAGTGCGTCGTCGGCGGTCTGGGGATTACTGGATAGCCGGTGCAGCAAGCTCAGGGCATCCACACCCAGGGACCAATTGCTGCAGGCGGCGGTACCCGATTCGAGCCGGGCTTCCGCCACAGTACGCAGTTGCATCGTAAGTTTGCGTTCAGCGATGGGCGTAGACATAAGAACTCGGTATTGGTGAGGGGGTTGCCACTCATCATAGCACGCCGATTGCAAGGTGGGGTTCCTTATCAAAAAGTAATCAAATTAGCTGAAAATTCCTGCGCTCTTTTGTTCGGCAGCGAACAGAACTTGATTATTCCAGCGCTTATGATTGGACTCGGGTTATTAAAGGATATCGATATGAATTGGGATGTTATTGAACGCTACTGGAGGCCGTTCAAACACAAGCTGGAGCTGCTAGTGAACAATTTCCGCAACATACACTTCGGTGCGATGTTTACCAGGCGCATTGCCGGGATCTTCAACGACCGTACTGGTCGGCAGGCTGCAAAGCGCGGCGCGCGGGACCACTGTATCAAGGGTCAATCAGGCAGCCATCGATCACCAAGCACTCTGCATTACCTATTTAACTTCAAAGCCATTCGGGATGCACTGCTGAACAGTGAGGCACGCTTCCGCGCGATCAGCGACGCCTCACCCTTGGGCATCTTTGTCTCCGATGCGAAGGGAAATTGCCTATACACCAACCTGGCCTATCAAAGAATCAGCGGGCTGAGTTTCGAACAGACGCTGGGCAGGCGTTGGAGCAGAGCCATACACCCCGAGGACCGGCAACGCGTGATCGATGATTGGAAGGCTGCCGCACGAAGCAAGGTCCCCTTACAGGTCGAGTTCCGCTTCCAGCGGCAAAATGGGGGCGTGGTGTGGACACGCGTCAACAGCTCCGCCATGGGCGACGGCGTGTCGTTGCACGGCTATGTGCTGACGGTCGAGGATATCACCGAACGAAAAATGACGGAGTTCGGCTTGAAGAAGGCGGAAGAAGCACTATTCGAAGAAAAGGAACGCGCTCAGGTGACTCTCAACTCCATTGGTGACGCTGTGTTGAGCACTAATGTCTCCGGTAATGTAACCTATTTGAACCAAGTGGCGGAGACCATGACCGGCTGGACCAGCGAAGAGGCACTGGGTCGCCCCTTCAAGGAAGTGTTCAGGATCATCGACGGCAAGACTCGTGAGATTGCCGTCAACCCCGCACAACGCGCCCTTGACGAAGACAGGATCGTCGGCCTCGCCGCAGATTGCGTGCTGATTCGCCGCGACGGAAGCGAGTCCGCCATCGAGGACTCCGCCGCCCCCATTCATGACCGCCATGGTAACGTCAGCGGCGCGGTGATTGTCTTTCACGACGTCAGTCAATCGCGGGCCATGGCATCAAAACTGGTCCATCAGGCAACCCACGATTTTCTCACCGGCCTGCCCAATCGCGCACAGCTGACGGACCGGCTCGCCCAGGCCATAGGCCTGGCCAAAAGACATGGCAAACAGGTCGCATTGCTGTTTCTGGATCTGGACGCCTTCAAAGCCATCAACGACTCCCTGGGGCATGCCATCGGCGACCAATTGTTGCAGTCGGTTGCGGAACGCCTCCTGGTTCACGTGCGCAGCACCGACATGGTATGCCGCTACGGCGGGGACGAATTCGTGATCCTGCTGGATGAAATCAATCTTACGCAGGGGGCCGAGATGGTGGCGCAATCCCTGGTCGACGCTTTTGCGGCACCGCATATCATCGATGGACAGGAGATCGATGTCACACTCAGCATCGGCATCAGCGTATTCCCGGATGACGGCACCGACGCAGAGTCCCTGATAAGAAGCGCGGACACCGCCATGTTTCAGGCCAAAACCGACGGTCGCGGCATTTACCATTTTTACAGCGCCGACATGAACGTCCAGGCGTTGCATCGCATGGCCGTACAGAGCCGCCTGCGCCGCGCCCTGAAAGATAACGAGCTTATGCTCTACTATCAGCCACAGATCAATTTTGACTCGGGGGTGATAACCGGCGCCGAAGCGCTCCTTCGCTGGCAGGACCCGGAGCTCGGCCTTATATATCCAGAACATTTCGTGGCCATTGCCGAAGAGTGCGGACTCATCGTAACGATTGGACGCTGGGCGCTGCGCGAAGCGTGTCAACAGGTAAAAGCTTGGCAGGCGGCCGGTCTGCGGGTCGTGCCCGTTACCGTCAATATTTCGGCTGTCGAGTTCAAGCACATCGGGTTTATCGATGGGATCGAACAGATTCTGAGGGAGACCGGCCTGCCACCGAACCTCCTGCAACTGGAGCTGACCGAAACCGTGCTCATGCACAACGCCAAGTCGACGACGTCCGTACTTAACGCGCTCAGAGCCCTGGGGGTGGACCTGGCCATCGATGATTTCGGTACGGGCTATTCGAGCCTCAGCTATCTGAAAAGCTTCCCGATCAACACACTGAAAATCGACCAGTCTTTCGTACGTGATATTGCCACGGACACGGACGACGCAACCATTGTGGCCGCCGTGATAGGTTTAGGTAAAAACCTGAATCAAAGGGTCATCGCGGAAGGCGTTGAGACGGCCGATCAAGCGGAATTCCTGCGTAATCAGGCATGCGACGAAGGGCAGGGCTTTTATTTCAGTCACGCCATACCCGCCGAGGCTTTCAGACACTTACTTCAGAGCGGGCACCGGTGGGTGGTGAGCCCGCTCTCCAAGGTGACTACTCACCAGTAGGCGACTTCGGCACAGCCGGCTTCGCGGGAGAACGCCAATGCCGAGCGTCCGGGCTGGCCGATCCCAACCAGGGCATCATCACTCCCACTCAATCGTCGCCGGCGGCTTCCCGGAAATGTCATAAACCACCCGCGACACACCGGAAATCTCATTAATAATCCGGTTACTCACCCGCCCCAACAATAAGGCAAATGCGCCCAGCGGGCGGTCATGAAGTCGATGGTTTCCACGGCGCGAATGGCGATGACCCATTCGTAGCGGCGGCCGTCGCCGACCACGCCGACGGATTTAACCGGTAGGAAAACAGCGAAGGCCTGGGCGGTTTTGTGGTACCAGTCGGCCTTGTGCAGTTCTTCGATGAAGATGGCGTCGGCTTCGCGCAGCAGGTCAGTATCAACGAAAACGCAGGTCAGTTGGTCGCCAATCGCTTTGTGCAGCAAGGCCGCCACAACGGAGGAGTCGACGCCGCCGGAAAGCCCGAGCAATACATGCTGGTCACCTACCTGGTCGCGCACTCGGGCGGTGAGGTCTCGGCACCGCTCTTGGGTGCAGTGGTGCCGTAGACCAAACGCTGGATTCGGCTGTGTACAAGCAAACCGGCGCACATCGTACAGGGTTCCACCGTGACGTAAAGGGTGGCATTTGTCAGGCGATAGTTGCCAATTGCTTGGGCGGCGGCGCGAATAGCCACCATCTCCGCATGGGCGCTGGGGTCCAGGCTGCCAATGGGTTGGTTGTAACCCTCAGCAAGCACCGTTCCATCCTGAACCACCACGGCCCCGACCGGGACTTCGCCCGCGTCGAAGGCGAGCCTGGCTTGAGCCAGGGCTTGTTGCATGGCAGTGGTGTCGTTGATTTCATTCATTCTGTTATCGGCAAGCCTCACACTTCTATATTTTCATTAAACTGGTTTGTTACTGACTTTTTATTGCCACCGTATCTCTTGGCTCCGACAATCTACCTCAGTGTACTGATCTGGGTTATTCTCACGACACATCCAAAGCCAGCCCAGCCCAAAAGTCATGCAAAAGCTGCTCTACCCTTTCATAACTGCAGGTGTGCTGGCTTTTGTACTGAGCTAAGGCAAAACCGTCCAAAACAGACGCTAACCCGTTTATTCGGCTAACGGTCTGTGGGCTGGCAGTGGGCGCAGACAAGATCATTTTTAAATCGTATCCAAGCAGGAAAGCACCTTGCCTTTCAATATCATAATCCAGTCGCTTCGCCGGAATATAAGACTCCCAAAGACGATCATCTTGAACGTGCTGATACTCAAGCAAGATGGTTAAAAAATCAGCCGCATCTTTGCTGCTCTCCTCTCCCCGCTCCCGCCAGGCAATGAGTTTGAGCAGAGTCAACCCAGCCAGAGACGCGACCCTGATGGGATAGCCCTGGCCCATCTCTACTGATAATGCAGCATCGTACGCTTCTTGAAATCCGGCTACCGACATGGTGACAGCGTGCTCAGGAGGCCACTGTATTTCACCTTCGGCATCGGCTATAGCACCAAATGGAATAATATCAATTGGCATTCCACTGTCAGGGTCGTGTAGTCGATGGGTTCGCTTGGTTACTGTTAAACCAGCATCCAACAAAGCCTGTTTTACTCTGTAAAAAGCATCCCAGTCCGGCACCAGGATACCGGTATCAATGTCCCGGGTTTGACGACCGGGGTCCCGGCCAAATACATGGTATAGGACAAGGTCCCTCGCCGTTGCGCCAGCAATAAAAAATGGTATTTCAGTTTTCCTGGTTGAGTCCGTGATAAGTGTCAATACAGGTTCAAACCCAGGTTTCAGGGGGTATTTTAAGGTGTAGATATTGCTCATTAATGAGTTTGGCGACCTCTTTGTTTCGGCTATCGTTACTTGCAAGCAGTTCGGCAACAGCCAGCAGTGCCTTGGCTTTGGTATTGATTTCCAAACCCTTTCCCCAGAATGATGGAACCAACCAGAGTCTGCCAGCATGGTTGGGTTTCACCTTGAGTAAAGCAAGCTTTTTCTGCAGTGGCTCAAACGTAAAAAGCTGTAGTTCATAAGGCTGCAAATAGTGTGTTAGCTCATCCGCGGCCACTTCCCCACCCCAGCAATCATCGGGCGTTAAGGGGATTTGGCGCCAGTCATCTGGAGCAACCAGTCTTATTCCACCGAGTTTTGGTCTTAATACTGTGCGATAGTGTTCAATCCAAATACGGCAAAGGGATTCTTTATCTAGAATTCGCCGGGTATCTCCTAAACTGACAAGCTTTTCAGATTCCAGATATTTAAACCCCTTGCTGACCATCCCCAATGAAATATTTGCCCTCTCTGCAATGATTCGAAATGGCAAGCCTACTATTTCTTCTTGAGCCAATAAGGCAAACACCAGCTTCATAAAGCCCAGGCCCGGCTTTGCCCGCTGTTGACTTGAGGGTGGACTTACTGAGCTATTTCGCCCCTCAACCCACAGATTCAGCCCGTTACAGCGCACCCTGGCGTTGCCGGCTTCATCAATGAAGTTGATCGCATGGCAGGAGCAAAAGTCGGCGAGATGAGCAGTGAGTCTGTTGCACACCAACAGGGTGTCGGGACGAGCGACACCGATCAACATTGAGAGGCTTTCTTTACGGTGGATATGCTTTATTTCAACATTGAATCGATAGCGTTCACCCTGCACGGTCAGGATAACTTCTGCATCAGTGTAATGACGGCCATCAGGCTTTGGGTCAAATGTAGACTCGCCCTGAATGTGCGAGGGCAGATTATCCATGGCAAGCGCCAGCAAGGTCGCCTCACTGTTCACATTCAAGCCTCGTTCATGATTCATGAACAAACAATACCCGTGAACACATAGAACTGCAAGAGAGCAAGAGGACTGTGTTCATTTCACACCCTATACCATCGAGCCCCGATATTTTCGAGAGAAAGGTGCATACCCTATTCAGAGCGTAACAATGTCAACAAAAAAGGCGCCTAAGCGCCTTTTTTGAGCATCCGTTCAACTAGCTGCTCACTCCCACTCAATCGTCGCCGGCGGCTTCCCGGAAATGTCATAAACAACCCGCGACACCCCGGAAATCTCATTGATAATCCGGTTACTCACCCGCCCCAACAACTCATAAGGCAAATGCGCCCAGCGGGCGGTCATGAAGTCGATGGTTTCCACGGCGCGAATGGCGATGACCCATTCGTAGCGGCGGCCGTCGCCGACCACGCCGACGGATTTAACCGGTAGGAAAACAGCGAAGGCCTGGGCGGTTTTGTGGTACCAGTCGGCCTTGTGCAGTTCTTCGATGAAGATGGCGTCGGCTTCGCGCAGCAGGTCGGCGTATTCTTTTTTGACCTCACCCAGAATACGCACACCCAGGCCCGGCCCCGGGAAGGGGTGGCGATACACCATGTCGTACGGCAGGCCGAGTTCGAGGCCGATCTTGCGGACTTCGTCTTTGAACAGTTCGCGCAGCGGTTCGACCAGGTCCAGCTTCATATCTTCCGGCAGGCCGCCAACGTTGTGGTGCGATTTGATGACGTGCGCCTTACCGGTTTTGCTGGCGGCGGATTCGATCACGTCCGGGTAGATGGTGCCCTGGGCCAGGAAGGATACATTCGGGATCTTGGCGGCTTCTTCATCGAACACTTCAATGAACTGGTGGCCGATGATCTTGCGTTTCTTCTCCGGGTCTTCCTCGCCTTTCAAGGCATCCAGGAAGCGCTGTTCGGCATTCACGCGGATTACCTTCACGCCCATGTGACTGGCGAAGGTGTCCATGACCTGATCACCCTCGCCTTTGCGCAACAGGCCGGTATCAACGAACACGCAGGTCAGTTGGTCGCCAATAGCTTTGTGCAGCAAGGCCGCCACAACGGAGGAGTCGACGCCGCCGGAAAGCCCGAGCAATACATGCTGGTCGCCTACCTGGTCGCGCACTCGGGCGGTGAGGTCTTCGATGATATTGGCGGGGGTCCACAAGGCTTCGCACTGGCAGATGGTGCGTACGAAACGCTCCAGCAGTTCCTTGCCTTTGAGGGTGTGGGTGACCTCAGGATGGAACTGAACGCCGTAGAAACGGCGGCTGTCGTCGGCCATACCGGCGATCGGGCAGCTTGGTGTGGAGGCCATCAGCTCAAAGCCTTCGGGCATGGCGCTGACTTTGTCGCCATGGCTCATCCAGACATCGAGGAAGTCCACACCATTGCTGTTCCGGTCACTCAGGCCGTCCAACAGACGCGAAGCGGTTTCCAGTTTCACCTCGGCGTAACCAAATTCCTGTTCTTTGGAGCCAATGACCGAGCCGCCCAGCTGCTGTGCCATGGTCTGCATGCCGTAGCAGATACCCAACACCGGCACACCCAGCTCGAACACCACTTCCGGCGCTCGTGGGGAGGCATCCGCATGAACGGACTCGGGGCCGCCGGAGAGAATGATGCCGTCCGCTTTGAAGGCCACGACGTCGTCGGCTTCCATGTCGAAGGGATGAATTTCGCAATACACACCAATCTCGCGAACGCGACGGGCGATCAACTGGGTGTATTGGGCACCAAAATCGAGGATGAGGATCTTGTGGGCATGAATGTCGAGGTGGCTCATAGCGGATTCCGGCTGGATAAAACGAACAGCACCGACTTGCGTCGGTGCCCTGAATAACTCGAATGGCCTGGATCAGGCCAAGCGGTAGTTCGGCGCTTCCTTGGTGATTTGCACATCGTGCACGTGGGATTCTTTCACCCCGGCACCGGTGATCTGTACAAACTCCGGCTTGGTGCGCATCTCTTCAACGGTGCGGCAGCCAGTGTAGCCCATGGAGGCACGCAGGCCGCCCATCAGTTGGTGAACCACCGCATTCAACGGGCCTTTTACGGCGATGCGGCCTTCAATACCTTCCGGCACCAGCTTTTCGACACCGCTTTCAACGGTTTGGAAGTAACGATCACTGGAACCCTGGGACTGACCCATGGCGCCGATGGAGCCCATGCCGCGATAGCTCTTGTAGGCTCGGCCCTGGAACAGTTCGACGGAGCCCGGCGACTCGTCGGTACCGGCGAACATGCTGCCCGCCATGATGACGGAAGCGCCGGCGACGATGGCCTTGGCGATGTCGCCGGAGAAGCGGATGCCGCCATCGGCAATAACGGGAATGCCTTTATCGGCCAGTGCGGTGGAGACGTCGGCAACGGCTGAAACCTGAGGCACGCCGACACCGGCCACAATACGGGTGGTGCAGATGGAGCCGGGGCCGATGCCGACTTTTACGCCATCCGCTCCGGCTTCGGCCAAGTCCAGCGCGGCGGCGGCGGTGGCGATGTTGCCGCCGATAACGTCGACCTGTGGGTAGTTTTCCTTGACCCAGCGAACCCGGTCGATCACGCCCTTGGAGTGGCCGTGGGCGGTGTCGACGACAATGACATCCACTCCGGCGCGGACGAGGGCGTCGACCCGGTCCGGTGTTTCGGGGCCGGTGCCGACGGCGGCGCCGACGCGCAGGCGGGCGTCGGAGTCTTTGCAGGCATTGGGGAAGGCTTGAGCTTTGTTGATGTCTTTAACGGTCATCAGGCCGCGCAGTTTGAAGTTGTCGTCGACGACGAGGACTTTTTCGATGCGGTGTTCGTGCAGCAGGTCGCGCACTTCGGCGGGGCTGATGCCTTCTTTTACGGTGACCAGGCGGTCGCGCTTGGTCATGACGGTGTCGATGCGGGCGTCGAGGTTTTTCTCGAACCGTACGTCGCGGCTGGTGACAATGCCGACGAGGTCGTCGCCGTCCATGACGGGGACGCCGGAGATGTTGTTTTCGCCGGTGAGGGCGAGCAGTTCACGGACGGTGGCGTTTTTCTGGATGGTGATGGGGTCGCGGACGACGCCGGCTTCGAATTTTTTGACCAGTCGGACCTGATGCGCCTGCTGCTCTATGGTCATGTTCTTATGGATGATGCCGATGCCGCCTTCCTGGGCCATGGCGATGGCGAGGCGGGCTTCGGTGACGGTATCCATGGCGGCGGACATGAGTGGGATGTTGAGTTCGATGTTTTTGGTGAGCTTGGTTTTAAGCGTGACGTCTTTGGGCAGGACCTCGGAGTAACCGGGGACGAGCAGTACGTCATCGAACGTTAGGGCGGTTTGAGCAATGCGCAACATGGTGGACTTCCCTCCTGGCGACGTGGGAAACAGAGTGACAGATAACGGAGGTACCTGTCTGAGTTGGCGCGGCATTATAACCATATTTGCGTACAAACAAAGTTTTGTGGTCTAATTGGCGGTTTATATACGCTGCCCAAATGCGGGCTGTATATTTAGGTGGCTTTGGTCCGCGCCGGATGCCCAAGGTCCCCTTGCGGGGTCGGCGTGAATCCATCCATGGAGCCTAGATCGCAGCATCCATGCTGCGAACTCCCCCGAAAGGGGACCTTGGGCATCCAGCGCTCGTTCATCGCCACTTCCAAAACGTTGTCACTTCTTGCGCCCCGTCCCCTTTTGTCGCAATCTCCCTCAATATCACGTTGCTTTTTACCCTAGGTTACCAGGACCGCATGACTGCTATCGAACCCAACAAACCCCTTACCGTCAGCCAACTGAACCATCAGGTCAAATTTCTACTGGAAACCCAATACCCAGCGGTTCCAGTATTAGGTGAACTGTCCAATGTGGCTCGTCCGTCCTCCGGCCACATGTATTTCACGCTGAAGGATCAGGGCGCGCAGATCCGCTGTGCTTTGTTTAAGTCTACCCTTGCCCGCTCTCGCTATAAGCCGAAGGAAGGTGACCAAGTGTTGCTTCGCGGCCGGGTCAGTTTGTTCGAGGGGCGTGGTGATTATCAGATTATTGTGTCGAGCATTCAGCCTCAGGGTGAGGGGGCGTTGCAGGCGGCTTTCTTTCAGTTAAAGGAGCGGCTTGAACGTGAGGGGCTGTTCGCGTCGGAGCATAAGAAGCCGTTGCCTTCGAGTATTCGTCGGGTGGGCGTGATCACCTCGGGTACGGGGGCGGCGTTTCACGATATTCTGACGGTGTTGCAGCGCCGTTATCCGGCGATGGAGGTGATTCTTTATCCGGTGGCGGTGCAGGGTAATGAGGCGCCGGGCCAGATTGTGGCGGCGTTGGAGACGGCCAATCGGTTGAAGCAGGTGGATGCGTTGATTGTGGGTCGCGGGGGCGGTTCGCTGGAGGATTTGTGGAGCTTTAACGATGAGGCGGTGGCGCGGGCTGTGTTTGCGTCGGAGTTGCCTGTGGTGTCGGCGGTGGGCCATGAGGTGGATGTGTCGATCAGCGATTTCGTGGCGGATGTGCGTGCGGCGACGCCTTCACAGGCGGCGGAGCTGGTCAGCCCGGATCAGGCGGATTTCTATCGCGCTCTGGAGGAGCGTCAGAAACGTTTGGTGCGTGCCTGGCAGGGGCATTTGGTGCATTGGCAACGGTCGTTGAGCCATGCCCGGCAACGGCTGCGTGACCCTGGGACGTTGCTGCGTGAGTGGCAGCAGCGGTTGGATGACCGCCAAAGTCGCTTGCAGCGCGCTTTGACGATCAGTCAGGCACAGCGGTCGCAGCGGTTTAAGAATCTCGTGGAGCGCCTTGGACGGGTGAGCCCGGTGACTCGTCTGAAGGCGGATCGGAAGCAGTTGGATGCATTGCAGTCCCGGTTGGAACGGTGCGGTCTCCAGTATGGGCGCCCACAACGGCAGCAGCTTCAGGCGTTGGCGGGGAAGCTGAATGCGCTGTCTCCGTTGAATACGCTGGAACGGGGTTACAGCATTACCCGCACTGAAACCGGACAGGTGATACAAAACGCTCAAGATGTGAAGCCCGGTGACCGGGTGACATCCATCCTGCGAAACGGGCAGCTTGTGAGCCGGGTTGAGCGGGTGGAGGAATCCGATTTTATTGCCAAGCCTGAATAACCGACAACTTGCCTTTCCCAGCCCCTATGAAGGGTTGTTAGGGGGCTGATCCGGCCCCTTCCTACCTGAACTCTGTTAAAAAAATGTGAACCAGCCCAGCAGAAACCGGTTACAGCGCTTGTTTTTTAAACAACGGTCGCTAGCGTATGTAAGCGCTTTCATCCTAACTGGAAGATTAACGATGCAAAACAAAAACAAAAGATTGAATACGCTGTCATCTTCACGTCTGTCCCGCTTGGCCGCTGTGGCTTCGGGGCTGATTGTCACCTCCGCTTTTGGCGCTACGACTCCCGTGGGCCAGGGCAGTATCGCGGATCAACCCAATCCGGAGGGCTACACCTGCACGGTGGATCACGGTAACTGGATTCACAACGCCGGGGTCGTGGAACCGGCGATTGCCGGTTGCGACCCTGATCTCGGGCCGATAGGTACGCCCACCAAGCTCTACCCTCAACTCACCGGGCCTGCGGCCAATCAACACACCGGCACGCACCGTTGGTGGGGGTCGATCGCGTTTTACGGTGAAATGCCGGTGGGGGATACCTCGAAGGCGGGGTATATCACGCCGGACCCGATCACGGCGCGTTTAACCGATGCCGGGTTTCGAATGTTGGGCATACCCAACGGGTTGCAATACCAGAACGGTAACAGCTACATCTACGCCGTGCCGGACCCGTTCAGTGAGGTGTTCGATGGTTTGGCGATTGCCAACAGTCAGCACAGCCAAATGGATGCTTATCTCTATGATTACAGCGACGGCAGTGTGACGGTGGAATGGCAGGACAACGGCACGCCGGTGATGCGCGCCACCTTTGTGTATGGTTCACCCTATGCCTACATTGATGTTCTTAGCGGCGACCTGGTACTGAAAAGCAAGGCACTCGAAGGCCCGGAAAAAGGGATTTACCATCAGGATGGCAACACGCTGGGGATCTGGACCGATGTTGCCGGTAACCGCAACAGCTACCTGATTGTCGGTGATGGCAGCACGAATTTTATCGATACCTCGGCGGCCGAAACACGAGCCGTTAATAGCAGTGGCCGCTATACCATTGCCTGGTTACCAGTCGATAGTGCCATTCCCGATACGGCTATGATCAATACCTTTGCCGACCGGGCGCTGAACCGGGTTAACGAAGTCCTTATAGACTATCAGGTGGATGACGCCACCCAAAACGTGACCGTACAGCATTCCTATTTGAACAACGGCAGTCCGGTACAAACCCTGGCAGGCCTCATGCCGCTGCAATGGAAAAACGGCACCCAGGCCATCAATTCCAACTACCAGGTGCGCAGCGCCCGTGGCACGGTGAAGTTCACGCCGGTCAGCCAGTACAGCTACGAGTTGCCCTTCGTCGGTGTATTGCCCACCCTACCCGCCAGCAACACAGCGGGTTACGACCCGGCCAAACTGAAAGAGCTGATTCATGATTTCATGGATCAGGGTGAAGCCAACTGGAATACCAAAACCGATACCTACTGGGCCGGCAAAAACTACGGTAAGGTCGCGGAGCTGGCGGCTTTGGCCCACTCCCATGGGTTCACCGCGGAGCATCAGCAATTAACCAACTGGCTCAAAGCCGAGTTGGAGGATTGGTTCACCGCTGAAACGAACGGCACCGCCGATACCACCAAATACTTCTCGTACGATGACGATTGGAACACTCTGTTGGGCTACGACGAGAGCTTTGGTGCCCAACAACAGCTGAACGATCATCACTTCCATTATGGCTATTTCGTGCGGGCCGCCGCTGAAATTTGCCGTACCGACAAAAGTTGGTGCGCCGATGAAAACTGGGGTGGCATGGTCGAATTATTGATTCGTGATTACGCGGCCCAGCGCAACGATCCGTTATTCCCCTACACTCGCAACTTTGACCCGGCCAACGGTTTTTCCTGGGCTTCCGGTCACGCCAATTTCGCCTTGGGGAACAATAACGAATCCACGTCCGAAGCCGCAAATGCCTATGGAGCCATCATTCTCTACGGTCTCATCACGGGCGACGAATCACTGACCGATCATGGTATTTACCTGCACGCATCGTCCACCGCCGCCTACTGGGAATATTGGAACAACATCGACCGCTATCGTGGTCTTACCGGCGAGGCGGACAATTTCCCGGCGGAATACGACAAGATGACCACGTCCATTATCTGGGGCAACGGCATGGTATTCTCCACCTGGTTCAGTGGTGCCTACGCGCACATCCTGGGCATCCAGGGTTTACCGTTGAATCCGCTGGTCATGCACATCGGCCAGTATGCGGATTACCTGGAAGACTATGTGGCGTTGGGTTTGAGTGAGTCGGGCAACGGCAAACCGTCGGGCCTTCCCAATGACCAATGGCGGGATGTCTGGTGGAATATCTGGGCAATGACCAATGCTCAGGCCGCGATCGATGACTTCAACACCATGAATTTCAATTACGACGTCGAAGCTGGCGAAACCATGGCCCACACCTACCACTGGATTCACAGTTTCAATGAGCTGGGCCACCTGAAATCGGGCACTGGAGAGATCACCGCCGATCATCCGGCCGCACTCGTCTTCGAAAAAAACGGCAGCCTCACCTACCTGGCTTACAACTACAGTGACACCACCAAACTGGTCAGTTTTTCGGATGGCATGGCCATCGCCGTTCAGCCCAACCGTTTCGGTATCAAGCACAGTGGCGACCTACCGGACACCATGACCCCGGACACCGAAGCACCGATGTTGAGCGGCAGTGTATCGCTGAATTCCGTAACCGACACCACGGCTGCGTTAAGCTGGCCGGCCGCAACGGATAACGTCGGTGTCAGCGGATATGAAGTGACGGTGTCACTCGGCCCACAACCTGTTGTCACCACAACGTCCCCATCGGTCAATCTTACCGGCCTCAGCCCGGAAACCCACTACAGCATCAGCGTTCTGGCGCGCGACGGCGCGGGCAATGAATCCTCCGTCATCAACGGAAGCTTCACCACCCAAGCCTCCACCGGAGATCCTGACCCTGAGCCTGACTGTACCGACTTTTGCTTCCAGGAAAATGGCAACACTCTGATCGTCACCGCCAAGGTCGGAAGCACGGTCGACCTGCACTACACAATAAATCAGGGTGCTCAACAAAACGTGCGCATGACGCCGGAAGGTAACGGCCACACTTACACAATTTCAGGGGTCAATAGTGGCGATGTGGTCGATTACTTCTTCACCGTGATTGATGAAGGGGCTTACGACACGGCCTGGGATCAATATGTGGTTGGAAGCGGCTCGGTAGATCAACCGGACCCCGATGATGGGAACGATAACCCCACCTGCTCGGACTTATGCGCTACGGAAATAAACGGTTCGACGCTGCGCATCAGCATTCAGGCGGGTGGAATAGCGGACTTGCACTACAGGGTTAACGATGGCGGGCAGATAAACGTCAGGATGACGGCCGATAACGGCACGCATCACTATGACATTGGAGGTCTGGCAAGCGGCGACAGTGTGGATTACTTCATCACTGTCATTGACGGCCCGGCCTATGACACTCCATGGCAGGAACACACCTTTACACCATAAAACCGATCACACTCTCCTGTCGACTTTCATGGTCGTTGGGGCCCTTTTAGGGCCCCTTTTTTTCTGTCTAACTTCCTTAAACCGGCGATACCACAAACAACAGATCCCCGGTCGACACCTGGGAACCGTTGGCGTTCATCACCCGTTTTACCTTGTAACGACGTTCCGGGTCGTACAGGACGTTGTCACGACGGTTGAAGGTATCGAGCGATACCTGGCTGAACATCTTCATCGCTTCCATCAGGCAGAGGGTGTCATTAACCGAAACCTCGGTACCTTCCTTAACGAAATCCGGATCGTTCGGGGACGGTTTGGTGTAGAAAATACCGGCGCTTTGGGCGATGACTTTCAATTCATCCGTGGCTTCGACCTTGAGTGCGTCGGCATCCAATACGGCACCGCCCGCCTCGGCTTCCATTTCGGCGATCAGGGCGTCGGCATCCTGCTTAGCCATGAATTTGGGCAGGTAGGTGGTGTCGTAAACGCCGTTGCGGAAGGTGTCGTCTTTCAGGATACGCTTCAACAACGGAATGTTGGTGGAGATGCCTTTGATGACACATTGGTCCAGGTAGTCGTAGAGTTTTTCGATCACGTCTTCGCGGTTTTCCCCACGCATGATCACCTGGGCGATCAGGCTGTCGTAATAAGGGGAAACTTCTTTATCCTTATCGACCATGGCGATCAATTCCACATCGTCACGCTCCGGCAGGTGCCATTCAGTAACCAGGCCCGGGCTGGGCACCAGGGTGATGACATCGTCCGAGCCCTGCTTGGCTTTTTCCGCCGTTACACGCACTTCCATGGCGTAACCAATGCTTTGCGGCTCCATGTCTTCGATGGTGCGGCCGGAGGCGATGTCGTACTGCGCCTTCACGATATCGATGCCGGAGGTGGCTTCCGTTACCGGGTGTTCCACCTGCAAACGGGTGTTCATTTCCATGAAGTACACGGCGTTGGCGTCCAGGTCGAAAATAAATTCGACGGTTCCGGCACCGGTGTAGTCGACGGCATTGGCAAGGGCATGGGTGTACTCCAGCGTCTGCTGCTTGAGTGCTTCCGGCAACATGGTCGAGGCCGATTCCTCGAACACTTTCTGGTTGTTGCGCTGTACCGAGCAGTCCCGCAATCCCAACACCTTGGTGTTGCCCTGGCTGTCCCGCAATACCTGCACCTCAATATGACGCAGGCTGGTGACGTATTTCTCCAGGTAGAGGTCGCCGTTGCCGAAAGCGGCTCGGGCTTCGGTGCTGATCTGCTGGAAGTAGTGGCGCATCCGGTCTGGACGCTCGACCACCTGAATACCTTTACCACCACCGCCCTGGACGGCTTTCAACAGAACCGGATAGCCGATTTCAGCAGCGATAGCCTCGGCCTGATCCACATCCGACAGAATACCGTGGCTGCCCGGCACCACCGGCACGCCCACTTTCATGGCGGTTTTAATGGCGTTGGATTTGTTACCCATGGTCGACATGCTGTCGACGCTCGGGCCGATAAAGTTGATGCCACGGTTCACACACAAAGAGGCAAACTGAGGGCTTTCCGACAGGAAGCCGATACCCGGGTGCAGTGAGTCCACACCTTCATGCTCAGCCACCTGCAACACGGAATGCGCATTCAGGTAACTTTCGTCGGAGGTATTGCCGCCCAGACAGACCAGAGTGTCCTGCTCCCGCAGCATTTCCGCCGGCACCGCATTCATGTCCGGGTCGGAGGCAACCAGAACCACTTTCAGATCGTTCGCCTGCGCGATACGGATCAGCTTGACCGCCGTACAGCCGCGGGCATGAATCAATACCTTCTGAATCGGCTCCATCAATGCCTTGGGGTTGACGTGCATGATGGGCTTCACATCCGCTTCCGGCATCGGCACGTGACCTGCCAGAGCGCGTGCCACTACGGCTTCGACCGTTTCACTCGGCATCGGCATGTCGCTGTCGATGTCTTTCAGGCGCTGGTTCAGGTCGGGCGCGAAGGGGTTGTCGACCAAAGCCGCCATGGACCCCGGCACTTCACTCAAATAGTTCGCCAGCGTACTGGTCGATGGCAGATAGGCCGGAACCACCATCTGCCCGGCAAAAGGCATGTTGGTACCGGAGAAATAAAAGGTCTGCGCCAGAGGGTGGGTTACGAAACTGGCCTGGGCACCGCCGGTACAGTCGCCATAGCCGAAAATGACCAGCGGCAATTCGGTATCGCGTACGAAACGGGTGATGCGGTCGTTGACCACAGCCATGGAGAAAAGCGCACCCGCGCCTTCTTTGGTCTGCATGCCGCCGGAGCTGATGAAACCGACAACCGGCATGCCACGCTGGGCGCATTCCACCAGCAGCGAGCAGAACTTCTCGGCACTGGCCATATCGAAAGCACCCGCCTGGAAGGCGGTGTTGGACAACGCCACACCTACACGCTGACGGCTCCCATCCGGCAGTTTGAAATCCGCCAGGCCGGTGATCAGGCCGCAGGGTTTGATGTTCTTGTCCAAGGCGTCTTCGATGGAAAGACGGAAGCCCGGGAAGTTAAGGCTGTTGGCGGTCATCAGGTCTTCGTCCAGCTCGACGAAGTTGTCGAGGAACTGATCGATAATGCGCTGATAGGCAATGGCGTTGTTGCGTTTTTCATCCCGCTGAACACCCTGAATCAGCAAGTCCCGGTAACCCATGGTCAGACGGTTCCAGAAGTCCTTGCGGCGGCCGATACGGGCCGGGTTGATCGCGCCCTTGAACTCTCCCGCTTTCTTTTCGCTTTCGAAATAGGAAGGCAGCAGCTTTTCAAAATAGTGCGTGAGAATCACGAACAGGCTGTCGTTCATCTGCGGGAAACCGATGCTCTTCCAGGCTTCCACCCGGGTCAGTAGATCCCCCCGATGGGACTGGCTGAGGAAATAGCGCAGCCAGCGGCTGAAGGTTTTCCTCGCCTGCTGGGCATCCGCCTCGCGGCCCACGGCCGAATCCAGAGCGCGCTCAAGCAGGTTGCCGACCGACTCGCGGCTCAGGCTGCGCTGATCCATGGCCTCGCGGGCAATACTGGCCAACTTGGCGACCGCGTGGTCGTAAACGGCATCGAATATCAACAGGTTGCGGCACTGGGCGAGGAAATCGTCGCGCATATCGCGATGGGCCACCACATCGACCACGGTCAGGTCCGCCAGGGCGGGCCAACGGTCCGTTATCGGCAGTTCGTCGCTTTCCAGATAGTTGATCAACGCCCGGAAGTTGTTGGCCGCTCCGGACTTCCAGCGGTTATAGAGTGACAACGCCAGGGTGAACAACAACGCCTGCTTGGCTTTTTCGTAGTTCTCCTTGGGCTCACCCAAAATAAAGCGGGTGATTGCGTTGCGGTCTTCGTCCAGTTCTTCCTGCTTGGCGACAAAAGTCTTCCAGGCTTTGCTCAACTCGCTGTCGTAAATCACCTTGTCCGGGCTGGCCAGCCAGCTTTGGAAAGCCTGGGCATGCATGGCTTTGATGCGGGCATCCAGGTCACCTTCCGGCACGCTCAGATTCGACAGACGGCCATACTGGCGCTGGGAGATCGAATGAATACGACCGCGCAGACCCAGATAGCGCAGATACCGATAGCAGACGCCAAATACGTTCACCTGGCTGGTGGGGTTGCTCGCCAGCATCAGGGTGGAAGCGCCTTCCATGCTCTGCAGCCGCTCGGAAGGGTGCAGGTAACGGTCCAGGCTGCGCTGATAGTGTGCCAGCATATCCGGTGTGCGGCGCACAAAATCGACCGCGGCGCGCTCGATGGCCTGAATGCCCGACACAATGGCCTGTTCCAGATTGCGCTGGCGGGCATCGGTGTCCATGGGTGAATAATCGATCACACCATCGATGCAGCCCTGGGTATAGAGTTCTTCGGGTGAGACGCCCACATACTTGGCGCACTCCTGCCAGGACAGGTTGTACTTGCGCGCGATGCTCTGCAGGCCCTGAGGCTGAATGGTGTTGAAGATGCCGTCGCGGGCCGATAGCAGCAGGTTCGCGGCCGCCAGCGGAATGGCGCCACCGGAGTAACCCACCCCGATCACGATGCCCAGGGTGGGCACATCCAAATTCGTGGTTTCGGCGATCAGGCGGGAAATGCTGTGCGACTGATTGTCCCGGTTCGCCGCTTCACCGGCGTCCGCCCCCGGCGTATCGATGAAATACACGATGGGCATGCGCAATTCCGCGAATACCCGGACTTTCTCGGCGGCCAGATGATGATGCTCCGGCATCCAGGCGCCGTTGTTGCTGGTTCGATCCTGGGCAATCAGGCCGATGCGGCGCTTCTGTCCGCTGAAATTCATTTCCAGTTCGGCGCTGTAAAAGGCGCCCCGGCTGGTTTCCGTGATGATGCGGGCATTCAGCCCCGCAACGACTTCGCGAACGCCCGGACGACGGTTATCCAGGCTGGGCTGGACGGTGCGCTCGATGTAGGTGTCGACATCGAGGTTCGCCAGTGTTTTGAGCTTGTCTTTTATCTGTTTGTCGCTGATCAACCCCTGGATATGGTCCGCCGGGGATGGCAGATCGGTGTTGGTGAGGTTGGGGAACAGCGAGAAATCTTTGGCCAATTGCTCTGCTTCTATAAACAGAGGGTCCACCGAGGACGACGGGATGGAGGATTTTTTGGATAGGGTCTGGCGGTCGTTCAAGGGTGTCTCCTTAACTATGTCCGACGGCTGTCTTCTGGACAAATCGGGCCGTAACAATTTGGTAACGGGGCAGCTTAGGAGACATTGAGCACTTATTCTACGGGGTCGTTAGAACACATTGTTTCACAAAAGGAAAAAGCCAGAGGCGATTATTGGGCTCAAGAGGCAGCCGACGTGGCTCAGCGGCCATTTAACCCAGTCTCCACAGCACCAGCCATACTGAGAATTCGTTCACAAAACAAAGCAATCATCCGGGCACCGCCTCCTGTCTGGCCGACTCTGGCGACCCCGCCACCGCCTCCTATTGCTTTTGGAACCTCTATCACAGCACGAAATGCTCCGGGAATGGCAGAATTCCATGGCACTTCACTGAATGGGTTTACTCGTGCAGGGGTGCATGGCGGTCTCATGGGTTCCATCGAGCATGCACCTTCGCCGGTGAACAGGATCAGAATAACAACAGGCGAAGGAACAACATATGACCATCCAACCGCTGAAACACTCGCTCCCTCTGGCATTGGCCTGCTCACTGGCCGCCCCCATGGGTTTTGCCACTCCTCCGGAAGACGGGCCACCCGGGCTTAACAAGAAAGAACACGTCAGGGAACATCCTCTGGGCAGGAAACAAAATGCCCTGCGCATGAAAGCGCTGGAGGCCAAGCTGCGCGGCAATGCGTTTGGCAAAACCCACGAAGTGGCCCGGGGTCAGTTCGTGGAACTGGAGCGCGAAGGAGAAGACCTGATCTGGACCGTGCTGGCTGAATTCAGCAACCTGCCGCACAACAGCATTCCCGAACCCGATCGCACCATCGACAATTCCACCATCTGGACCGCCGACTTCAGCCGCGACCACTACCTCGACATTTTGTTTGACGACGCTCCGGGCGCCAACTCAATGCGTAACTATTACATCGAGCAGTCGTCCAACCGCTACACCGTCGACGGCGACGTCACCGATTGGATCAGCGTGCCCGGCCCGGCGGAAAGCTACGACGACGATATCACCGGAGGGGTCTGGAACCTGATCGAAGACTCCGTCACCGGCTGGTACCAATCGAAAGTGTCGGCCGGTATGACCGATACTGAAATCGCCGAGGCTATGGCGCAATACGATGTTTGGGACAGGTACGATTACGACGGTGATGGTGACTTCGACGAACCCGACGGCTATATCGACCACTTCCAAATCGTCCACGCGGGCGAAGGCGAAGAAGCCGGTGGCGGTGTATTGGGCAGTGCGGCCATCTGGTCCCACCGCTGGTACGCCCGTTTTAACCTGATGGGCGAAGCCGGACCGGACTTCAACCCCATGGGAGGCGTGGAGATTCCCGGCACCGGTTTGTGGATCGGGGATTACACCGTGGAGCCCGAGAACGGTGGCGTGGGTGTGTTCGCTCATGAATTCGCCCACGACCACGGCATCCCCGACCTCTACGACACGGCCGGCGGTGAAAACGCCACCGGTTTCTGGACGTTGATGTCCTCCGGCTCCTGGCTTAACGACGGCACTGAAGACATCGGCTCCAAACCAGGCCACATGGGCGGCTGGGAGAAGTTCCAGTTGGGCTGGTACGACTACGAAGTGGCCTATGCCGGGGAAGCCTCCAGCCATACACTGGGCCCGGCCGAAGCAACCACCAAACGCGGCGCCCAGGGCGTATTCGTGGTGCTGCCGGATAAAGTCGTCGTGGAGGAAATCGGTACACCTTATGAAGGTGAACATTTTTACTACAGCGGCTCAGGTGATGACCTGGACAACAGCATGACAACCACCGCCACCCTGACCGGCTCATCCACCTTGAGCGCCCAGGTGAATTATTCGATCGAAGACGATTGGGATTATGCCTACTTAATGATCTCCACCGATGGCGGTACCAACTGGACCCACCTGGAAACCAACCTCTCCACCACGGATGATCCCAACGGCCAGAACTTCGGCTACGGCATTACCGGCTCCACCGAGGGTGAATGGGTTTCGTTGTCGGCGGACCTTTCCGGCTACAGCGGAGACGTCATGATCGGCTTCCGCTACTGGACGGACGGCGCCTATGTCGAACCTGGTTTCATGGTCGATAACATTCAAATCGACGACGGCCCGATTGCCGGTGCCGAAACCGATGACGGCTGGACGCTGAACGGCTTCCGCATCAGCACCGGCACCGAAAGCGGCAGCTATTTCAATGCCTACCTGGCTGAAAACCGGGTTTACCGTGGCTACGACACCACCTTGGAAGTCGGCCCCTATAACTTTGGTTTCACCGACCAACCCGATGGCGAAAACAAGGTTGAGCATTTCCCCTATCAGGACGGCTTGTTGATTTCCTACTGGGATACCTCCTATGCGGACAACAATGTCAGCGCCCACCCAGGTGGCGGTCTGATCCTGCCCATCGACGCCCATCCGGAGCCGATGTATCGGGCGGACGGTGCCTTGTGGCGGCCCCGAATCCAGAGCTACGATTCAACCTTCAGCATTGAAGACACCGACGCCCTCACTCTGCATTGGTTGAGTGAACCGTCTTTCCACGAGTCACAACCCGGCGTTCGGGCATTCAATGATTTGTACGATTATTGGACAGAGGCCAACCCCTACCACAGCGTGCGGGTACCGAAAACGGGAACGGAAATCTACATCCATAACACCAGCGCTCACGGGAACTTCATGAAGATCAAAGTATCGCCGGTGCAGTAATCCAAACAGCGGGTAAATAGGGAGGGTGCCATGCACCCTCCCCGATTTGCTGAAAAGCGCTGTTGATATACTCAGTCGGGTAGGTCCAACTGCAAATGGGGAACACCATTCGATGTTTTGGCATCGGTGACACCTTCCCGGTTTACCGTTGCTCTCAGTTGGCTGCGCCAACTGGAAAAGTGACGAGACTCAACAACATCGATCGCTTCGTCCAATTGAAGCCGCAACCAATACCAGCCCACCCGCTCGGCCCTCACCTCGACCACAGTCGCCGTAAAGGGGTGCGACAGATACTGCCCTGAAACGCGGTCACCCTTTATTAATGGCAACGTCTGACTGCGAACAGCGGCACTGAGGGTATTCCAATCCTTATAGCCGTAATATTGGGCGATCAGTTCCAATGCCTGACTGTGCCCAAGGGCTTCACCCGAGGCTTTGAATTTATCCTTCAGGCGCCCGGCCTGCTCCTTTAACCGTTGAATCTGATCGTCTGTAGTCTTCATACTAATCGTCCGTTTACCGGTGCGGTAAACAGCCCCCAGGCCAGCCCTTTGTTGCGTGCCGTCACGGCCAACACAATACATGCCAACATAAGCAACATGATTTCAGCCGCCGGACCCGCCAGCCAGATTCCAGGTTCACCCATAAGGGTCGGCAACACAAAGGTCAGTGGTATGGCAAAAAAATAGGTTTTGGTCAGGCTCAACAAAGCCGCCCTACCCGCATCACCAATGGCCTGAAAATAAGTGGCCACCATCATGACCGGACCGGCGATAAAAAACATCGAAACCATAACGGGCATAATGCGGGCCACTTCATTGATCACCGCCGGATCGTCGACAAAAAAACCGCCGACCTGACGCGCGAACAACACCAGCATCACTTCTGCGGCCAGGGTGTAGACCAGTGCCACCAACATTCCCAATCGCAAACTGCTGTCGGACCGGTGCCATTGCCTGGCGCCGTAATTGTTGCCGACAATAGACTGCAACGCGTGGCTCAAGCCCAACAGAGGCAGAAAATTAAACGTCATTACCCGGGTCGCGATGCCATAGGCGGACACCGTTTCGGCATAGGCCTCGGTACGGGTCATTTGCAACGCCATGATGATCGCACCGGACCCCAAAGCGATACCGAGAAAAGACAAACTCTGCGGAGCGCCAAGGCTGAGTATTTCCTTCCACCGGGTGCCAACCCCGTTCCAGGTACGGGGATGCCAGGTGGATCCCGTCAGGCGCATTCGGGTTTCACCTGTTACCCGAAACCGGATAATGATCAACAGTGCCAGACATTGAGCGGCAACCGTCCCCCAAGCGGAACCCGCCACACCCCACTCTAGGACAACAATTAATAAGTAGTTGAAGCCCATATTGGCGAGGGAAACCAGCAGGCTCATGGCTGCCATAAAACCCACTCGCCCTTCGTTGCGCAACGTATCGGATTGCAGTGCCAATACAAAGGTGATCGGCGAGCAAAAGATGAGGATACTCAAATAGAGGTACCCCATTCCCGCCATTCGCGCATCGCCTTCAGTGGCTTGATACAACACCCGATCACCAAAGCCGATAAACAACAACATCAATATCAGGCTCACCACCACGGCAAGGCCGTGAGCCGAGGCGAAACCAACCGCCGCATGACGATACCGATGGCCACCCAAATGCCGGGCCACGATACTCGACATACCGCTCGACACCAAAGTGGACAATGCCACGATCACCATGAAGGCCGGGAACGTCAGGGTGACGGCGGCCAGGGCATCCGGGCCGACATAGAGCCCAAGGAAAACCGCATCGACAATGGTCAACAAACCATTCATGCCCATCACAAAAATAATCGGCAAGGCGGTTTTCACGAACAGCACCCCCAGAGGGGATTCAATAAAACGTCGGCCGGGATGATGGCGTTCGGCCGTTTCGGAAGGATGTGACATAGGCACGTCTCCACTCGCAGGCATTCTGCATAACGGGTCGTGATGGGGCTCGCATTACCATCGCACAGAATGCGCAAGGGCGACAGACAGTGGAAACCCAGAACTTCACCATGGGGAAACCCCGCGAGCGGCCGGTGTCTGGAACCGGGGTGCACATTAATATTACCCGGCTTAAAAGTCAACAGACATACGACCTTATGCATGGCTCCGGGTTAAAGCCATCACTGTTAGAAAATATTATTCTGAAAAATATTTCGAAAGTGTCTTATAGTGAACAGCGGTTTATAAAAACAACACTCCCCCAACAAGCCGATTGATGCTGCAGTCAGTAAGGGAGGCAAAAGGAAAAGCACATACGGTGGGCGCAGAAAGGGCGTGCAGTCCTGTCACTGAGAAAGGATTTCCCGAAAGAGGTTAATTACAAATTGGCTCCCTATTCCCAATCTCTTGCCAAACTTCCAACCGGCATTGAAGGGTTCGACCGTTTAAGCGACGGCGGCATCCCGCTGGGCAGAACCACCTTGCTTATCGGTGGCCCGGGAGCAGGCAAGACGGTGTTTGCCATGCAAACCCTGGTCAATAATTTAAGAGACCGTCAAACCCCCGGTATCTTTGTCGCCTTCGAAGAAACACCCCGTAATATTGTTGCCAATATTTCCGCCTTCGGCTGGGTAAACGAGATCGAAGACGAAAATCGATTATTCATTCTCGATGGCGGCCTGTCACCTTCCACCATTGCCGCCGGTAATTTCGATCTAACCGGATTACTGGCCATGCTGCAGGCAAAAGTGGATGCCATGAAGGCCGGCTGTCTGGTTCTGGATGGCATCGATGTGTTGCTTACCCTGCTGCAGGATCCGCACAAGGAACTGCGCGAAATCTACCGCGTGCGGGACTGGCTCGCCGGTGTGAACCTCACCTGCATTATCACCGCCAAGCTCGATGCGGATCTGCAAAGCCTCGCCCACTACAATTCCATGCAATTCATGGCCGATTGTGCGATCAGGCTGGAGCAAAGCCTGGAATCCGGCTTGGCGGTGCGGCGCCTGCAAATCACAAAATACCGCGGGTCGGATTTTATCGGCGGCCAGCATGTCACCCGGATAGGTCCTACCGGAATGGAGGTACTGGCTCCAGGGCCCACCCTCATTGCCTACCTGCCTCCACCGAACGCATATCCGCAGGTTTTAAAAGACTCGATCTGCTACTGGGTGGAGGCGTGTATCGAGGCAACAGTACATTGATCACCGGCGCTCCGGGCACGGCAAAAACCACACTGGCCGCCAAGTTTATCGAGGTAGCCTGCCAACGTGGCGAGCGCGCATTGTTCGTGAGTTTCGACGAGGGCTCGGAACCTATTCTACGTAATCTGTTATCCACGGGAATCGACCTGCAGCCCCACATAGACAGTGGATTACTGCGTATGCACCCGGCGCGGATCGAAGGCGACAGCCCCGAAGGCCACTTTCACCGCTTGGCTAAATTGATTAACGAACATCGACCCGATTGCATGGTCATCGACCCGCTGTCAGCGTTGATTCAGGCCGGAGCATTGGGGTCGGCACGGAACGTGGCCGCCCGATTGGTATATCTACTGAAGGACCGGATGATCAGCACCTTGATTACCGCCCTGGTCGACAGTGACAACCCCGAAACGGAAGCAACGGAGCTCAAGATATCCACTGTGGCCGACACCTGGATTCATCTGGCTTATCTGGTTCACGGCGGCGAGCGTAACCGGACGCTGTCCGTGGTCAAATCCCGAGGCACCCCGCACTCGAATCAAGTGCGGGAGCTGATACTGACCGGCAACGGGCCCACCTTGGCGGATGTGTACGTCGAAGGGGGCGAAGTCCTGATTGGAACCCTGCGTTGGGAAAAAGAAAACCAAAGCCGACTGGAAGCCAGGCAACGCCAGGCGGAATATCAATACCAGCATGCCGCATTGGAATCGGCGACGGCGGAAACCCGCTCACGCATCGCCGCCCTGCAACACGAGCTGGAACGTCAGCAGGCCGAACTGCAACTGCTGTCGGTCACGCACGATACTCGTTTGGAGTCCAGTATTGAAAGCGAAAACCATTTGCGAACCCTACGTAACGCCGATCCGAATCTCTCGGCCCCCCCCCCCCAAAGGCATCAACGGGAGGGGCTAAGGTGGAAAGGCTGTCATCGACCCAAAATGAAACGCGCCGGTTGGCACTACGGCTGTACATCGCCGGTAATGCCCCCAACTCCCTTCAGGCCTTGGCTCACCTGAAAGAAATTGAACAACAATATACCGATTACCAGTTTGAAATAGAGGTAGTCGATACCTTACAGGAACCATTACGCGCCCTTGAAGAAGGTATTTTGGTTACGCCCACCCTCTTCAAGCAGTCTCCGCAACCGGAAGCTAAAATTATTGGCAACCTCAGTCGTCGTGCCGATGTGGTGGCGGCGCTGAATCTAACTGAACCAGCCGGACAAACCGAAACGTGAAGTGTAATCCCGGGGCAGAGAGCTGCCCGCTTCGACAGGAAGACCCGGGCATTGAAACCCTGCTACTGCAACTCGGTCAGGACCCTTCCATCGCAAAAGCCCTTGCCGCCGGAGAGATCGACGCGGTAACCAACGCCCGCACCGGCACCACGGAGCTGTTATACGCCGCTCAGCAAGGTCTGCAGGCCAGTGAAAGCCGGTTCCGCGCCCTGGTGTCGGCCATGACTTCCGCCCCCTGGACCACGGACGCCACAGGTCGGTTTATCGAACCACAGCGCGCCTGGCAACAATACACCGGCCAGAGCGATCACGACGCTACCGGTTACGGCTGGAAGGCCATGCTGCACCCGGACGACCGGGACCGGTTGATGGCCATGTGGCTGAAAGCCTGCGAGACAGGAACCGACTATCTGGCGACCGGCCGAATCTGGCACCAGGCCAGCGGCTCATTCCATTATTTCGAAGCCAGGGCCGTTCCGCGGCGGGATCATCACGGCACCATCATTGAATGGGTGGGCAGTATTACGGATATCGACCACCGAGTGCGTACCGAACAGTCGCTGCTACTCACCCAGCGCGCACTGGAGGCCAGCATCGATGCGGTGTTGATTGGTGAAGCCCGCGACGGCGAACATCCAATCGTTTATGTAAACCCCGCTTTCGAAAAACTCACCGGCTACAGCGCTGAGGAAGTATTGGGAAAAGACTGCCGCTTTCTGCAAGGTGAAGATGTCAACCAACCCGGCCTGGTCAAAGTCCGTGAGGCACTGAAAACCCAAACCGGCGTGCAGGTGCTGCTGCGCAATTATCGCAAGGACGGTTCTCTGTTCTGGAATAACCTTCGGTTGTCGCCGGTTGAATCCGGCAGTGGGGGTAACCGTCACTTTGTCGGCATCATTCATGATGTCAGCGAAACCCTGCATTATCAGGAACAGCTAAAATTACAGGCCACGCACGACACCCTGACCGGTCTCGCCAACCGAGTGTTGATGGAAGACCGTTTAAACCAGGAAATCACCCACGCGCGCCGCAACGCCCAAACCTTTGCCGTTGTTTTCATGGATCTCGATAACTTCAAGGTCGTCAACGACAGCCTGGGGCATGCCGCCGGTGACGCCGTCCTTCGCACCGTGGCCGACCGTCTGACCACCTCCGTTCGGTCCATGGATACCATCGCCCGCTACGGCGGCGATGAATTCGTGCTGATCCTTCCCGGCAGCGGCTCCTCTCAATCGATACGGGAGTTTTGTGAACGCCTGGCGCGTTCGCTCCGGGAAGTGATGCCGGTCAAGGAACACTCCATTAGAGTCAACACCAGCATAGGCATCGCCATCTACCCCTTGGACGGGGAAGATTCTGGCAGCTTGCTGCAAAAAGCCGATGCCGCCATGTACCGGGCCAAGGAGCTCGGCCGCAATCGCATTCAATTCTCTTCCGAAGCCATCAACCGTCGTGCGATGAAACGGTTCGAGACCGAACTGCAGTTACGGGTGGCGTTGCAACGTGGCAATGAACTTTCATTGCACTACCAGCCGCAATTCGAATTGGACAGCGCCAAGGTCATCGGCTTCGAAGCATTGGTCAGGTGGAATAACCCTGAACGCGGCACCATTCTCCCTACCGAGTTCATACCGGTCGCCGAACAGAGCGGGCTGATCGTGCCGCTGGGTGAGTGGGTATTGCGCACGGCCTGCCATCAGCTGGCGCTCTGGTCTCAAGGCAAACCGGACCTGCGCATGTCGATTAATTTATCCGCGCAACAACTCACCGACGACCATTTTTTTAACTGCCTGCTGGATATTCTGACCAATGAAGCCATCGCCCCTTCCCAGCTTGAAATAGAACTGACGGAAACAGCCGTACTCAACAACCTCAACGAGATGTCCGTCAAACTGGACCAACTCAGGCAGTTGGGCATTCGTCTGGCCATTGACGATTTCGGCACCGGTTATGCCAGCCTGTCGCAACTCAAGAAAATCAATTTCGATACGCTCAAGCTGGATAAAAGCTTCATTGATGAAATCACCACCGATCCGCAATCCGCTGCGATTGCCCGCATGGTCATGGGCCTGGCACGCAGCATGTGCATTCCTGTGGTGGCCGAAGGCATAGAAACCGACGCCCAGCTGCGCTACCTGCAACGGTTCGGCTGCGAACTGGGCCAGGGTTACCGTTTCAGCAAACCGGTACCGGCGGAAAAGGCGGAAAAACTGCTACGGCCAAAAGCCAAACCCTCTCTTGCCGCCAAAGCAGACAAAAGCCATATTCTGATTCTCGCGAACAGTCCCGCCGAGTCAGCCACCCTAAGCAGACGGTTCAATGATCGGTTCCCCATACTGCAGACCACCAACGCAAGCGAAGCGTTGGAGGCACTGGCGCTGCACCCCTGCCCCGTTGTGATTGTCGATCAATCCACGACAGAAAATGACAGCGCTGCCTTCCTTGGGGTCATTCGGGTTCTCTACCCGGAAAGCCTGCGCATTTGGCTGCACCCCATACAGGACAGCCAGACTGTTCTGGACGCCTACCACCAAGGCTGGCTGACCCACTGCCTGGACCCGAGTGACGAGAACACCTTGATTGATGTTACACTGCAGGGCATGACGTCTTAGGGTGTATCGGTTCAGTTCATGAAGCAATCGGTAATGATTTTGGGAGGTTACGGCAACTTCGGAAAAAGAATTGCCGAGTTGCTCAGCGAAGTACCCTCTATTGAGGTGATCATCGCCGGACGCCATTTGGCGAAGGCGCAACAGGAACTGAAACGCCTGGAATCAAGCGCGCAGGCCGAACTGAGAGCCGTTGAAGTGGACAGCCAGGCAAACAACCTGGAAACCACTTTGCGCAACATTAAACCCACCCTACTGATTCATACCGTCGGCCCTTTTCAGGGGCAGGATTTTCGAGTCCCCAAAGCCTGCATCGCCAATGGCATTCATTACATCGATCTCGCCGACGACCGGACCTATGTGTGTTCTATCACCCAATTCGTTACCGGAATCCTATTGATGAATCAGCGGGCTTTCTCATTTCAGTCGCCCTGGTTTATCACAGTATTCAGCTTGTTCATCCTGATCGGTCTTTGCTGGCTGCCGGTTCTGCGTATTCAATACAGGATGCGCGCCCTGGCTTTGGCCTGTGTGGAACACAATCGGATTTCAGCGGAGTTCAAACAACTGATGAGGATATGGACCTGGCTGGGAATCCCCGCTTTCATGGCCATCCTGGTATTGTTCTGGCTGATGGTCTTCAAACCACTGTCGGTGATTTAGACCATGCCCGAACTAAAGCTGGCCCGCTACAGTCTGATCTTTTTATGGCTCTTCACCGGGCTGACATCGCTGTTCTTCGCCCGATCCACCGGTTACGACATCCTGGCGGAGGCCGGGGTTGAAGGAAGTTTCGCGACGCTCTGCCTACTGTCGGGCAGCCTGGTCGACCTGGCTTTAGGGCTATGGCTGTCTACTGAAAAACAGCGTCGCCTGTGTTATCTGGTGCAGTTGGTGGTAATAGTCGTCTATTCAGTGCTGCTACTGTTCATCGCGCCCGACTACTGGCTGCACCCGTTCGGACCGGTCACCAAAAACCTCCCTATACTTGCTCTGCTGCTAATCTTGCTGGCGAAAGACCCTTTAGCCGAAGGCTCACTCTGGCGATGGGAAAAGGGCCGACAACAAACAGGCTACGATAAACTGCTCTTAATGACAGCGCGGTGGCCACTGAAGTTTGATCTATACCTGCTCCGCTTTCCCCAAGGTGTGAGCATTCCACCTCATACCGACCCGGTTCAGGCCGGTCGCCACTACCGATTGAACCTTCTGGTGAAAAAAGCCCACAAAGGCGGAGATTTCGTGTGCCAAAACCCTATTTTTGAAAGCGACCGCATCAAATTGTTTCGACCGGATGTATCGGAGCACTCCGTCACCCCGGTCGAAGAAGGCAGCCGATACCTGATCAGTCTTGGCTGGGTTAGAAAATAGCCTTGCTTAATTAACTGCCATTACATTCTGACCCGCAATACAGCTTTTACACTGTCATCCAACAAGGCGGCTTCGATATAACCAATCGCCTGGGGGTTTTCCGATACGGCCTGAAGCACGAGTGCTTGAGAGCCCATTTCCTCAGGCGGATCGCCCGCCCCGGTGAACAAGGCCTTCGACCAATGTCGACGATACTGCACCGGCTTCTGGTCCACCGCTACCCGCAAAAAGGTTTCCCGCAGTTCATTTCCCGGTGGTAAATCCAACGGCTGGGCCGGGTTGCCATCCGCGAAGGTATGAGTTTTTCCCAAATAAAGGCTCTTCAAAAAGGCCTGATCGATGGCGTTATTGTTACTCGGATGAACGATCACCACCATATCGGCCCAGGCCGTGCCTACCAACAACGACAGGACGGCCAGGATACGACAAATCTGTTTAGGCTTTTTTATCATCAATCAAATCTCGTTTTTTAAAATACAACATCGACGGCGACTGTTACCAAATCCGCATCGCCATAACCCCGGTAGGGTTGAGCGGTGTTGTCTTCACGATGGGTGTATTCAACTTTCAGCGCGGCGGCAATATTAAAGTCCCACCGGATTCCGGTGGTGATCGCCTGGATATCGATGGGATTGGAAGCGTCGGCATGGGGCGAACCCGATACCGGATCGACCTTGTTGCTATCCGCCTGCTGTACCGAATAGGTTAAATGCGGCGTTACCGTACCCAGACGATAGCCGCTGGATACATACCAGCCGACTCGATTGTTGATCAAATCGTTATCGTTAATGGTTTTGGTGTATTCAGCAATGGAAAAGAGAGTGCCGTTGTCGTACACCGCCGCCGCCGACAAAAACGTCACCGGGAAATCAAACACCCGATACTCCGACAAAGGCGGGATGTAACGTTTTAAACTGGCTTCCGGCGCGGTGTTGTATGAACCGCGAAAGCTGGCATCGCCCAGTGACAGTTCCAATGAGACACCACTCATGGTTTCGAAATCCACATAGGAGCCGGTCTCCGGGTCTTCACCGCGAGTGGAGCCCAGATACCCGGCCAGATCCAACCCCCAATCGCCCAGGTAAGCCTCGTATTGGCCGCTCACGCCTTCGATGCTGGTCACGAAGACATTGTAGGTTTCCACGGGCGGGCGCACCCACTGATAGCCGTAGCCAAGCTCCAGAAAATCAGAGTAATAAAAGATGGGAATCCGCACACGACCGGCCCGCAATTCGAGGTTGTCGTTTACCTCGTAGCTGAGGTAGGCCCATTCAAAGCGGGTTTGAAAACCGTCCCCGCCCCGGCCTACCAACTGAGCTGTGGCTGACAGTTTTTCATTCACGTCCGCCATCGCCTGGATCGCCACCAGGCTGTCCGCCGTGAAATCCAGTTCGTTGTCGTATCCCACCCACAGGTTGCCCTCTCCGCTGTTATTAACATCGGACGGATCGACATTCAGCGGGTCGATATTCATGTGCTGATCGTCACCCAGGGTCATCCCGCCTGCGATGGACATAAAGCCATTCAGTCGCATATCAAAAGCGGATGCCCCCAAAGGCAGCATCAGCGAACCCATCAGGGCCCAAGGGGTCAGTTTCATAGGCATCTCCTAGCAGAGGTGGCTTACTTCAAAGTGAATTCATGGACGATGCCGATATCCGCCCGGGCCAGGCCCAATTCATCCGGTATGGCTTCAAAGGGCGCCGCCCGCCCGGCGGCATCCTGCAGTTCTTTATTCAGCACGGCATGACGGGACGCTTCCTCCAGCCGAACCTCAACCAGAGTCCCGTCGGCACTCACACGGACGGCCACCCCTACCCGACCTTCCTGGCCCAGGCTTTCCGCCCAATAGGGATATTCCACGGCATTCAACACCTGTTCACGAACCCGGGACTGATAACCGGCCAACAGCGCTGCTTTTTCATCGTCCGTAAGCGCGGGTTCCTCACCCGCCATGAACGCCGGTGGTTGCGGTTTGGGAGGCAGAACAGCCCGGGGCTGGGCAAGGCGGAAGGTGTAGCGCAGCGTCACTCGATACTGCTCTTCCACGAAATCCGAAGGCAGTGGCCCAAAGGGTGCGGCCGACTCAACCGCGGCCCGAAGTGATTGTCCCAATAAACCGGCGTCGGCCGGTCGCATACCGGTCACCGCCAGCAATTGACCGGTCTTGCTGAGTACTAGATCCAGCTGCACTTCACCTTCCTGCGAGAGCTGCCTGGCCCAATCCGGATAGGTCACTTTCGGATACACCTGGCGCTGCACGTTCCACTGATACAGCGCCCATTGGTAGGCTTTGCGTTCGGCGGTTTGCTGGTTACGTTGCTCGGCCAACCGGAGGGCTTCCGCTTCGGCGCGGGCTTCCGCCAATGCCTCGGCCTCCGCCCGGGCCTGAGCCAGAGCTTCAGCTTCAGCACGAGCCTTGGCGCGTGCCGTCGCCAGTGCGGCCGCCTCGGCCTCCGCCCGTGCTTTGGCCGCCGCCAGCCGATCGGCTTCGGCCTTTGCCTGCGCCAGCGCTTCCGCGTCACGCTGACGTTGGGCCGCCAACGCTTTCAGCCGAGCCTCTTCCTGACGCTTCAATTCCGATTGTCGAATTGCTTCAGCTTCCTCCTCTTGCCGCCACTCGCTGAGCAGGGAGGTTCGTTGCGGATCGATTGTGAGCGCATCGAAACGAGGCAATAGCTCCAGCCGTTGTGCGGTATCCAATTCACCCGCCACCAGTAATTGCGACTGAAAACGTTGCGATGCCGGAATATCACCCAGCCAGGCATTGGCAATGAAATGAAATAATTCGTTGGAACTCGAACGCAGCCAGGGCTGACCATTGAGTGAGACCACCGAGCCATCGCCCGGCTTCAATTCCACCTCAACAACATCTCCAATGGTCAAAGGGGTGAGCGGTGTTTCGGTGAACTGTTGAATGAGTCGGGTAATGTCCGGGTTGGCTTTAAGATCGTTGTTGATCGCAATGTCCTGCTTCCATATCAGGTTGAAACGGCGGGGCGACCAACGTTCGGTGCTGACTTTAATCACCAGTTTCTTGGCACCTTCGTCTTCCCGATAGGCATCAAGGGAAGTAAAGGGTCGCTCGGTATACAGAGCGGCAAGGTAATATTCCTTACTCAGGTGCTGGTAGGATGCCAGACCGTTCAGAACCAACGATTCCGCCCGAATGCCACTACCCAATATCAAGGCCAATACAAACAACACAAAACGAAAAGACATGCCGAACTTCCTGTGCTTGGGGAATTGCGCAGGTTTCGGAACCGCACATTCACCCGGGTCTTCTTATTATTGGGTGCGGCAGTGTATCGATCTGATTGGGAAAGGCGACGAAAGACGTAAAAATTCAAACGACCGTTTAATTTCTGGAATGAATCAGGTCAAAAAACCAGGGCGGGATTTCCCGGAGGTCATCAATAACGGCAAGAGTTCAGCAACCGGGCCGATGGAGTAGCCCGGTTGCCATTCATTATTCTTCGGTGATCAAACTGTGGTGGGGTTCGCTGGCGATCCGCGCCATCCAGGCGACGATATTGGGATAATCGTTCAACTCAAAGCCCCCTTCGTCAGCCACATGGGTATAGGCATAGAGAGCGATATCGGCAATGGTGTAGCGCCCACCGACAAAATAGGGCTCCGCAGCAAGGTGTTCATCCATTACCGCCAGCGCGGCTCTTCCCGATGCCTGCTTACCAGGCAACAAGGCCTCACGCTCTTCATTCATGCCCAGATGCCCGAGCCAGAACCGGGGCGTGGCGATATTCGGCTCGTGGCTGTACTGCTCGAAATTCATCCACCTTAACACCTGAGCCTGATCCCAGGGGTCTTCCGGCCAATAGTCCGTTCCCTGCGCCAGAAAATAGAGAATGGCGTTGGATTCGCTCAGGAAACGGCCATCATCCAGCTCCAGCACCGGAATCTTACCCGCCGGGTTCATCCGCAAAAAGGAAGGGGTTCTGGTTCCGCCTTGAATGATGTCATAGTGACGGTATTCATAAGGCCGCTGCAGCAGATTCAACAGCAAACGCACCTTGTAACCGTTGCCGGATGGCAGGTAGTCGTGCAAGATCATGGGAGTCTCCAGAATAGGGATGATCGACGGGGGCCGGGTTATTCGGCCTGAACGCCGACAGGGAGTTTCCCCGTTTTCCGAAAGAGCGACAATCGAATAAAACTGACACCAGCCATAAGCAACGCTGATAGATAGGACCACCCGCCCCAAGATGGACATCGACTTACTCCGAGCCTACATCGCCGTCGTGGATACCGGCAGCCTGACCCGCGCCGCACGACAGGTGCACCGAACCCAGGCCGCCCTCAGCATGCAAATGAAGCGGCTGGAAGAGCAAACCGAGTGCGCCCTCTTCTACAAAGAAGGCCGCAACCTGGAACTCACCGAAGACGGCAAGCAACTGGTCAGCTACGCCCGCCGACTACTGGCTTTGCATGATGAAGCCCTTACCCACCTGAGAACCACCACCCGGATCCCGATTCTTCGGATCGGCAGCCCGGATGATTATGCTCAGAGTCTGCTGCCCTTACTGGTCGAGTGCATTCACGCCCAACATCCTGAGCTGCAGCTGCAACTGGTCTGCGCACCCACCATCCGCCTGAGAACCATGATGGACGACGGCGAACTGGACATGGCGATTCTCACGCGCTCCGTCAGCAGTGAGGAAGGGCATGTGCTGATGCACGACAGAGGCATCTGGATTCAACACCCTGAGTTCGACTGGAGCAACCAAAACACCATTCCCCTCGCTTTATACGAAGCGGACTGCAAATTTCACAGCTCGGCACTGGATGGGCTGGACAAAGCCCATCGGGCTTATCAAATAAAAGCCCTAAGCGCCAATGCGGGTGCCTTGATGGCATTAGTACGAAAGAAAACGGCGATCACCGCAGCGGCAACGGCCTCGTTACCGGAGGATTTGGTGGAAGTGGACGCCAGGTTTGAATTACCGACACTTCCCAGTATCGACATTGTGCTGGTGAATGCGGCTCAGGGGCATCCATTGGTGTCTACCGCCTGGACGGAGGAATTGGCAAGACTGTTTTCGAGACGGTTAATCTAACGAAACCCGGATACCCTAACAGGCTGATGAAATTATCCCTCATGAACCTTGGGATTGATAATATGGTCACAGGCCACCCATCCGGAGACATTCAGAACAATGCGCGGTCTCGACATCACCCAGGAAGCTTTTTAATACGGTTCATTTGGAGTCCTTCGTCCCTAATGATGTCGATGGGGCTTTGGTTCAAGCATGGGGCAGTAGTGCCGTCAAGCTATCGAACACTAACTTGCCACCCGCCGCGATTAACAACACATAGCAAAACCAGTAGAACCTGACTTCATCGATTCTATTATGCAGGTACATACCCGTACGAATGCCGATCGGTGCGATAATCACCAAGGCGAGTGACGTCTTCAGATTACTGGTATCGAGCATTCCCATCCAGGCGTAGGGCACCAGTTTGACATAATTGACCACAGTAAAAAAAACCACTGTCGTACCGACAAATAGGGTTTTATTCATTTGTTGAGGCAAGAGATACATATTGATCGGCGGACCACCCGCGTGAACACTGAAACTGGTCAGCCCCGCCAGTGCACCGTAAAACCAACCTGCCAACCTGCTGACCGGCTTGGCTTTCGGCGCATGTCCACGCCATTGCTGTACCACCCAGTTCAGTGCGAACACGAGAGAAATGAGACCAATAAATAACTTGATGTGATCGTCCGACAGGTACTGATAGGTCGCAGCACCCAAACTGATTCCCACTAGGGATGCAGGCAGTATAATGCGTAGATTTGGCTTGTCGTATACTCCTCGAAAGCCCCAAACCGCAAACAGATCCATCACGCACAATATAGGTAGCATGATGGCCGCTGCCTGACCGGGTGAGATCACCAGCGCCATCATGGGAACCGCAACGATTCCCAAGCCACCTCCCATGCCGCCTTTTGAAATTCCGTATAGTAGAGTGGCTGGAATAGCAAGCAGATAAAATATTGGATCGCTTATCATATACACCTGGAGCGTCTTGATTCAAGGAATGCGACAACATAAGCCGACTTATAGCTTACGGCGATCTATAGAGGATCTCAAATGTCCCACTCCTTCTTGAGCCCCCCTTAGAAAGTAGATACAGAGTCCGAGCCCACAACAGCGCAAGCTGTCGAGTCAACTGAAAATGCCGAAATAAAACCGGATGAAACTCAGGAAAAGGGCAAGTACGCCGAGGATTTCTGCAGCGAATCCTGCTCGTAATAAAGTAATGAAAATCGGGACAGACTCAGTATTGGAGCCGTCTCGGTGTGTCCAGCCACTGCCGCATTGCTTTATTACACATCAATGCCAACAAAGCAAGTGCCTTGTCTACTGTAGCATTGGCCAACCACTGACAATCACTGCTCATTGGTGAAGCCCTAACCCGTAGATACTTTGCCAATATCCTGAATACAGACACCGATTTGAGGATTACAATGGACTTTGCCACTCAAAGGTTCGAATAGCTGATAAGCCTTTGTAGGTTCTTACCCAAAGGTCATATTAGGGCACATGCAAATGCGTTCAACATGCGAATCACCGGCCAAGCCTCAAGCCTGCGGCATCAAGCGCGATACGAAGTTGACCAATCGCCTGGATACTCTGTTCACCAACCAGGACGCTCAGGTCATCCCTGCAAAAAGCGTCAGCAGTGGTTACTATGCACTTGGCAATTGGCGAACTTGAATGCCGTGAAACACGGCTAGATGATCCCGAACGCTAGCATGGCATCGGCAACTTTACGAAAGCTTGCAATATTCGCGCCTACAACATAATTGGCTTTGCAGTCGTACTCTTCGGATATGTTGTAACAGTCCCGATGAATATTGGTCATGATTTCTCGCAAACGCGCTTCCGAGTACTCGAAACTCCAGGCATCCCGACTAGCGTTCTGCTGCATCTCCAAAGCTGAAGTGGCCACCCCGCCCGCATTAGCAGCTTTACCGGGTCCGTAGGCGATACCCCCTTTTAGAAAAACATCCACCGCTTCCGGTGAACACGGCATGTTCGCGCCTTCACTGATAGCAATACAGCCGTTGGCAATAAGCTTGCGTGCCGAGCTGGCATCAAGTTCGTTTTGTGTTGCGCATGGCAGCGCAACATCGCAGGGGATGTCCCATATATTGCCGCCTTCCAGATACTCCGCATCAGGATGACTATCCACGTAGACATGAATGCGCTGCCGGTCCACTTCCTTGATTTGTTTTAGAACATTCAGATCGATGCCCTTTTGGTCAAAGATCACCCCGGTGGAATCTGAACAAGCCACTACGTTGGCACCCAGATTCTGAAGTTTTTCAATCGCATAGATGGCGACATTGCCCGATCCGGATACGAGGCAACGAGTCCCTTCCAGGTCCTGTCCATTAACTTTCAGCATCTCCTCGGCAAAAAACACCGCGCCATAACCAGTCGCCTCCTTACGCACCAAAGCGCCGCCCCAGGCGGGGCTTTTACCGGTCAAAACCCCCGACTCATAGCGATTGGTAATGCGTTTGTATTGCCCAAACAGATAGCCGATTTCCCGCGATCCCACACCTATGTCGCCGGCTGGTACGTCGGTTAACTCACCAATATGCCGATAGAGCTCAGTCATAAAACTTTGACAAAATCGCATCACTTCATTGTCTGACTTTCCTTTGGGATCAAAGTCCGAACCACCCTTACCACTGCCAATTGGCAAACCAGTCAAGGCGTTTTTAAATGTTTGCTCGAATGCCAGGAATTTAATTGTTCCGAGCGTCACGCTGGGATGAAACCGTAGGCCACCCTTATAAGGCCCCAGAACACTATTGAACCCTACGCGAAACCCGCGATTGATGTGCACTTCACCTTTATCATCCTGCCAGGGAACGCGAAAGATAACCTGCCTTTCGGGCTCACAGATTCGCTCAATGATCTTCTGTTGGGCGTATTGCGGATGTTTGTCCAGGACGGGAATCAGCGTTTCAATCACCTCCCACACTGCTTGGTGAAACTCCGGTTCGGCCTGATTGCGTTGAACCACCAGATCATAAATGGCGTGAATGCGTTCAATACTGCTGCTCATTACTTAATACTCCTCAATATTGGCGTACCCTTCAGGCTTGAAATACTGTCTATATTTCGAGATAATCGGGTTTACGCGCCAGCAAGGTTGCGAACTTCAACTGCGCGCCATTGTGCATGGTACCAACATTCTCGTTGTATTTAATCAGTTCCCAGCCCTCGTAAGCTGCGCGTAGTTGCCCGGCTTCAAGAATAAAAGGAAAAGGAAGGGGGCACGGATAATCGTCTGTATTCATGGCGCACACGATCATATTGTAACCGTGCGGTAAAGTGTGCTTTTGCATATCGGAAAGAACAGCGTCAACACGATTTGGATTCAAAAACATTAATGTAACAGTGCAAACGATTAGGCCATAGTCTTCGGCAAGTTCTGCATTATTAAGGTCGTAAACCCTCGTATTGATATTACTTATCATTTCTTCTTTCACTATTCTATCTAGCATATGGATGGCATTTGGGTCATTATCCACTGCTGTCACGTTAAAACCTAGCTGACTCATGTATAAAGCATTACGCCCATTGGAACAGCCCATATCCAAAACTGTGCATGGTGAGACAGTGCTACATAGGTCCACCACTTCACTATGCGCTGAATTCAAACCGTATCGGCTGTTTATATCAGATGACATTGTATTTACCCAGTTTTTATGTTGATCAATAAGAGCACATGTATAGGTATTCATGTATTAGAGTTTGCCGCGCAGACAAGCGGCAGACCACCGCTTCCCACCCGATCTTAAAATCCAACTGTCCGCCGTATTACGATTGGTCCGCCCTCTGATAATACCACTGGCCAAGTCGACATTCGGTTTCATCAGGCAAATGGACCATTTGATCAATCAGGCCTGCCGTACCGTTCTTCCCCGTGGCATCCCCTGCAGATCGATTTTCATCCCGTCCAGTTAAACCACACTCTTACAGTTGATCTGCGGGACTGAGTACTGTGGCACGCGCACGGGCAGCAGTAACCCTGGCAACGGCTTTGAGAGTCTGCAAATCCTTTTTTATAGAGTCAGCGTGAACACCAATCACGCCGGCCCGCTCGCATCTCGACGCCCGTCAGCCCGAGGACTGACCAGCACACGCGTAAAAGTGGCCAGATAGATAAGCCAGGCGCTCGCCCAGCACCCGACAACCACCGTGAGCACCCGCGGGGAGTCGAACAGCCAAGGCCAGCCGGCACGGAGCAGCGCTCCGGTCACCAGCAGGCCACAGGCCAAGGGCATCCACAAGCGCGGGTCCAGTTTCAAACCGGCGTGGGAACGGCCTGCTATCGACAGCACCGAGACAATCGACAGGCCCATGGCGCCCATCATCAGCAGGTGACGACCGCCACTGAGCATCGGCAGATCCACCAGCCAGGCCGCCGCCATCACACCGTAGCCACCGGCCATGCACCAGTACACCAGGTACAAAATCAATACCCAACGCCGGTACAAAACGCGCCCGAGGTGCCAGTCATTGGTCAGGTTCAACAGCGCCGCCATGCAGGCGGCCGCCAGCCACCCCAACACCGAATGCGGCAACGCGGCCCATTCCGCGGCGGTGTACAAGCCTATGGCCAACACCGCCAGATTCCGCCTTGGCGGTCGCGCGAGATAGACGCGATCGGTGGCGGCGATAGCCTGCAGGTTGGTGTTGACGATGCGCATCGAAATCCGGCTCATGGCGAGCACAATCAGAATCATCCAGACACCGACCTGCGCCCGCAGCCAGCGCATCACATCGTCATTCCCGAGTTGGGCTAAATGGCAGCCGGCAATGACGGCCGCAAGCGCCACCAGGGCCCAGAGAAACCCTCGCTGCTCGCGTCCCCGACCCGAGTGATGGACCCGAACCCAGGTAAAACCGATCAGCCAGAGTGGAATCGCCATATCCAGCGCAAACACGGCCCAGGAGGCCGATGCCATGACCGCCAGTCGACCCGCGAGCCAGATCAGCATAAGAGCGATGTAGGTTCGAGGGCCGGCGGAAGGCGTCTGGGTGAATTCCGGCAAAGCGGTGAGCAAAAAGCCGACCAGCGACGCCATCACAACCGCGTGCAGCATTTCATGGCCGTGCCAGGCAATCGGGTGACTTCCCGCGCCGGGGTACGACCAACCGAAGCGCAACGCGCCCCACCAGGCCAAGCTATAGACGACAGCGCTCGCGGCCGTCAGCAGGAAAAAAGGACGAAAGGCTCCGAACCACAGCGGCCATTCCAGAATGGATTCAAGGCGTTTCAACATCCCGATACTCCCGACATTGCCGTCTTGCTCGCGCAACGGGTTTCGAGTGAGCGAAGGGTGAAATCCACATCGCGTTGCGGGCTTTCGGATACAGTCGACGGTCCGGGCAGATCGAATGCCGATCGAACCGCCGGGTTCTGCATCAGCAACGCGCCGTTGTGATGCACGTACAGATCGTCCCGCAGGGCGGGGGCCAACCCCAACCCGACTTCGGCGACGAACCGGCCCGGTGACGGCGCCATGACCAAGATCCGATCAGCCAATCTGACCGCTTCGAGCATATCGTGAGTGATCATCACCATGGCCGTGCGCGATTCCGTCAGGCGCACCACGTCATCGTACAACCGCGCCTTGTGACCGATATCCAGTGCGGAAAAAGGCTCGTCCATCAACAACAAATCCGGCTCGACAATCAGTGCCCGACCCAGCGCGATTCGGCTTTGCATACCGCCCGACAACTGATCCGGGTATTTGGCGACGTCCGCCTCGCTTAACCCGAGCCGGCGGGCCATCGCGAGGCCGGACCGCCGGCGTTCCTGCGAGCTCACCCCCAGGGCCTTAAGCCCAAAGGTCAGGTTGGTCAACGCCGTTTGCCAGGGCAGCAAACGAGGCTGCTGGAAAACCATTCGAGTGCGCTGCAACGCGTTCTCGCACACTCCTTTGGCGGGCGTCAGCAAACCGCTGATCAGGTGCAACAAGGTCGTTTTACCGCACCCCGACGGACCCACGAGCGCCAGACGCTCACCCGCGAAGAGCGTCAGCTCAATGTCTTCAAGAACCGTCTCCAACCCATAGCGGTAACCGACTCCGCTGAGTCGCAACGCAGGTGCATGATTCGTTGTCGCGGCGTTTCGGGTCATCATTCTCTCACTTGCCACCGTTCCAGATGACGCTTCAGCGGTTCGAGCACCAGGTACTCGGTCACCAACAGCAAACCCACGGTGGTCAGAATCCACGCCAATGCGCCGGTGGTATCAAGCCAACTGCGGGACACCGCCAACATGGCGCCCACGCCCTCATCGGCCGCCAACAGCTCCGCCATGACCACGACTTTCCAGGCGACTCCCAAAGCGGTGATGGTCGCCGGTAATACATACGACAGAATGTGCGGCAGATTGATCTCCATCCAGCGCTGTCTCGCGTTCAATTCGAAATTACGCGCCAGGTCGTGGTATTGCAGACTGAGTGTGCGACTGCCCTGCATGCTTTGCAGAAACAGAACCGGCAAACAGGCGATGAATACCGTGAAGACGGGGCTGCCATCGCCACTGCCGAACCACAACAACGCCAGCACCAGCCAGGCGATGGGCGGCGTCCCCAGCAGGACGGAAATCAACGGTCGGCTGATGACCGCGCCTGTGATGGTGCGACCGGCCAACAACCCCAACCCGCCGCCGACCATCCAGGCCAGACCGAAACCAAGCAAGGCGCGACGAGCGGTGATACCGATCGTGCGCCAGGCTTGTGGGTCCGCCAACAGCTGTGACAAGTGCGCCATCACATCGAGCGGTGACGGCAGGATCAGTTCACTTTGAAAACTGGCGGCCCATTCCCAGGCCGCCAGCGCCACCAGCAATACACTGATGGCCCCCCAACCGCCCCAGATGTAGTGAGCGGTGCGGACTATCATTGAGCGTTCGGCCATTGATAAAACGACTCATCCGGCAGTTGGCCGCCAATCAGAGCCGGTTGGCGAGCGGCGAGTGTACGGTAGAAAAATTCCAGTTCCTCCCGGGCTTGCGGCGCGGCTTTAGTGTGCAAGGGGCTGACCGCCAGCGCATCGGCGATGGCCTTGACGGACAACCGCCCACCCAGCAAGGGAGCAATCGCTTCGGCACAGGGTGTCGGTTCGGCCAGGCAGTGTTGCAACGCCTCGTCATACGCCTGGTTCACGGCGGCGATGAGCGCCCGATCCCGACTGGCCTTTCCCACCGCCGCTATACCGGCCTGCGGCATTTCCGGAGCACGTTCAAACACACGCCCCCACTCATCCTGCAGCGACAAGCTGCGGGTCAGTTCCGGCGCGACCAAACTGGTGGGCAGCGAGTTGGCTTTAGTCAGCGCCATCGAAATTGCCGGTTCGGCGAGCACCACATGATCCGCCTGACGGGACAGCAGCAACTGCATGGCGTCGACCGGTGTCGCGACATAGCGCAATTCGAAATCGGCTTTTGCATCCAGCCCCTGTCGCTCGGCCAGCGTGTGGAAGACGATGTCCGGCATGTCGCCACGAAACGGCATGACGATTTCCTGGCCTTTCAGTGCGACCAAAGAATCCACCGCTTCACCTCTCGAGACGATCCAAAGAATCCCCCAGGTTGAAATATTCACCAGTTGCACGGGCGCACCGCGTTGATTCAAATTGGCGATCACATTCGAGGGCATGGCCATGAAATCGGCCTGCCCATCCATCGCCAGGGCTCGCAATTGATCCGGCGTCGACCACAGTCGAAACTCGACCTCATCCGCCAGGTGATCCAACCCACCGGTGGCCACCAGGTACGCCAACGGAAACGACACCGCCGCCGATGGCCCGGCCAGCGTTATACGGTCATCCTTCGCCCAAGCGAGATTTGCCATGATGGCCATCATGAACAGACCGAGCAACGGAAGACATGAAATTTGCAATCGGTATTGTGTGGACATGCTCAAACTCCAAAGATTGGATGATGATCACGGCGATGGTCATCAATGAAGGTTTATACACCAATGAACACAAACCATAATGCCTTCAATAATCATTATCATGAGATAGATCAATAAAAGGGAGGCTCCGCCTCCCTTTTTCGGATGAATTTATGCCCGGCTGTTCAAGCGACCTTGAACAGAACGTTGTTTTCCAGATGGATGTGCTCCATCAGATCGTCACGCAACGACTCCAGCCCGGTATAAAGCGCTCGCCATGTGTTACACGCACCTGGAGGCGGGGTCAGATCGTCGGTCAATTCGGATAAGCGTTCAAGGGCGTCGCCGTGGCTGTCGTGCTCCATTTGCATTACACGAATCGGACCGGCCGCCTGCGCCACCATATCCTGCTTTAACATTGGGAACAGTATCTGCTCTTCTTTTTGCATATGGCTTTCCAGTTCCCGTGCCATCACGGCGATGTGATCCGCCAACCCCACGGGACACTCGGGGCGTTGACCGTGAACCGCCTCGACACGCCGCGCCATCTTCAACAGTTCCGGCAATTGTTGCCGATGCAGAATATGAAACCGTTCATAGATGTGATCCACCAGTTCCGCCCGGGGTTTCGATGACCAGTCCTGCGTATCGTCCGGTTGCGCCAGAGCGTTGAGCTGACTTACCACCTCTTCGGGATCGATTTCTTTTTTCGTCAGCGCATCGGCCAGAATTACGTGGCCGCCGCAGCAGAAATCAAGCTTGTACTGACGCAATACGCGTGTAGCACCGGCCAATTGAACGGCGATTTCGCCCAGGCTGGTATTTAAAAGGTCATTTGTCATAGTGGATCCCCGGTTGTCATGTGTCACGGCTCAGGCCCTAACCATCCGAATACGGTTAAGTGTTCCGGTATTGGACGGCCTTAAGATTCATTTTATATGTATGTTTTAATTATTGCCAATCACGGTGGATTGTCAAGTTTCGACCTCCGATAGAAGGATCATGACTTCAATTATCGATGGATCGATCGACTCTAAGTCGAAAGATTGACCCAGAACAGTCGAACTACCCTTTTTGAAGGACGGATACCCGATCCAGCAGCGTACACTGGACACGGGTCCTTTCGATGTTGATGCTGATGACGAATACGACAACAACAATGCCGCAGACATGGGTACATCAAACCGCCGCTGACTTGTTTCCGGGCTATTTCTCGGTCGTCATGGCCACCGGCGCAATGGCCGTCTGTGCACATCTGCTGGAACTGGAACCACTCGCTTACATACTGTTCTCGGTCGGAACCTGTCTTTATGTATTGCTGGGATACCTCAATGCCGTTCGCCTGAAAGTTTTCCCATCGGCTTTCATTTGCGACTTCACAAGTCATTCTCGTGGCCCTGGTTTTTTCACCTGGGTCGCGGCGACCAGCATTCTGGGGTCATGCTCCTATCTACTGTTTGAAAACCGCCTCTTGACGACCGGGTTCTGGGCACTCGCTTGCGTGTTGTGGGTGCTGATCATGTATAACTTCTTCTTTTTCGTGACTATTCGCGAACGAAAACCCACATTGACCGAGGGCATAAACGGGGCCTGGTTGCTCGCGGCGGTGGGCACCCAGTCCGTTTCCGTAATCACATCCTTGCTGATGCCGCTCAAGGCGCTTTACCCCATAGGCCCGTTGATAGCGGTCAGTTCGTTTTTGTTGGGTTGTATGCTGTACTTGGCCATCATCACCCTCATATTCTATCGCCTGACCTTTCTGAAAGTGACGGTGGAACTGCTGACGCCACCCTACTGGATCAATATGGGAGCGGTCGCTATCACCACATTGGCCGGCTCCACTGTATTGCTCAAGGCCAACGGCCACGAATTGATCATCTCGTTGGCGCCTTTTCTGAGAGGGTTTACACTGCTGTTCTGGACGACGGCTACCTGGTGGATCCCTCTACTCGTCGGATTGACGGTTTGGCGGCACGGGATTCGTCGGTATCCGATTCGATACGAGCCCCAAGTGTGGAGTATGATATTTCCACTAGCGATGTACTCCACGGGCTCCTTCCAACTGGCGCAGGCATTGGACATCCCGCCGCTGCTCTGGATTCCCCGCATCCTGTTCTGGATCACACTCCTGCTCTGGATCGTGGCCATGTTGGGGCTGATGCTCAGCGCCCCAAAAAGGGCCCCGGAAGTATCCACACACCGGTAGCAGCCCGGATCACACCCCAAGGGTTCGAACGTCGACGACGGTCAGCGCCAGACGATAGGTAACACGGCAAACCCGCCTGAAGGATAATGCGCGCGAACGGCGGCCTGACCGGTTGCCAATTCGATGTTTTGCGTTTCCGTCAGTACCGCGGACATAAATACCGTCAATTCCATTCGAGCCAGAGGCGCTCCGGGACAAACGTGGGGACCGGCACCGTACAAAAGATTATTGGGTGCGTTCTTCACGGGGTCGAACCGGTCCGGGTCACCGAATACGCATTCATCCCGATTGACCGATGCCCATAGCAGTGTCAAACGCTCACCCGCGTCCAGATCGCGCCCACCCAAATGTACCGGACAGGTGGTCCGCCGACGATTCGACATCAGAGGAGCGTCGATCCTGAGAATCTCATCTATGGCCGCGCTCAATTCCTGCGGGTTGTTTCGCAGGTGAGCCTGCAAGTCGGAATATCGGGCAAGATAGTTCAACAGAATGCCGACGCTCGCCGAAATAGTCCCGACCTCACCCACGGTCCAGTTTCGAAGCAGGCTCACCAGTTCCTCATGCGACAGAGGACGCCCGTCCACACGTTCATTCATCAGCGCCGTGGTGTTGTCATTGGGTGCTTTTTGTCCCAGGCGCACGCGCTCATCGATCAACTCATGAATGTAGCCATCGAATTCCGATGCGATCGCCTTAAGTGCGGCGCGATCACCGGCCAGAGTCGCGGCTTGTTGCTTGTGCAGCCATTGCCGCAGGATCTCGCGGTAACGGTCCGGCCAGCCCATGAACGCGCACTGCACCCGCAACGCATATTCTTCGGCCAATTCAGACATGGCTTCGAACGGTTTACCCGCGTCGATGGCGCCAACCGTTTCTTCCGCAATGGTCTGGCATACCGGACGGAACGCTTCGACTCGGTTCGCGGAGAAATACGGCTCGATCAGTTCACGATAGCGCCGGTGTTCCGGGGCGTCCATCCCATTGGGAACGGAGACCCGGTCCGAGACGTTATTACTGAATGTCTCCGGCTCGGTCAGCAGCCGCATCGCATCGGCATGACGAAACACCGACCATTGTTGATAGTCGCTCCAGGCCACCGCGTACTTGTAGCGCATGGTATCGTAGGCAGAAATCGGATCTTCCAGAATATCGTCGCTTCTTGGATCCCAGTCTTCAGTCTTGTCTCGTGTCATGAATACTCTCTCTTCAAAGGTTCCCGATGGTTGGCCGGCGCTAGCCTGTCAACAAACGCCGGCCCGCCGTTCACATCAGCACGGGTAACGCGCACCCCGTCTTGAGTAGTTCCACCAGGTAATCAACAAACAGCTTATATAGAAGACCACGAACCCAATCATTGCGGCGGAAACGCTACCGGTCATGGCAAACGAGGTTCCATAAGCTTTAGGTATAAAAAAGCCACCATAGGCGGCGATGGCGGAAATGAACCCGAGTACAGCGGCCGCTTCCTTGCCCGCTTCCCGGTGGGCCTGCTCGTGCTTGTCGTGACCCAGAGCTTCTTCGCGCATCTGCTTGAACATGACCGGCACCATGCGGAAGGTGGACCCGTTCGCAATTCCGGAGGCGATAAATAACACGATAAACATGCCGAAGAACCCCCAGAAGAAACCGTCATCACCTTCGACCGGCAGGAATTGCAAAACTCCGATAACTCCCAGAGCCATGACCAAATAAACCCAGAATGTGACTCGGGCACCACCCAGTTTGTCCGCCAGGATGCCGCCAACGGGCCGGAACAGAGCGCCCAACAGGGGACCGATGAAGGCATATCGTGTCGGGTCCACCTCGGGAAACAGTTTGCCGGACAATAGAGGGAACCCAGCAGCGAAGCCGATGAAACTGCCGAACGCACCCAAGTAAAGCCAGCACATAACCCAGGTGTGCGGCCGCTTGAAAATAATAGCCTGATCCTTGAAGGATGATTTGGCCGAGGCAATGTCATTCATACCGAACCAGGCCGCCACGGTCGCCACGACAATCAAAGGTATCCAGATAAGAGCAGCATTCTGTATCCATACTGAATTACCCGCGGCCGCGCCGGCCTGCACAACCAATGCATCACCGCCCAACGGGCCAAGCACACTGGAGGATATCATCAGAGGGCCAATCAGCTGCATACCGGATACGCCGAGATTGCCAAGCCCGGCATTCAACCCCATGGCACCGCCTTTCTCAGCTTGTGGATAGAAAAAGCTGATATTGGCCATACTGGAAGCAAAATTACCGCCGCCAAAGCCACACATCAGTGCCAGAATTAGCATGACCAGATACGGCGTACCCGGATTTTGAAGCGTAAAGCCCAACCAAATACAAGGGAGTAGCAAGGAAGCCGTGGAGAATGCGGTCCAGCGTCGTCCACCGAATATGGGAACTATAAAGCTGTAAAAAATACGTAACGTGGCACCCGACAGGGACGGCAAGGCCGCCAGCCAGAACAACTGGTTGCTGGTATAGGTAAACCCGAGTTGTGGCAGTTTGACGACCAGAATACTCCAAATGGACCAGACGGCAAACGCCAGGAACAGATTGGGAATAGAAATCCAGAGATTGCGCCGGGCGATTTTCCGCCCCTGAGTCTTCCAGAATGTCGCATCCTCCGGGTGCCACTCGGTCAGAACGAACTTGGACGGTGTGGACAGCTCAGGGAGATCGCGAACCGTTTTGTGCTCATACCATTCGATGCGTTCGGCGCGCCGGATGGCGTAGTGCATCCAGGCCAAGGCCGCCGTCGAAACGGCGAACAAGAGCATGAAGGTGCTCTGCCAGACACCGGTCACATCGTTCAGCATGCCGAATGTCAGCGGCAGGAAAAAGCCGCCCAAACCGCCGATCATACCGACCACACCGCCGACGGAGCCGACATGGTTGGGGTAATATACCGGAATGTGCTTGAAGACCGCAGCCTTGCCCAACGACATGAAAAACCCAAGAACGACAATCAATGAAGCGAATAGAAAGACGTTGGTGGACAATTCGAAGTCATAGGTTTGATCGATCCCCATTACATGGTATCGCGTCGGAGGATAGCTCAGGATGAATGTAATCAAGCTCGACGCAAATAAGGTCCAATACATGACCCGGCGGGCACCGTACTTATCGGACAACCAACCACCATAAATTCTGAAAAGCGATCCGGGAATCGTGTACATGGCGGCGACCGTACCGGCCTGGGTAATCGTTAGCCCGTACACTTCCATTAAATAGTGTGGCAACCACAATGCCAGGGCCACAAAGGCGCCAAATACAAAGAAGTAATACAGCGAGAACCGCCAGACTCGCAACTCGGCCAAAGGTGCGAGTTGCTGCTTCAACGTGGCCGATGCCCGGCGCCGCTGCTCTATGCCGGGATCCGGTTTCGCTATCAGGATGAACACCACCCCCATCGCGGCCATGACAAGCGCATAGACTTGAGCAGTTCCCTGCCATCCCAATACCAGCAACAGCAGCGGAGCGATCAGGTTGGTCACCGCCGACCCGACATTACCCGCACCAAATATGCCAAGTGCCGTCCCCTGGCGCCCCTTTTCATACCAGGCCGATGTATAGGCTACGCCCACGATGAAGGAACCACCCGCAAGTCCGACTCCCAGAGCCGCCACCAACATAAGTTCGTAACTCGGCGCCAGGCTTAACAAATAAATGGCAGCACCGGATGCCATCATCACAAGTCCGAAAACCCAACGGCCGTCGAATCGGTCTGTCAGAACCCCCAGAAAAAGGCGGCTGATGGAACCTGTTAATATCGGGGTCGCCATCAACAGACCCAATTGACTGTCAGAAAGCCCAAGATCCTGCTTTATTCGTATGCCCAGAATCGAGAATAACGTCCATGCTGCGAAACACAGCGTAAAAGCAAAGGTCGATAGACCCAGCGCACGGCGCTGGTCCGACCGGTTAACGGTCAGATGTTCAGTCATGTTTGATTACCTTCCATTCCAGTAGTTCGAACCGTTCCGGGACGTCTTAGAGGTGACCTGACGTGGTCAAGCAGATATTACCAACCCAGTTAAGCTACTTTCTGTAGGCT